>JBGPMG010000174.1:0-5541 GCA_041486815.1 Candidatus Eiseniibacteriota bacterium | reverse complement strand
CGGCGGTATTCCGCGGCGCGGGCCGTCGAGCGCGGCGCCCCCGCCCGGGCCACGCGCCGGGTCAGCAGGAATCCCCGCCCCTCCGCGGCGTAGCCGATCCGTTCCGGGATGCGCCCGAGCCACGCGAGGATCGCCGAGGAGAGGGAATCGGTGAGGAGAAGCGCGGCGCGGGGCTTCAACGCGCTGATCGCGGAGAGCGGCTCCCAGCGGCGCGCACGGCTCGTCCCCAGGTAGAGGACGTTCTGGAATCGCGGCTCGAGAACGTCGCGAAAGGCCTCGGGACCCACGAAGATCGCCGGCCCCTCGGCCGCCGCCTCGAGAACCGGGAGGGCGAGGACGAGATCTCCGAGCCAGTTTGGTATTCGCACGAGTAGCGGCGCGCGGTCCGCGCGCGTCATCGATTCGCCGCGCGGCGGTTCAGCGGATGATTTCGAGGCCTCGCCCCACGTCTTCGAGGATCGAGAGGGCGCGGTCCAACTCCTCCTCGGTGTGCGTTGCGGTCACGATCGTGCGGAGCCGCGCCTTTCCCTTGGCGACGGTCGGGAAGCCGATCCCCTGCGCGAAGAGCCCGCGCTCGAAGAGGCGGTCGGAGAACTTCATCGCGAGGTCGGCCTCTCCCACCATGATCGGCGTGATCGGGGTCTCGCTCGATCCGGTGTTGAACCCGAGCCGCTTCAAGCCCTCCTTGAAGCGCTTCGTGTTCGACCAGAGCCGCTCGATCCGTTCCGGCTCCGCCTCCAATACTTCGAACGCCGCGATGCAGGCCGACGCGACGGCGGGCGGAAGGGAGGTGCTGAAGAGGATCGGCCGCGCGCGGTGGTAGAGGTACTCGATCAGCGAGCGGGAGCCGGCCACGTAGCCGCCGAGCACGCCGATCGCCTTGGAGAGCGTCCCGACCTGGATGTCGACCTGGCCGTGCAGCCCGAAGTGGTCGACCGTGCCCCGGCCCGCCTGGCCGAGGACGCCGCTCGCATGCGCGTCATCGACCATCATGATGGCGCCGTGCGCCCGGGCGAGCGCGGCGAGCTCGCGCATCGGCGCGATATCGCCGTCCATGCTGAAGACGCCGTCGGTGATTACGAGGCGGCGCTTGATCGACGAGGTCTCTTCGAGGAGGCGCTCGAGCGCCGCCGGATCGCGATGCGGGAAGACCCGGATCGTCGCGCGGCTCAACCGTGCGCCGTCGATGATGCTCGCGTGGTTCAGCTCGTCCGAGAGAATCAGGTCGTCCTTCCCGAGAATCGCCGCCACCGTCCCGGCGTTGGCGGCGAAGCCGCTCTGAAACACGACCGAAGCCTCGGTCTTCTTGAATGCCGCGATCTTCCGCTCCAGCTCCATGTGAATCTCCATCGTACCCGCGATGGTGCGGACGGAGCCGGAGCCGACGCCCAGCTCCTTCACGGCGCGGAGCGCGGCCTCGCGGAGCTTCGGGTGGGTCGTCAGGCCGAGGTAGTTGTTCGAGGAGAGGTTGATCACATCCCTCGAATCGAATCGGGATGTCGGGCGCTGCTCCCCGGAGAGGATCCGGAGCTTCCGGTAGAGTCCGTCCGCGCGGATCTGGCTCAGGGCCTCGTCGAGGTACTGGAGCGGATTGCTCGTCTGCGTGACGCGGCTCATTGGCGATCCCGGATCAGGACGATCTTCCCCGCCTTGCCCGAGCGCTGCAGCTCCACGGCCTCATGGAAGTCGTCCCAGCCGAGCGTGTGGGTGATCACCGGTCGGATATCGAGCTTTCCGGAGAGGAGGAGCGCCTCCATCCGGTACCACGTGTCGAAGATCCAGCGGCCGTTGATTCCCTGCACGGTCGCTCCCCGGAAAATGATCTCCTTCGCCACGTCGATTTCCAGCGGCTTCGAAGGGATGCCCAAAAGCGAGACCCGTCCGCCGTTCGCCAGGACCTCGAAGCCGTCTCGGAGCGCCCCCGCGCTTCCCGACATCTCGAGCATCCCGTCGACGCCGTCGCCGCCCGTGGCTCCCAAAATGGATGGCACGACCGCGTCCTTCTCGACGTTCAAGAGCTGGTCCGCGCCCATTCGCTGGGCCAGCTCCAGGCGGATCGGGTTCTTGTCGATCGCGGCACCCCACGCCGCTCCCGCCGACTTGAGGACGCCCACCGCGAAACAGCCGATCGGGCCGCATCCGACCACCGCGAACCGTAGCCCGGCGACCGGGCCGGCGAGCGCCGTGTGAACGGCGTTCCCGAGCGGGTCGTGAACGGCGGCGATCTCCTCCGGGATTCTTGGATCGAGCTTCCAGACGTTTTGCTCCGGAATGACCACGAAGTCCGCGAAGGCTCCCTGCCGGTCCACGCCCAGGATCTGCACGTTCTTGCAGAGGTGGAGGAGCCCGCGGCGGCAGGCGTAGCAGAGGCCGCAGTAGATGTGCGTTTCGGCCGTGACCCGGTCCCCCGCGCTCACCAGCGCGACCTCGGAGCCGACCGATTCGACGATGCCCGTGAATTCATGCCCCGGGATGAGCGGGGGTCGGATCCGCGACTCGGCCCATCGATCCCATTCCACGATGTGGAGGTCGGTGCCGCAGATCGCGAACGCGGTCACGCGGATTCTCACGTCCTTGGGCCCGACCTTTGGAATCGGCGCGGTGACGCGCGTGAGGCCCGGTCCCGGCGCCGATTTCTCCATCGCCCACATCGTGCCCTGAGTCACGCGAGGCTCCTTCTGCGTCTGAACCCCCAAGGTGTCTCTCCTCTCCCTAGGACGGCGCGGGGCGGCCGCCGCACCGCGTGGCGCACCCACCGCTAGTCATGGTAACCATTCCCGGCGATTATGGGTGCCAAAGGGCCGGAATCAAGGCAATTCCCCGCGATCCGCCCAGCGCCCCGCGGGAGGATTGAGCCGCGGCGCGGCCTAATAGCCCCGGGCTCGATCGACGACGTTCCGGAGCGGAAGCCCGGCGCGATATCGACGCCAATTCTCGGCGAAATCCTCGGCGAGCGGGCGAACCGTGCCGATCCCGGCGACGTGCGGCGTGACCCAGACCCCCTTCGCGGTCCGGAGCGGATGCGACGCCGGCAGTGGCTCCTCGCGGAAGACGTCGAGGAGCGCGCGCGCTGGACGTCCCTTCGCGAGGCCTTCGACGAGCGCCGCCTCGTCGACCGTGGCGCCCCTCGAGACGTTCACGAATGTCGCCCCCTCCCGCATGAGCGCGAACCGGTCCCGATTCCAGAACGACTCCGTCGCGGGCGTATGCGGGAGAAGGTTGATCACGAATTCGGCGCATTTGAGGCGACCGGGAAGCGCGCCCGCGTCGAATACGCCCTCCTCGGCCCACCCGGGAGAGGCCGGCCCCCGGCGAATCCCCTCCACATGCATCCCGAGCGTTCGGCCCACCGAGCCTAGCTTCGCGCCGATCGCGCCGTAGCCGACCACGAGGAGCGACTTGCCGGCGAGCGTTCCGGGTGTCCACCGCTCCCAGGCTCGGGTCTCCATCTGTCGTAGGGCCTTCGGAACGTCGAGTTCCCAGGCGAGCAGGTATCCGAAGACATACTCCGCGATCCGTGTTGGAAAGTCGCCCACCGTCCGGGTCAGGACGACGTCCTTCCGCCATTCGGGCCGGGCGGACCAGCCGTCGACTCCAGCCCAGCCGCTCTGAATCCAGCGGAGCGCCGGGACCTCGAGCTTGCTGTCCGGCGGCCGCCCCGCGCAGAACCAGACGTCGGCGGTCGGATCGCCGGAGCCCTTAAGCCCGACCCATGGGATCGGCTCGCCGAGCGCCGCCTCGATCTCCCGCGCCAGAGCCTCGGGCTTGGAGGAGGTGATCAGCAACCGCGTCATCGGCTGCTTTCCGGGGCGAGGAGCGGCCGCAGCGAGGTCAGGGCCAGCTCCGGCGGGAGGCGTTCCATGCACGCGTGGTGCGAAAGCGGGCAGCGCCGCTTCCCGTGCACGTCGCAGGGGCGGCAGCCGAGCGGAATCTCCACGACCGAGTCGCGCGGGCCCTGCGACGCGAAGCCGAACGCGGGGATCGTGCTCCCGAAGATGCCCAGCGCCGGCACCCCGAGGGCCGGCCCCAGGTGGAGCAGAGCAGAATCGTTCGAGACGATAGCCGCAGCCGTGGCCGCGAGGGCGGCCGCATCGCGAAATCCCAGGGACACGATTTCGCCGTGACGCTCCGCCGGCACGAGCGAGCGGAATTCCTCTTCGAGCGCGCGCTCCGACGGGTCCATCGCGTAGCGGACACCCAGGCCGAGCTGGGAGGCGATCGACACCCCGAGCGCCACGAAGTGCCGCGCCGGCCATCGCTTCGTCTCCCATCTTGCCCCGACCCCCAGAAAGACGAAGCCGCGCTCAGCGTCCGTTCCGAGCCGCGCGAGCGCCCGATTGCGCTCGCCCTCGGTGAGCGCCTCGCGCAGCCACGGTTTGAGCGGCGCGTCCGGCGGCAGCCCCACGAGGGAGCGGTAGGTCCGCAAGAGCGGCGGGACCGGTTTCACCCGGATCCAACGCGCGTGGACCATGAGCCGGCGCCGAAGGCCGTGCTTGGGCGGAAGGATTCTTTTCGCCTGGTCGAACGCTCCCACGATCCGGGAGGAACGGAGGTTCTGGTGAAGATCGATCACCTCCGCGATCGATTCCCGGCGAAGCGCCGCCACCAGGTCGCCCAGAGATCCGCTGAACCCGAAGGGGGCCGGCTCCGCGGGGTCGCTCGTGCCGTCGTGAAGCGTGTAGAATCGGTCGATGTCGGGGTGGCCGCGGAGCGCCACGGCGTACCGCTCCTTGGTGACGAAGAGGACGCGGCGGCCCGGATCGGCAGCGCGGAGAAACGAGGGCACGTGCGCGGCCAGCAGGACGTCGCCCAACGACGAGAACCGGACGACGACCGCCGGTCCATGCGGCATGGATCAGCTCGCCCGGTTCTGCGCCGCGAGCTCCGCGTCCGCCAAGCGGAACTGGAGGCGGTGGAGCTTCTGATAGAGACCCGGGGTCTGGACCAGCTCCGCGTGGGTGCCGGTCTGTACGATCCGCCCTCCGTCGAGCACGAAAATGCGGTCGGCCCGCTGGATCGTCGAGAGGCGATGGGCGATCACGAACACGGTGCGCCCCGCGAAGAGGGCATCCAACGCCTCCTGCACCAGGAGCTCCGATTCCGAATCAAGGCTCGAGGTCGCCTCATCCAGCAACAGCAGGGGCGGGTTCTTGAAAATGGCGCGGGCGATCGCGAGCCGCTGCCGTTCCCCACCCGAGAGCAGCGCCCCCCGGTCTCCGATCCGGGTCTGGTACCCCTCCGGCATCTGGAGGATGAACCGCTCCGCGTTCGCGGACCGCGCGGCGAGGTGGACCGCTTCCACCTCGGCGTCGGGAACCCCGTAGGCGATGTTGTTCCAGACGGTGTCGTTGAACAAGATAGGCTCCTGCGTCACCACGCCCATCAAGCGACGAAGGGACGCGACGTCGTAGTCGCGCAGATCGTCGCCGTCGAGGAGGATCCGGCCCTCGGTCGGGTCGTGGAAACGAGCCACGAGATCGACGAGCGTCGACTTCCCGGCCCCGCTCGGCCCGACGAGCGCAACCATCTCCCCCGCCCTGG
>JBGPMG010000173.1:0-5618 GCA_041486815.1 Candidatus Eiseniibacteriota bacterium | reverse complement strand
CGCGCTACCGCGTGACGCGAACGTGTCGCTCGCGGCATTCGACGTCTCGGGCCGCTTGGTGCGGCAGCTGGCGTCAGGTCGGATGCCCGGTGGCGAGCACTCCGTGACCTGGAACCTACGCGACATGCGTGGTCGACGCGTTGGCACGGGCGTGTATTTCATTCGGATGACCGTGGACGGTCGAACGTACGGCCGCGTAGTCACGGTTATGCCGTAGACCGACCGTCCAGCAGTATCAGTCCAATCGCCGGCCCGAGGAATTCTCGGGCCGGCGTCGTTTAAATGCTCCTCGCGAGAAGGGCCTCCTCGCATGCGCTTCGCACAGGGCTACGCTTGGGGAGGGGCAAAAAGAACCCCGCCGGGCTCCGTCCGGCGGGGACAAAACACCGCGGCTCTTGCGGGTCCGCGGATCGATCGGTTCCTGAGAGACCGACCCACCTGGCCGCCCGGCTAGGAGGCAACCCGGGTCAACTGGTTGAATCGTAGGCGGTTACCCACCCCTCTCATCTATTTAGATCACCGGTCGGGCCGGAAGGTTCCCTCCTCCCGGGAGAAATCTTGAGGCCCAAAAGAGGGCACTTACGAGGAGGCCCGGGTAGATCGGCTCGAGCCCGAGCGGGTAGGCCGACGTTCCTCCCAGATTTCTCCAAAGCAGCCACGCGAGGGAGACTCCCCCGCCGGCCACGATGGCGAGAACGGCCGCACGCGGAGCCATGCGCCATCGATCGCTATAGGAACTGAGCAGCGGAACGAGCAGCGCGGGCACGCCCACCGACCCGACGTCGTGCCATAGATCGACCGCGGAGCGGAAGAAGAGTGCGAGCGCGAGCGCGAGAATCGCTGTGACGATGAATCCGACCTGAACGTATCGATTCACGCGGGACTCGTCTGGCTCCCGCCGCCAGCGCCAGATGAGATCGCGGCCGAAGTTCACCCCGCCGATAAACGTGTAGCCGTCCACGGTCGACATCACGGTCGCGAGAAGCCCGAGGTAGAAGAGTCCTTGGAGAACCGGCGGCAAGAACTCGACAGCGAGCGCCGGATAAGCCCGCACGGGATCGGCGAGATGCGGCATCAGGGCACGCGCGTAAAGTCCGGTGAATGTCGTGAGGAAATCGAAGAGCATCCAGAAGCCGATCGAGATCAGGACCCCTCGCTGCGCCACGCGTTCGTCGACGGCCGCGAACGCGCGCTGATAAAACGTCGGCTCGACGAGCGTCTGGAGCGCGATCAGGTACCAGACAAAGATGTATTGGGGCGCATTCCCGCCGTGCCAGACGAAGTGCGTCGCCGGAAGATGAGCGCGAAGGAAATCGAGTCCTCCGTACCGAAACGCTAGGAGAGGCAACGCGATCAAGAAGCCCAGGTACATAAGAACGAACTGGACGTTGTCGGCGCGCACCACGGAGCGCAGGCCGCCGCGGAGCGAGTACCCGGTCGAGACGACCGCGCCGGCGAGCAAGGACACCCAGAGCGGTCCTCCGAACATCGTCTGGAGCAGCACGCCCAGCATGAGGACGTAGGGCGCGGGGCTGGAGAGAACTTGGATCACCGCCGCCCCGAGGAGGCCGGCCGGGCGGCCGTACGCCGCCACCAGCTGGTCGGGAACGGTGTAGAGCCCGCTTCGACGCGCGCGCTTCGCGACCAGAAACGCGAAGAGCGCGGCCCCCACGTAATACGGAACTCCGAAGACCAGCCAGTTCGAGATGCCGAAGCGATAACTGAACTCGCCGACGCCGAGGATGCCGCCGTACCACGTCGTGACGAGCGTCGCCACGAACGAGGGCAGTGCGAGCCTCCGCCCCATGAGGAGGTACTCGGTCGCGTCGCGCCGGGCGACGCCGAAGAACCGGAACCCGACGAAGAGGAGAAACGCAAAGTAGACGCCGACGAGCGCGAGATCGACCGGCTGGAGCGCGGACTTCACGACGCTAGAATCCCGCCCTCAGGCTCACGAAGACGCTTCGACCCGACGCTGGATAGAAGTAGGGAACGTCGGCGTAGACGTATCCGGCCGTTTCATACTTGAGGCCGGTCAGGTTCTGCGCGTGGACCTCCAGGGCCAACCCCTTCGCGTCGAGCGGATGCGCCTTCGCAAGCCGGGCGAGATCGAGCGAAAGAGTGGCGTTCAAGAGCGTGTGTGCCTCGACGAACTTGTGCTGGTAGCCCGGCGCCGCTCGGAGGCCGGGGTTTTTTCGAGAGTCCTCAGTGTTGTCGAGGTATTGCCGGCCCACGTCGACGATTCCCAGAGTCGCGCGCGCCCCGCCGCGGCGGTACCCCGCGGTCAGGTTCGCCAAGCGGTCCGGGAAGCCGGCGATCGCGTTCCCCCCGAAATCGTTCACGGTGACCGAGTCCACGTATTCCCGATAGTCCTCAAATCTGTTCCGGCTCAGGGTGAGGTTTCCGGATAGCTCCAGGCCGCTCCGGTGCCGGCATCCTGCCTCCAGCTCGACTCCCTTGTGGGAGGAACGGGCTGCGTTCCCGGTGATCGGAACGCCGAGGGCTCCGATCTGGCCGCTCGGAACGATCTCATTCCTGAAGCCGAGCCAGAATCCGGTCAGCTTGAGATAATTCTCGCCGCGCCGGTATCCGAGGCCCGTTTCGTAGTCGTTCAATTTCTCCGGATCGATCAGCGGGTCTTCATACCTGTGATTCGCGGGATCGACGATGCGGAAGAGCGGGACGCTCGTCGGATCGTCTGCTCGGTAGATCTCGCTCAGGATCGGCTCGACCTGGGTTTGCGCGAAGCTCGCGAACGCGTTCCATCGATCGGTCGCGTTCCAGTTGAGCCCCACCCGAGGGCTCACGGATGAGTAGTGGAGGTCGAAGTCGTACCCGTTGAAGCGATCCTTGCCGATGGCGTAGCGCGTCCGCCGCCATTGGAGGCTCCCGTTCAGCTGGACATCGTGCCGCAGGTCAAATTCCTCCTGGGCGAAGCCCGAGATCACGTTGACCCGGCCCGTGTAGTCGTAGAACACGAAGTTGGGCTCGACCCCCGGCGGGAGCGCGCCCGCCCAGGTCAGCTCGCCCCAATGCCTCCCCTCGTGCTCGCGCCACTCGCCGCCCACCGTCAGCGTTCCGCGATAGTGCCGGAGCCGCGCGCGAGGGATCCAGCCGTAATGGCGGTTCCGGACCCAGAGCCGCTGCGTCATGTCCGCCGCGACGACCGAGTACGGACCGGCGCCGGTCGTGTCGGCGTAGTAGCCAGCCGGGTATTGCGTGTTCGAAGAGACCGTGAAGTCGGGAAGATGGCGCGAGGCGAACGTCTGAGGACCGTAGGGGAGGTCGTCGTAGTAGCCGCTCCCCGGAAAGTAGAACGCGGAGGAAGTGAGCGAAGCCTTCTCGCTCAACTTCACGTCCTGGATCAGCTCGTAGTGCGGCTCGAAGAAATTGTCGGTCTCGTTTCGCCACGTGAGGGGATTGAACCGGCGGTCCCGGTCCGCGTCGCCGGTGATTCGACCGTCCAGGTACGACCGGTCGACCGCGTAGTAGGCGAGGTGAAGACGCTCCGGGCCTCCGTAGATGTTGAGGCGCGTCGTAAGCCACGCATCGAATCGCGCGGCGGAGAGGAAGTAGGACCAGAGGTCGGACCACGACTCTTCCCGATATCCGTCGCTCACGATGCGCGAGTAGCGCCCTGTGAGCGCGTAGGAGCCATCGAGGAGGCCCGACTGGTATTGCATCGCGAAGCGCCGCGTGCCATAGCTGCCGCCGCCGGTTTCGAGCGAGATCGATCGCTCCCCCGGCCCCGCGAGCGTCTCAAGATTGATCGAGCCGCCGACGGCGCTCGCGCCGTAGAGAGCGCTCCCGACGCCGCGTTGAACCTGGAGCGACTGCGCGCTCGCGACCAGGTCGGGGTGGTCGACCCAGTAGACCTCGTGCGATTCGGGGTCGTTGAGCGGGATGCCGTTGATCGTGACCGCCACCCGTCGCTGCGGGAATCCCCGAATCTTCACGTAGGAGTAGCCGACCCCGTTCCCCGCGTCCGAGTAGGAATAGACCCCGGGGAGCTCGGCGAGGAGCACCGGGACATCCTGCGCCCAGTACTTCTCTTGTATCTGGGGGCGATCGAGGTCCGAGAACGCGACCGCCGAGGCGCGCTCCTCGGCGCGCGTCGTCGTCACCTCGATCACGGGGCTTAGGAGCGCGCGGGGCTGGAGGGTGAACTCAACGGTAATCGGCATGGACCGTGCCGAGAGATTGATCCGCCGGCGCTGGGGCGCGTATCCGATCCGGGAGGCTTCAACCTCATAGTCGCCTAGGCTTATTACCGGGGTCTCGAAATGGCCTCCCTGATCGGTGACCATCTCGATGGGTGTGGAACCCAGGATGGTAACGCGCGCGTTTGGAATGGGCTGTCCCGTAGCGGAATCCACCACAGTGCCCCGGAAACCCCCAAGAACACCCTCTCGAAAATCGCCGGGTGGCTGACTTGGAGTCTCTTGCGCCGTCGTTACGCTCGGGGTCGTGAACCCGCCCACGGAGAGCCCAAGTGCGACCATCCAGATGCACCGCCGAACCCTCACCGAAGCACCTTCCTTCCCAAAAACGATCGGGCCGCGCTCCGAGGGAACGCGGCCAGGCGGAAGGTCTTCGTCTGTCCCCGTTTCCCTACGCTGGTATGACCCAGATCAGGTTTATAGGGTGTGATCTCAGGCCGGTGTTTTTCCGGCCACCCCTAACGGTTATCTCCAGATTGAGCCGGAGCGCCGCGATTGTCAAGGGGCCCGGTGCCTCCTCGTTTGCCACTATTCTTCGCAGAGTGCTACGCTCGCGCCATGGCACACGCTGTCATCCTCGCCAACGGGTTTCCGCCCAGCCATGAGACGCTCACGCGTGCGCTCGGGCGCTCCTCGCTGTTCGTCTGCTCGGATGGCGGCGCCAACATCGCTCATGACCATGGCGTCACGCCGGATGCGATCGTTGGAGATCTTGACTCGGTGAGCGACGGGACGATGGCGCATTTCCGAGACGTTCGCGTCGTCCGCGACGAAGATACCGAGCACACGGACACCGAGAAGGCGCTCGAGTGGGTGCTCGCGCAAGGCTCCTTCGACATGATCACGCTCCTGGGCGCGAGCGCGGGCCGGCTCGACCACATTCTGGGACATCTGTCTCTCCTCCGCCGCTATCACGATCGGGTGCGGATCGTTTTGGAAGACGATACCGGACGAGCGTGGCTCGGGCGCGGGATCGTGCCGATCGAGGGGCGGCCGGGAACGGTCGTTTCGTTCTTTGCGGTGGGCGCGGCGGCGGAGGGAGTGACGACGGACAATCTGCGATACCGGCTCCGCGATTCTCGGCTGGAGATGGGGATTCAGGACTCGATCTCGAACGTCGTGGAGAGGGCCCCGGCATCGATCCGGATCGCGCGCGGCGAGCTGCTCGTAATCGTGTTAACGAAGGCCTAGCCGGTTCCCCCGGGCGCGTCGCCGGCGAGAAATCCCGGCTGGGCGCGAGCGACTGTGATCGTGACGTCGGTGCCCATTCCCTCCCCGGCGCTGTCGAGGCGCACGCCCCCACCCATCATCTCGAGCAATTCCTTCACGATGACGAGTCCCAGCCCGGATCCGCCGAACTTTCGCGTGGTCGACGCGTCCGCCTGAGAGAACTTCCGG
>JBGPMG010000172.1:0-5707 GCA_041486815.1 Candidatus Eiseniibacteriota bacterium | reverse complement strand
CTCGCCTCTCCCCCGCTGGTCGTGGCCTACGCGCTCACCGGCAGGATCGACGTCGACTTGAGCCGCGACCCGATCGGCGTCGGGAGCGATGGAAAGGCGGTCACGTTGCGCGACCTCTGGCCGACGAGGCGCGAGATCGAGGACACGATCCGCACCGCGGTCCGCTCCGAGACGTTCCGGCGTGCCTATGCGAACGTCTACGCCGGCGCCGAGTCGTGGCGGAGCCTCCCCGTCCCCGAAGGAGATCGATACGCGTGGGATCCGGCATCGACCTACGTGAAGCTCCCGCCGTACTTCGACGGGATGTCCCTGACGCCGGCACCCGTCGAGGAGATCCGGAACGCGAGCGTGCTCGCGCTTCTCGGAGACAGCGTGACGACCGACCATATCTCCCCGGCCGGCTCCATCAAGCGCGGGAGCCCCGCGGGGCGCTACCTCGAGGAGCATGGCGTGAAGCCGGGCGACTTCAATTCCTATGGATCCCGCCGAGGTAACCACGAGGTCATGGTGCGCGGTACGTTCGCGAACGTGCGGATCCGAAATCGCCTCGTACCCGGCGTCGAGGGAGGCTTCACGGCGCATCTGCCGAGCGGCGAGCAGATGACCATCTACGACGCCGCGATGCGCTACGCGGCCGAACGCGTGCCGACGATCGTGATCGCGGGCAAGGAATACGGAACGGGCTCGTCCCGCGACTGGGCGGCCAAGGGACCCCGCCTTCTGGGCGTCCGCGCCGTGATCGCGGAGGGTTTCGAGCGGATCCATCGGAGCAACCTGATCGGAATGGGAATCCTCCCGCTCCAGTTCCGCCCCGGCGAGAGCGCCGAGTCGCTCGGACTGACGGGACGCGAGCGCTACGACGTGCTCGGCGTGGCCGAGCTCTTCCGTCGTGGCCTCGAGCGGGGCGCCGAGGCAACCGTTCGAGCTCAGGACGGGACCGCCGCCGCGCGCGACTTCCGCGCCACCGTCCGAATCGACACGCCCCAGGAGGCCCGCTACTACGAACACGGCGGGATCCTTCCGTACGTGCTCCGCAAGCTCCTCGGCGCGACCACGCGCTGAGTCTCCGATGAACTTCGATTCCGCCGGCGTCCTCCGAATCGCCGTGGCCGCGATCTGCGGAGCGGCGGTCGGCGTGGAGCGGGAGTGGTCCGGCCATGCGACCGGCCCGACGGCGCGAATCGGCGGTGTCCGCACGTTCACCCTGCTGGGCGCGCTCGCGGGGCTCGCCGGTTGGATGTGGGCGGTCGGGTTTACGGCGCTCTCGACCGTGCTCTTAGCCGGCGGCGTGGGGCTCGTGGTGGTGGGCTATGTGGCGGCCAGCCGGCGCGACGTCGATGGAACGACCGAGGTGGCCGCGCTGGTCACGCTCGCCGCGGGAACCCTCGCGGGGCTCGGCTACCTGGCGCTCGCGAGCGGCGTGATCGCCGTGACCTGCCTGCTCCTCGTCGAGAAATCGCGCCTCCACACGACCGTGGCGCGCCTCGACGACACCGAGATCCGAGCGGCGATACGCTTCGCCGTCATGGCGGTGGTGATCCTCCCCCTTCTTCCCGAGGGTCCCTACGGTCCCTGGGGAGGGATCCGGCCGCGCGAGCTCTGGCTCCTCGTCCTCTTCTTCTCCGGGATCAGCTTCGCGGGCTTTCTCGCTCGGCGCGCGGTCGGGGTGAAACACGGCTACCCGCTGGCGGGACTCCTGGGCGGAATCGTCTCCTCGACCAGCGTCACCTTCACGTTCGCGCGCGAGAGCCGGGAACAGCCACTCCTCTCGCGACCCCTGGCATTCGGGATTCTGGGCGCCTGCACCGTCATGTTCCTGCGCATCGTCGTGGCCACGGCGGTCTTGAATCAAGACCTCATGACGGCCCTCCTCCCTTTCGTCGCCGCGCCGTTTCTGATCGGGATCGTCTGTACCGTACTTGGCTGGAGGCGGCTCGACGCGGGGTCGGATCACGTCGCGGAGCCGTCGAATCCCCTCGAGCTTCGCGCCGCGCTCCAGATGGCCCTCCTCTTCCAGGTCGTGCTCCTCGCGGTGCACGCGGCGCGCGACCAATGGGGAGACATCGGTCTCGTCGTGTCGGGCGCGATCGTCGGCTTGACCGACATGGACGCGCTGACGATCTCGATGGCGAAGAGCGCCTCCGAGCCGGCCGCGATCGCGGCGGCGTCGCAGGCGATCGCGGTCGGCATCCTCGCGAACACCCTCTTCAAGAGCGCCATCGCGATCGTTCTCGGACGCGGAGCGGTCCGGATCCTCGTGCCGTTGTGCCTCGCGGCGATGGCGATCGCGCTCGGGGCCGCCCTCTACTTCCTCCGCTAGCGCCCCGCCGCGTCCGCACGTTCGCCGCGCTTCTCCGCGCGGGCGAGAACCGAAATCCCCCCCAGCTGCTCCGCGACGGCGATCTGCGCGAATCCGGCGCTCTCCAGGGCGCGCTCGAGCGCGGCCTGCCCCGGGTAGGCTCGGAGCGACTCGACGATGTGCCAGTAGGTGTCGACCTTCCCGTGGAGGAGGAGTCCCCAGAGGGTCCCGAAGACGAAGAGATAGGCAAGGCAGAGGCTCCGGTACCAGCTCGAGGTCGGAAGGCCAAAATCGAGCGAGATGAAGACGCCCCCGGGGCGAAGCGCGCCGTGCGCGGCAGCCATCGCCCCGCGGAGATCGTCGATGTAGCGAAGCCCGTACCCGACAAGAATGACGTCGAACGCGGCCGGGGCCACCGGAAGGTCGTTCAGATCCCCGCGTGCGAAGTAGACGCGATCCATCCCGGCGCATTTCACGCGCGCGAGAGAGAGCATCGCTTGGCTGCGGTCAATGCCGACGATCGTCTCCATCCGCCCCGCTCGACGCAGGAGATCGGGAAACGCCGCGGTGCCGGTCGCCAGATCGAGGATTCTGGCGTCCCTTCTCTCCGCGGGAAGCAGCCCGATAACCGCTTCCTTCCACCGTCCGTCCTGTCCCCACGAGAGAAGTCGGGTCAGACGATCGTACCGGGGCGCGACTCGACGAAAGACCGCGTCGACGTAGGCCGCGCGCTTCGCGCTATCTTTTGGCCACTCCTTGAGCCACAATGAAGCCATTCGCTGATCCTACACTCCCAAACGTAAGGAGATAGACCCCTGCCATTCGCCGCCCTCGGGCTGCCGGCCGCCATCGTCAAAGGCGTCCGTGCCGCCGGCTACACCGAACCGCTTCCAATTCAACGCAAAGGAATACCGGTCGTCCTCTCCGGAAGGGACCTGATCGCAGCCGCTCAGACCGGCACCGGAAAGACCGCCGCGTTCGTGCTTCCGATCCTCACCCGGCTCCTCGATGGTCCGCGGCGGATCCGGGCCTTGGTTCTCACGCCGACGCGGGAGCTCGCCGCTCAGGTGGAAACCAACGCGCGCGACTACGCCCGCTTCACCAATGTGAATGTCGGCGTGGTCTACGGCGGCGTCCCGCTCCCGCCCCAGGAGCGAATGCTCCGCTCGCCGGGGGTGGAGCTCCTCGTCGCCACTCCGGGCCGGCTCCTCGACCTGCATGGCCGCCTCGCGCTTCGCCTCGACTACGTCGAGGTCCTGGTCCTGGACGAGGCCGATCGGATGGTCGACATGGGGTTCGCGCCGGATCTTCGGCGCATCTTGAAGCTCCTCCCTACCGAGCGGCAGACGCTGATGTTTTCCGCGACGATGCCGCCCGACCTGAACAAGGTCGCGAAGGAAGCGCTTCGCGATCCGGTCCGAATCGACCTCGCGCCGCCCTCTCGCCCGGCCGCGGGGATCACGCAGGCGATCTACCCGGTGCCGCGTAATCTCAAGACCGAGCTTCTGGACGAGATCCTTTCGCGCACGGAGGTTCGGAGCGTGATCGTCTTCACGCGGACGAAGCACGGCGCCGACCGGCTCGCGCGGCAGCTCGCCCGCCGCAACTTCACGGTCGCGCCGCTCCACGGCAACCGGAGCCAGAGCCAGCGAGAGCGGGCGCTGAGCGATCTGAAGCGCGGGAGGATCCAGATCCTCGTCGCGACCGACATCGCGTCGCGCGGAATCGACGTCGAGGGAATCACCCACGTGGTCAACTACGACGTGCCGCATACCCCCGAGGATTACGTCCACCGCATCGGCCGGACGGGTCGAGTCGACGCGATCGGAGATGCCTTCACCCTGATGAGCCCGGAGGAGCAGAAGGACGTGACCGCGATCGAGCGGTTCCTCGGACGCACGGTCCCGCGCGTCCTGCTCCCCGATTTCGACTACAAGATGCGGCCCCGCGAGATCGCGGATAGCGTCCGATCGCCGGAAGGCCGCCACGGCCGCTTCGGCGGCGGTTCCGGCGGAGGCCGGCCGGGCGGGAACGGCCGTGGACCGGCCGGAAGTCGCGGCTCTGGCGGAAATCGCCCCCACCACGGCGGCGGCTCGAGCTCGGGCGGGTCCCGGCCCAGCCGTCCGATGACCCATTCGGGCCAGCCCTCGGGCGGCGGGTACGGCCGGCGTCCCAAGGCGATCCGCGGTCCCGATCGCCGCCGAGGTCGTCTCTAACCAGAGCGACGCCGCGTGCCGCTTTCGTTCGACATTCTCGAGGCCGAGCGCCTCCTTCGCGCGTCCGATCCCAAACTGGCTCCTCTCATGGAACGGCACGGTCCGTTCTGCCTGAGAGCGGGCGTGACCCAGAGCCCGTTCGCGGCGCTCGCCGAATCGATCGCCTACCAGCAGCTCACCGGAAAAGCGGCGTCCACGATCTTCTCGCGCGTGCTGGCCCTCTACCGACCGAAGCGTTTTCCGTCGCCGGAGGACATCTTGGCGACGCGGGACGAAGCGTTGCGGGGGGCGGGGCTGTCGCGCGCCAAGGTCGCGGCCGTGAAGGACCTCTCCCTGAAGACAATCGACGGAACGGTCCCCACGCTCGCGGCGCTTCGCCGCCTGGACGATGAGGAGATCGTGGAACGCCTCACGGCCGTCCGCGGAGTGGGGCGATGGACGGTGGAGATGCTCCTGATCCGGCTGGGTCGCCCGGACGTGCTTCCGGCCCACGACTACGGTGTGCGAAAGGGATTTCAGCGCGCGTTCCGCACGCGGGCGCTCCCGACGCCGGCGCAGGTGCTCCGCAGAGGGGAGCGGTGGCGACCGTACCGCACCGTGGCCAGCTGGTATCTCTGGCGGGTGATGGACAACCCTGACGGGCGGGCGTAACCCGAGATCAGGCCGTGGCCGCTTCGCGCGGGACCAAGTCGGAGCGGCTCTCGTGAATTTCCTGAAGACTGATCACCTCGAGCGGGCGCTCCCGAAGCGCGCGGATCGCCTGCACGGTGGCGGCGGCCGCGGTGAGCGTGGTCAGGCAGAGCACCCCGTATAGAATCGCGTTCTTCCGAATTGCTCCGTCGTCGTAGAACGATTCCTCCCCGAGCGGCGTATTGAGGATCAGGTCGATCTCGCGACTCTTGATCCGGTCGACCACGTGCGGCCGCCCCTCGTTCACCTTGTAGATCGCCTCCGCGGGCACCCCCTGGCGATTCAGGAAGTCAGCCGTTCCCCGGGTCGCCACGATCCGGAATCCCATTTCCCAAAGCTCGCGAGCGTGCGGCAGCACGCCACCCTTGTCGTGGTCATTCACGCTGACGAACGCGGTCCCGGAGGTCGGGATGTGGGATCCGGTTGCCGCCAAGGCCTTCGCGAACGCGATTCCGAAGTTCTTGCTGATCCCCATGACCTCCCCGGTCGACTTCATCTCCGG
>JBGPMG010000171.1:0-5721 GCA_041486815.1 Candidatus Eiseniibacteriota bacterium | reverse complement strand
TCCTCCACGCGGTCGATGGGCACTCGGTCTGGGGAAATCGCGCCGCATTCGAACGGGCGGGGATCGGCGATCGCGCGGTGGATCCTCCGGGCGGCAGCATCGAGCGGGATCGCTCCGGGAGACCGACCGGGGCGCTCCTCGAGGAAGCGCGGAAGCTCATGACCGAACGGATCGGCCGCGCGACGCCGACCCGGACCGACCTCGCGGCCGCGATCGTGAAGGCCCGCTCGCTCGGGATCACCAGCGCCCACGACTTCGACCGGCGGAGCACCTGGCGTGCCGCGGCCGAGCTGGAACGGGAAGGGAGGCTCGGATTCCGGCTCCTCCTCTCGGTGCCGGTGGCCTCCCTCGAGGCCGGCGAAACGCTCGGGCTGGCGGCCGGTCTGGGCGGCGAGCGCCTTCGGGTCGGACCCGTCAAGATGTTCGCCGACGGAACCCTCGGCTCGGCGACCGCACTCCTTGAGGATCCCTACGAGGGGAGCGGCGATCGAGGAATCGAGGTCATGTCCCCGGAAGCGCTATCGGCCGCGTGCGGCCGGGCGGCGGACGCGGGGCTCTCGGTCGCGATCCACGCGATCGGGGACCGGGCGGTTCGAAACGCGCTCGACGCCATCGAATCGAGCCAACGGGCGGGGAAGCGGTTCCCGCTGGCGCCGCGCGTGGAGCACGTCCAGCTTTCCCGAACCGAGGATTGGGAGCGATTCCGTATCCTCGGCGCGCTCGCCTCCGTGCAGCCGATCCACCAGCTCACCGACCGGGCCGCGGCGCGGCGCCACTGGGGAGGGCGGACCGCACGCTCCTACGCCTGGAAAAGCCTTGCCGCGGCGGGTGCCCGGCTCCTCTTCGGCTCGGACGCACCGTTCGATCGGGCCGGGCCCCTCCTGGCGCTCCAGGCGGCCCTACTGAGGCGCGAGGGCGAAGAGCCCCAGGAGGCCTCGTTTCACCCGGAGCAGCGGCTCAAGCTCGCCCGTGTCCTCCGCTCTCACCTCGAAGAGGCCCACCGCGCCGCAGGCTGGCCGCTCCCGCTGGGGCGGATCGCCCCCGGATACGGGGCGGACCTGGTTCATTTCGACCACGACCTGCGTCAAACGCCCGTGGATCGGTGGCACCGCGTCCGGGCCGTGCGGACCTGGGTCGCGGGAGTGCAGGAATACGGCCCCTCTCGGGAGCGCTGACGCGGGGCAAAGAAAAATCGGCATGGAAGCCGATTTTTGGTGCTCCAGCCTTGCTCTTGGCGCATCGTCCAGGTATAATTCTTGTAAGCATTTCCTCCCTATGTCGTCTCGCCGGGCGGACTCGACCGAAGGCCGCTCAAGAATGAAGAAGAACGAGCTACTCGTAGGACTCACAGCGGTATTTTTGCTTGCCGCCGCAGCTCCTGCCGCAGCGCAGTACTACGCCTTCGGAAAAAACAAGGTTCAGTACGAGAATTTTGACTGGCTCACGCTGAAGGGCGAGCACGTCGAAGTCTTCTACTATCCCCAGGAAGAGCCGCTCGCGCGAGTGGCTCTGATCCTCGCCGAAGAGAGCTATCAGGATCTGGCGGCCAAGTTCCAGCACGAAGTGCCGCGCATGGTCCCGTTGATCGTCTACAGCTCTCACCACCACTTCGAGCAGACGAACGTGAGCCCGTTCTTCGTCCCGGAGGGCGTGCAGGGCTTCACCGAGTTCATGAAGGGCCGCGTGGTGCTCCCGTATACCGGCTCCTTCGCGGAGTTCCAGCACGTGCTTCACCACGAGATGGTGCACGTCTTTCAGTTCTCGATCCTGGACGAAACGTACAAGAAGCACCGCCGGGCAAGCTACCTGGTCCCGCCGCTCTGGTTCTCCGAAGGGCTCGCTGAGTACTGGTCGACGAAGTGGGACGCGCAGGGGACGATGGTCCTCTCCGACATGGTCCTCGAGGGACATGTCCCCGAGATCAACGACTTCTGGAAATACAACGGGACGTTCACCGTTTACAAGCTGGGCCAGTCGCTCTGCCAGTACATCGGCGAGACCTACGGCCAGGATGCGCTCCGGCGCCTCTACACCGAGGTCTACCGGGAGGACTCGTTCGAAAAGCTGATTCAGCGCGTGACGGGAGTCTCCGCGCGGCGAGTTTCCGAAGATTGGATCCTCGCGATGAAGCGGCGCTATTTCCCGGAGGTGAAAGATCGGGCCACCCTCGCCACGGTGGCCCAGGATCGCGCCGTCTCCCAGGGCGTCAATCTCAAGCCCGTCGCGGCGCCGGACAGCTCGATTCTTGGCGGGAACCGCTACTACTTCATCTCGGCGCGGAGCGGGTACACCAACATCTACAGCGCGACCTACCGCGGCACGGAGCGAAACGTCAAGTCGGTCGTGCGCGGGCAGCGGGGCTCTCAATTCGAGTCGTTCCATCCATTCGAGAGCCGGATCGACGTCTCGCGGGGCGGAGAGCTGGCGTTCGTGTCGAAGTGGAACGGGCGGGACGCGCTCTTCGTGATGGATCTCACGAAACGGGAGATCGTGTTTCGCCGGCACGTGGAGGATCTGATCTCGCTCGCCTCGCCGGCATGGTCCCGCGACGGCACGAAGATCGCGTTCTCGGGCCTTCGCCCTTCGGGACAATCCGACCTTTACGTGATGCGCCGCGATACCGGAGAGGTCACGCGGCTCACGAACGACTACTACGCGGACTCCGATCCGACCTGGTCACCGGACGGAAAGGAGATCGCCTTCGCTTCCGATCGGACCCGCTATGGGAAAGAGGGACACCATAACCTCTTCCTGATCGACGTCGAGTCCTTGGAGGTCCGGTACCTGACCTGCGGCCCCTGGACCGACCAGACCCCGAGCTGGTCGCCGGACGGAAGCCGCATCGCGTTCGCTTCCGACCGGGACTCGATGTTCGAGATCTACACCGTCGATCGCCAGGGGAACGGCGCCCGCGCGGCGCGGGTCCTGGGCTCCACGCTCGATCCGTGCTGGCTGCCCGATGGGAAGAGCTTCCTGTTCACCGGCTTCAATCGCGGCGGCTTCGGGATCTATCAGATGCCGGTCGGAACCCCCGCTCCGGGCGACTCCTTCTCGCTCGATACCGCGCTCGCGCAGGGCCCGCCGCAATGGAGCTGGGACGACACCCTGGTCCGCTCGAGCGAGGCGCCGTCCAAGTACCAGCCGCACTACGGCCTCGATCTGATCCAGGGAGGCCTTTCGGTCGCGCCGACGGAGAACGTCGCGGAAGGCTTCCAGGGAGCGTTCAGCGACCTCCTGGGAAATCGCGTCTACTACTTCCAGGTGGGGAACACGGCCACGCAGGCCTCCGAGATTCTCACCCGAATGAACGTGGGAGTCTGGAAGCTCAACCGGGAGCATCGCTGGAACTACGGCCTCGGCGTCTTCCATACGGCCGGGGATTTCGTCGATGTGATCGGCGACGACTACTTCGAGCGCCGCGCGGGCGGATCGATCGTGGCGAGCTATCCGTTCTCGCGATTCCGTCGCGTCGACGGCACGATGTCCCTCTTCTACGACAAGAAGGACCGGTTCTTCGGGTTCGAGCGGGAAGGGCTCCTCGCGACCCACTCGATCTCCCTGGTGAGCGACAACACACTCTGGTTCCCGACCGGCCCGCGCGACGGGTCCAGGCTCAACCTTACCGGATCGATCACGACGAACCTGAGCACGGGTCGGAACGAGAGCTTGACGCTGCTCGCCGACATCCGCCGCTACTTCCGGGTGAGCCAATGGACTTCGGTCGCGATGAGGGTCCAAGGGCGCGCGAGCAACGGAGCCGATCCGCAGCGCTTCATCATGGGCGGAAGCCTCTCCATGCGCGGGTACCCGCGGCGCTACTTCGAAGGGACGCGCATGCTCATGGCGAACGTGGAATACCGATTCCCGCTGCTCGACCACGTGGTGCTCGGCATCCCATTCAAGGGATTCGGCCTGCCTGGGCTCGAGGGGGCGGCCTTCGCCGACGCGGGCTCGGCGTGGGAGAAGTTCGAGTCGATGCCGCGTCCCCGAGGAAGCTTCGGTCTCGGGCTCCGCATGAATCTCCTTGGGTACATGGTGTTGCGCTACGACTTCGCCAAGCGGACGGACTTCGAGCGCGTGCAGCGGGGCTGGGAGCGGGAGTTCTACCTGGGGTTTGACTACTAGAGAAGCGAGTCGGGCCCAGGGAGTGGCCGTCTTGCTCCGCGGCGCCGCGATTTCCGCGGCGCTTCTCGGGTGGACGCCGACAGCTGCTTTTCCCCAGCCGCGGCCTGAACCGCCGGCCGCGGCGAACGCCGATGGCGCAGCGATGCCCGCCGATTCCGCGGCCGTGCCCGTCGATTCGACCGCGGCGCCCGTCGACGCGGCCGCAGCTCCGGTCGACACCGCGGCCGCGGCTCCCACCGGGACACTCCGTGTCGAGACGGTCCCGTCTGGGCTACGGGTCTTCGTCGATGGCGTAGAGGTAGGCCGGTCCCCGATCGATTCGCTTCGCCTCCCGGTGAAGACCGTTCTCGTGCGCGCCGTCGCCTCCGATCCGCGCCGCTTCGACCCCGTTCGCGACGCCATGCCCGTAACGCTCCGCGTCGGGTCGACCGTGACGGTCTTCCTTGACCTGCGTCCTTCGGTTCTCCTTCGATCCGATCCGGAGCCGGCATTCGTGCTCCTCGTCGGCCGGCCCGCTGACCTGGCCGACTCGCTCCTCGGCGAGACGCCGCTGTCGGTGAAGCCGGCCTGGATCGAGGGCGCGGCGCTCCGCTTCGAGCGCGAAGCCTTCGCGGATACCGTGCTCTCCGGCTCGGCGTTTCTCGATCCGGCGCAGAGCCCGCCCCGGGTCGCACTTCGCCGCTCGGGGATCCTGCCTCCTCGCCTCGGACCTGCATCGCGCACGCCGCTCTTCCGAAAGCGCTGGGTCGAATGGACGCTCGTCGGGGTGGGCGCGGCCCTCTCGGGGGCCGCCATCGCGTTCCACCGGCAAGGGGACGAGTGGTATGACCGGTATCTGGCCTCCTCGAACGTTAAGGAAATTCCCGACCTGTACGACCGCGCGGTTCGATATGACCACTATTCGGCGGTCTCCCTGGGCACGGGGCAGGTCTGCTTCATCGGCGGACTGCTCCTTCTCCTATCCGGCCAGTCCCGGTGAGCGAAGATCCCACGCCGTCGAGCCTGTCGATCGCGGACCTTTGCCGGACCGCGCTCGCGGCCCTGATCGCCGCGGCGCTCCTCGCGGGATGTTCCGAGCGGGCGCGCCTCAACCCTCTCGATCCGAAGAACGGCGATACGGGCGGCCTGATCGCAGGCTTCGCCGCCTTGGCCGGCGACAGGCAGGTCGAGATCCGATGGACGCGGCTCACGCAGCCGGATGTAGCCGCCTACGCGCTCCTCCGCTGGCGGCCCGGCGAGACCCCGGGCTACATCGGCGAGACGTACGGAAAGACCATCGCCGGAACCGTTGATTCCGCGGTCACGAACGATGAAACGTACATCTATCGGCTCGTCGCGTTCTTCCTATCGGGGGACAGCGCGGTGAGCGCGCCGGACAGCGCCACGCCGGGCACCCGCAAGATCGTGGCGCTTTCGGCAGGAGTCCCAGGGCTCATCGGCCTGACGCCGGACGCGCGCGATATCCTCTACGTCCAGCCCTCACAAGAGGCGTTCGAGGACATGGAGCTCGACCGCACGCGCTCGGTCCTCTGGCTCACGATGCCCGAGGCGGGGCTGATCCCGCGAAAATACTTCGATGGGAGACCGGCCGGCCCG
>JBGPMG010000170.1:0-5761 GCA_041486815.1 Candidatus Eiseniibacteriota bacterium | reverse complement strand
TTTATAGCCGCCAAGCCTGGGGCCGCTAGGGCAGCCGCTATTTAATCTAATCACCGGTGGGTGGTGGGCCGCGCGGCGCACCCCCCGCGACCTGCCTGTGAGATTCCGTCTCTTCCTCATGATTCTGTTGGCGGCCCTGGCCGCGGGCATCGGGGTGGCACTTTTCGTGACCCGCCCTCGGCTGACCGCGGCTGAGCGCGGACGCCGGATCGCCGAGGCCAATGGCTGCTTCGCCTGCCACGGCCCGGAGGGGATCCGCGGCGTTCCCAATCCCGGACGCGCCGAGGGCCATGTGCCCGACTACGAGGGCTCCCTCATGATGTTCGCGAAGAACAAGGAAGAGATCCGCGATTGGATCGAAGACGGCGGAACGAAATCGAAGTTCCAGAGCTCCTCGTGGCTCGCCGATCGCAAGCACGGCGTACTCCGCATGCCCGCCTTTGGCGGGCGACTCTCCGCCAGTGAGATCGACGATCTGGTCGCTTTCGTGATGGCGAGGGCCGATATGCCCGCCCCCGAGGACTCCGTTGCCCTCCACGGCCGCGATCGCGCCGAGGCGCTTGGCTGTTTCGGATGCCACGGCGCGGGCGGCCGTTTCTCCCGGCACAATCCAGGTTCTCTGAAGGGGTACGTCGCGTCTTGGGAGAGCCCGGACTTTCTCGAGCTGGTTCGGAGCCGGGCGGAGTTCGGAGAGTGGGTGGAGGAGGGCGTGAGCCGCCGCTTCCGGGACGATCGGATCGCGTCGTTATTCTTGCGCCTACCGCCCCTTCACATGCCGGCGTACCGCGACCATCTGGAAGCGGGCGACGTGGACGCGCTCTGGGCGTACGTCCAGTGGCTCCGCTCCAGCGGATCCAAGGCCCCCTAGGGCTTCGCGCCCCGGATCAGCAGCTCGTCCAGGAAGAAGCGGAGCGCTCCGCTTTTCTCCTCGGGCGCGAGCGCGTATCTCGCGCGGGGCGGCGCGTCCGCCAGCATCGAGCGCAACCGCTCTTTCGTCACTTCGTCCACCGACAGCATCTTCGTCCACACCTCGAAGTCGCGCGCCTTCCGGAAGAACTCGACATGGAGTCCGCCGAACCCGGCCTCTTGAAAGAACCGGATCCATTCCGATTCGGTGTACGACCGGTTGTGGCTCGGGTCACGGAGCCTCTCGAAGCTGTTGATGTACTCGGCGGATTCCCGATCCTCGGGCACCATGTTGTCGATCACGACCGCGATGCCCCCGGGGCGAAGCACGCGGAATAGCTCCCGCACGAAGCGCCCCACGTCGTGAAAGTGGTGCGGCGCGATCCGGCAGGTCGCAAGATCGAACTCCGAATCGGAAAATGGGAGCGCGGTCGCGTCGGCCTCGCGGAATTCCACGTTTCGGACGGCCTTGGATCGGAGAAATTCACGCGCCGCCGCAAGCATCTGCGGCGTCAGGTCCGTGGCCACGACCTCCCGAACGAAGGGCGCTAAGGCGAGCGCCGTGTGCCCCCCTCCGGTCGCCACGTCCAGGGCGCGCCATTCCGGCCGCGGCGCCGTGAGCGCGATGAGCCGGTCCAGGCTCTCGCCCTTCGCGTGGTGGACGCTTTTTACATATTCCTCGGCGTGGGCGCCGAATTGGCGCCGGGCGAGGTCGCGGTTGTCCTCCACGTGCGGGACGCTACTTCTTCTTCGCCCGAAGCCGGCGGCCGCGACGAGCGGCCTTTGCCCGCTTCGGAGCGGCGCGTCGAGTGGCAGCGCGGACGCGCCGCGCTTTCCCGCGCTTGGGAGCGGCGCGGCGTGCGGCAACGCGGCCGGCGGCGCGGCGTGTGGCAACGCGGCCGGCGGCGCGGCGCCCCCGAACGCGAAGCTTGCGTCCGGCGCGCTTCGCCACGGCCTCCCGACGCTTCTTCATTCCCCCACCCGCGACCAAGGCTCTGAGCTCGCGGACTCCCTTCCCGCGGATCGAGCGCCATGTCCGGAGCGCGGTCCGGCGCGGCCTCGTCCTCCCCGTCTCCCAGCCCATGATCGTCTGCGGGGAGACGCTGAGAAGCTTCGCGTAGACGCGCCGGCTCATCCCGAGCTTGCTCCGGTGCCGCTTCACCCACGACGGGGAGAATCGGACCTGCTTGACGTCGCCTTCGCTCGACTCAGAGGCCGCCCCCTGCGCCCGCTTGCCGGCGTGCTTCGCCCGAGACTCCAGATCTTGAATGCGTCGCCTGGATTCCGCGACGCGACGCCGCATCGCATTGACGTGTTTCCGTAGCGCCGCAACCTCCTGCCGCGTTTCCTTCCGCGCCAGTCGGCGGATCTCCGCGCGCAGCACCCCCATCACATTCGGCACGTTGTCCTCCTCGCGTTCACTCGACTTGGGTCCAATTCAGGCGAAATTTCACCGTTCATAGAAGCGTTCATTGCCTAGTGCCATTCGCTGCAGTCTCCCGCAGGGCCCGGCGGCCGCGCCTTCCTGCTGCCGCCTCGCCAGCCGCTCGACGATCCCCGCGATCCCGACCGCGTCCGCGTACCGGAAGAGCCCTCCGCGAAACGGAGGGAATCCGGTCCCGAACACCATGGCCAGATCGACGTCTTCCGGGCGCGCCACCACGCCCTCATCCAGCGCGAGCGCGGCTTCGTTCACCATCGCGTCGACAAGGCGATCGCGGATCTCCGGGGCCGCTGTCGGAGCGGCGGAGGTGGAAACCGTGCGGAGCGTCGGATTGATCTCCCTTCGCTCCCCTTTCTCGTAGCGGTAGAAGCCGAGACCGGACTTCTTCCCCAGGGCTCCCGCCGCGACGAGGCGCTCGATCAAGCCGATGCTTGCCATGCGCCCGCCGAACGCCTCCTCCAGTACGCGCGCCACCTTCCGCGCCACGTCGAGACCGATCTCATCGAGTAGCTCGAGCGGGCCGAGCGGCATCCCAAAACGCCTAAGCTCCGCGTCGATCGTCCGGATCGCCTGGCCACGCTCGACCAGACCGACGGCCTCGCTCAGGTACGGCATGAGCACGCGGTTCACGAGGAATCCCGGCGCGTCGTTGACGAGGATAGGGGTCTTCTTGAGCCGCCGCGCGAGCGCGATCACCGTGTCGAGCGCGTCCCGTTCCGTGCCGTCGCCGCGGATGATCTCAACGAGCGGCATCCGTGCCGCGGGATTGAAGAAGTGCATTCCAACCACACGCCCCGGACGCTTCAACCCCCGCGCGATCGCGCGCACCGAGAGCGAGGAGGTGTTGGTCGCGAGGACGCAGGTCTCGGGAACCTGCGCTTCGACCTCGCGGAAAAGGGTCTGCTTTACCGAAAGATCTTCCACGACGGCCTCGAGAACGAAATCGATCCGCTTGAGGCCGCTCAGGTCGAGCGTCGGCTCGATCCGCGCCATGGCGCGCCGCTCCTCGGCCTTCGTCAAGCGGCGGCGGGACACCTCGCGATGGAACAGCGACTGAGCGTGCGCGAGCGAATGCAAGATCGGATCCGGCTTCAGGTCCCGCAGCCGGACGTGCACGTCGCTCTGGCTCAGGAGATACGCGATCTCGCCGCCCATGACCCCCGCGCCGAGCACCGCGGCCGAATCGACCCGGCGCGCCTCCGTCGCCGGCGGGTTTCGCTTCGCCTCTTCGCCCAGCATGAAAAGCCTCCGGAGATTGATCGACTCCGGGGTGAAGAGGAGGCGCGCGACGGCCTTTCGCTCGATTCGGAGCCCGTCCGCGAGTCGGCGCCCATAGGTCGCGCCCAGTACCCGAATGATCTCGAAGGGGGCCGGATAGTGCCCGTTCGTCTGCCGTTCGACGGCCTTCCGCGCCTGGCTCAGCGCGAAAGCGCGAAACGGGGGTATGGCCTGGAGCACTCGGTGGATGAACGGCTGGCCTCTCCGTCGCAGCGAGCGCGAGTTGGCGAGGAGCGACTCGGTCCAATCGACCGCCCGGCGGGCGAAGCGCTCCTTGGGGAGCACGTCATCAACCAGCCCGATCGCACGGGCGCGGAATGGATCGAGCGCGCGGCCGGAGAGAATCAGGGTCATCGCTTGGACGAAGCCCACCAGACGCGGAAGCCGTTGCGACCCGCCAAATCCAGGCAGGATCCCCAGCTTGACCTCCGGAAGTCCGATCGAGGTCGAGCGATTGTCCGAAGCGATCCGGTACCGGAACGCCAGCGCGAGCTCGGTCCCTCCTCCGAGGCAGGGCCCGTCGATTGCGGCGACGGTGGGATACGGAAGCTGCGCATATTCCTCGAAGAGCTGCTGCGCGTCCCGCGTCTTGGCTTCCCCGTCGGCAGGGGTCTCAATGCGATCGAACTCGGTGACGTCCGCGCCCGCGATGAACTGGCCTTCCTTCGCGGACACAAGAATGAGCGCGCGCGGAGCGGCGGTCCGAAGCTTGACGGCGGCGAGCGCGCGGCGGAACGCGTCGAGGCTCGCGGAATCGAGCAGGTTGACCTTCCGTGCCGGGTCGTCGAACCAGAGGACGGCGATGCCGGAAGGATGCGCTTCAAGCCGCAGCGGACCGAACTCCGACGGCGCGGCGGTGCTCTCCTGCTCGAAGAGGGCCATGCTCACGCGACGCGCTCCAGGACGAGCGCTCCGCCCTGCCCTCCGCCCACGCAGAGCGCAGCGAGCCCGAGCGGCACGTCGCGGCGCCGCATTTCTCGCAGGAGCGTGAGCACGATGCGGGTCCCGGAGACCCCGACCGGGTGTCCTAGCGCGATCGCGCCGCCGTGTACGTTCAAGAGCGAGCGGTCGATCTCTCCGATCGGGCCGTCCAGGCCGAGCTTCTCGCGGCAGTATTTCGCCGAGGCCATCGTGACCTCGACCGCGATCACCTGCGCCGCGAATGCCTCATTGATCTCGATCATACCGATTTCCGAAAAACGCACGCCCGCGCGCCGAAGCGCGACCGGCGTGGCGTGCGTGGGTCCGAGCCCCATCCGCGCCGGATCGAGTCCCACGAACGCGGACCCGCGGATGCGCGCCACCGGCTTCAAGCCCAGCGACCGCGCCTTTTCGGCCGAGGCTACGAGGATCGCCGCGGCGCCGTCCGTGATCCCACAGGAGTTCCCCGCGGTCACGGTCCCGTTCCGGCGGTCGAAGTAAGGCTTCAGCTTCGCGAGCGCCTCGAGCGACTGATTCCGCCGCGGGCCGATGTCCTCGAGCACCGCTTGCTTGTAGGGCGGGGCGAAGACCGGAACGATCTCCTCCGCCATGCGGCCCGCGTCCATTGCCGCGACCGCGCGGCGGTGGCTCTGGAGCGCGAAGTCATCCTGAGCCTCGCGGCTGATGCCGTACTCCCGGGCCAGAAGCTCCGCCGTCTGGCCCATGTTGAGGCCCGAGACCGGATCGGTCAGCCCTTCCAGGAGCGCGATACGCGGCTGCAAGTCCTTGGGACGCACCGCCGCGATCGCCCCGATCTTCTCCCCTACCGACTTGGCGCGCGCGAGCCGCTCGAAGGTACGGGTCATGCCCTCGCTCAAATAAAGGGGAATCTGGCTCATCGACTCGGTCCCGCCCGCGACGATGAGGTCGGCGGCCCCGGACGCGATTCGCTCGTGCGCGTCCGCGATCGCCTCCATGCCCGAGGCACAGTTTCGCTGAACCGTTACAGCGGGGACGCGATCGGGAATTCCTGCGAGCAATGCGACGACGCGGGAAATATTGGTGGAGTCGGCGGGCTGCGCGACGTTGCCGATGATGACTTCGTCGACATCGTTCGGGTCGACGCCGTGTCGCGCGAGCAGCTCTGCGACGGCGACTCGTCCCAACTCGCGAGCGGGCGTTGATGCGAGCGCCGTCCCCGCCTTCGCGAAG
>JBGPMG010000169.1:0-5795 GCA_041486815.1 Candidatus Eiseniibacteriota bacterium | reverse complement strand
CGCTTCGGCTCGTCCTGCCTAAGTAGGCGCGTCCTGCCTAAGTAGGCGCGCCCGGAGCCGCTTTTTCCATCAGGCACACACCGCCCCACGGATGCGACCCTTGCCGGCCCTCCGACTCGGGCAGAAGGGCGATGAGGCGCATGAAGAACGAGACCCGCCTCTTCTTTGCCGCCCACTTGAGAATCGAGTGAACCGCCACCGGGCGCCATCCGTAGCGGACGAAGAATCCCGGCCCCTCCTCGGGGCTGAACTGAAGCGGCGCGTGCGCCTCCTTCAAGAGCTCGCCGATCTGCCGCATGACCATCTTCCTCAGTCCCGGCGACATCAGGTCGTGGGTCCACCATCGAATCCCTGCCGGCGCCGCCAGGTCCTCGGCGAACTCCGCGACCTGCTCCGTGGTGAGGTAGACGATCAGACCTTCGGTCACGACGAGCGCGCCCTTCGATTCGCGCCCCAGCTCCGCTAGGAGCGGGCGACGCGCCTCACGGTTCGCGAGGTCCAGACGGACCCGCCGGAGCGCGCACCTCGGTTTTTCGCCCGCCAGGATCTCCTCCTTATAGTCGAGGATCTCCGGGAGGTCGACTTCCACCCATCGAAGGGACGACGGAAGGTCCATCCGGTACGGCCGCGCGTCGAGCCCGGCCGCCAGGTTGATCACCATGTCCCCGCCCCGGCTGATGTAATCGGTGATTAACGAATCGAAGAGGTAGGTCCGGATCACGAGGGACCAATCGTTCCGCGATCGCTTGAGGACCTCGGCCGCGATTTCCTCGCCGCGCTTCCCCGCCAAGCGTCCCGCGAACGGATCGCGAAAGAGCGCGTCCGGACGCTCCGACTCGCGCGTGCGGTAGACCGCCACCCACCGCGCCGTGTCGGAGATGTTGCGGATGAGCGGTTCGGCCGGGCTCACCCGCTGACCGACCTCGTTCTTATCTCGGCCACAGCCAGCCGAAGACCCCCCCGGTGACGAGGCCGTAGAGGAGACCGTCGAACATCGTCTTCAGCGTCGAGCTCCAGGCGCGTTTGTACCAGATCGAATTCTGCATGAGCGCCATCGAGTAGCCCAGAAACGCTGTCGTGCCGGCGAAGCGGAAGACCGAGAGGTAGGGCGCTCCCGGCTCGAGGGCGCGGCCGGCCATGTAGGCCGCGAAGATCCCGACCACGACGCTGTAGAGGAACCATTGGAAGAGTTCCGCGCCCATCCCTGGGGGGCCCGGCTTGAAGAACGTCACCATGCCGACCGGACCCTTCGTCCGCCGCTCGATGAACGCCGGGTCCTTCATCGCCGCCATGCTCCCCGGGTGAGGGAAATGATAGTCACCCGCCGGGATGTTGAACTTCCGGAGCGCGTCGAGGACTTCCAGCTCCTGAGGCAGCTTCCTGTAATCGGAGCTGTGGTAGCGCAGCACCATGTGGATGAGAAAACTGGTGAGGAATACCGCGACCGCGGACAGAAGAATCGGAAGCCACAGCGACATGATATGGACCATGAACCCTCCCTGTGTTTGACTGGGGCAGAATAACAGGCTCTGGCGACGGTGAAACTGGAATCTGGGGCCCCCGGAGGTGACGGAGCGCGTGGGCGAAAATCTCGAGAAGGAAACCGCGCGGGTCGAGGCGTTCAGCGATGGGGTGTTCGCCATCGCGATCACGCTCCTCGTGCTGGAATTCAAGGTTCCGCACCTGCCCCAGGAGGCGAGCAGCGGGGAGCTATTCCACGCGCTCCTCAAGCTCTGGCCTTCGACGGTCGCCTTCCTCGGGAGCTTCGCGGCGATCCTCATCATGTGGATCAATCACCACGGGCTCTTCCGGCTGATCCATAAGACCGATTCGCGCTTCCTCTTCGCGAACGGGTTCATGCTCCTGATGGTCACCTTCGTCCCGTTCCCGACGGCGGTCCTCGCCGAGTACCTCGGGAGGCCGGGCGAGCGCGTCGCCGCGGCGTTTTAGATCGGGACGTTCGTCGTGACGAGCATCGCCTTCAACGTGTTTTGGGCCACGGCCACGAAACGACGGCTCCTGAAGCACGGCGTCCCGGATACCGTCGTGGCAAGAATCCGAAACGCGTACCGGTTCGGGCTCTGCGTCTATACCGCGGCGACCCTGCTCGCGCTCTGGAACGCCCCACTCGGTCTCGCCGCCTGCCTCTCGCTCTGGATCTACTGGTCGGCGCTCGAGTATCGCTCCGAGGCCTAGGCTAGCGCGCCTCGGCGAGCTGGGCGCGCCGGTGGACGCTCGGAAGGATCACCGCGCAGCTCAGCCCGACGAGCAGGGCGCAGGAGAGCACGGCCAACGCCGCGTGGAGCCCGAAATGATCCGCGAACGCGCCGATCGGACCGATCATGAGCGCCCCCATCCCCCACGCGGCACCCATCAAGAGGCTCGAAATCGTCGAGGAATGTTTCGGCGATAGCTCCTGCCCCAGAACCACGTTCACCGAAAGCGAGGACTGGAGCGCGAACGATCCCAGGATCACGCACGAAATCCCGAGCGCGTCCGGCAGGAGCAAGAATCCGAGATAGAGTGGAGCCGCGACGAGAAACGACAGGACGATCAAGCGGTGACCCCCGATCCGCTCGGAGAGCCACCCGCCGCAAAAACCGCCGAGTGCGCCCAAGAGCAGGTAGGCGGAGAGGATCGCGCCGCTCTGCGACAATGCGAAGCCGTGCCCGGTCAGGTAGAACGGCAGGAACGTCATGAAACCGTATGAAACCGTCGAGCGCGACACGGTCGCGAAATAGAGGAGCGAGAGCGGCCGGATCACCGGCCGTAGGGTCTTGAGCGGCACGTACCGAGCCTCGTGCCGAGGGCGCGGCGGCACGCGCGAGAACCATGCGAGCAGGAGGGCCGACGCCAGGAGGCCTGGTATCGCGGCCACCCAGGTCCGCTCCAGCCCGAAGGCCGACACGACGCCCACGGCGAACATGGGCCCCACCGAGAAACCGATCGTACCCCCGGTGATGAAATACGCCATCGAGACGTTCCGCTTCGGGGAAACCTGCGACGCGAGCACCGCCGCCTGGGGATGGAATGCCGCCACGCCCAGGCCGGCCAGCATGAGAAGCGCGAGGAGCGCCCCGTAGCTCGGCGCCAAGCCCAGGCCGCTCATGAAGACCGCCGCGGTCAGCGGGCCGAACGCGACGAACCAGGGGCGGCGCATGCGGTCGGAGATGAGGCCGAAGAGCGGCTGCGAGAACGACGACGTGAGCGAGGAGAGCGCCACCAGGGTGCCCACGAGAGTGAGGCTCAGGTGGAGCTTCTGCACGAGGAGCGGGAGGAGCGGCGAGAAGAAGCTCGAGTAGGCGTCGACCGTGAGATGACCAAAGGTCAGGAGGCCGAGACGGGGGGTGCCGGGGCGAGACATGCGGTGTCAGAATAGCACCGAATAGCGGCGCCGCGATGATGCTGGTATCATTGAGGTACGCCTATGAATTTCCCTTCCCGCCGGCTCCTCGTTCCGCTCCTCCTCGGGATTGCGGTGGTCCTCGGGGCGGCGCTTCCCTCTTGGCGGGCCAAGGCAGCATCCACCGGAGTGGACGCTGTGGCCCAGCCGGTTCAACTCAAGTACGAGGGAACCCTCTGGCTCGAGGCCCATTTTCGCAGGCCACACGAAGTGCGCTCCTTCCACTCTGAAGCGACCTACACCGCGGACGGCCACGGCCGCGCCCGGCTGGACCTGACTCAATGGGCCCAGGGCGATTCGATCCGCGTCCCCGAGACCTTCCTCGTCGTGGGCGACAGCGTCTTCCACCGCGATGAGCCCGAGGGATCGTGGGAACTCCTCGCCGGCGAGAGGAAGCGTGTCGAGCGGCTCCAGACGATGGCCGGAATTCCCTCGGAACTGGGGCGCCTCGCGCGATCCCACGGACGGGCCGGAGGAGTCGACTTCATGTTCGACGGGCCGCGATTCGTCTACATGGAGCGCAGTGCCCATCCGCGGCTTGGGGACGTGGTCGACTCTGTGGCGTACACCTACGAGGGATCCGAGAGAACTGCCAAAGAGCTCCTCGTGGTGGTCCACGAGCGGGATTCTCAGTGGCGGCTCATCCAGCACCCGGTCGGCCCCGCCAGCAGCGCCTTCCCCGAGTCTCTGCTTCAATCACCGGCCGCCTTCGAGCTTCCCACGACCGTCGATTCGCTCGTCGCGGAGCCGAAGATTGTCCCGCTCGCTCCCGGGCTTTGGGCCGCGGAGATGGAAGACATCGACTCGCGGTCGATGATCGTCGAGTTCTCCAACTACCTCGCGGTGATCGAGTTCGCCGTGGGCAGCGCGAACGGCGAACGGCTTGTCGACTCGGCTCACCGGAAGTGGCCCAAGAAGCCGGTCCGCTACGCCCTCTTCAGCCACTATCATCCGCATTACCTGGGAGGCGTCCGCGCCATGATCGCCGAGGACGCGACGGTGATCACAACGCCCGGAAACGAAGCGTTCGTGCGGGAGATCTCGACGCTTCCATTCGAATCCAAGCCCGACCGCCTCGCGCGGACTCCCCGCCGCCTCAAGATCCGGACGTTCGCCGACCGTTTCGAGCTGGCGGACTCCACCAACCGGCTCGTCGCGATCAACTACGGCGAACGGTCGCAGCACACGGACGAATTCGTCGTCTTCTGGTTCCCCCGCGCAAAGCTCCTCTTCGAGACAGAACTGGGCTGGTTCCGCGTCAACGGAAAGCTCCGCGCCAGCAGACGCGCCGCCCCGCTCTTGGCCTGGATCGGCGAGCAGAAGCTGGATGTCGATCGGATCGTCCAGTCGTGGCCGATGCGCGGGAACGATGCGAGCGTGACCCGGGCGCAGCTGGAGGATTTGGTGAAGGCCGCCAAGCGCTGATCGACCGGCGTGGCCGGTTTGAGCCATTAGGCGGGTGAAATTCTCCGGCCCCCCGCCCGAGGGGGCCCCCACGAGCCCCGACACCCCCCGAACTCGATTGAGTGCCCCGATTTCATCTGCCGGCTCCGGTTGGCATCCCCGATGCTGCTCTTCGCATGCACTAGGCGGCGGCGAAGCACTGGAACCGTACGAATTCGAAACCGAGGGGAGTGGAATCCAATGATCCGCAATGAGAAGGGCTTCACCCTAATCGAGCTAATGATCGTCGTAGTCATCATTGGGATACTCGCGGCGATTGCAATCCCGAACTTCATCGCAATGCAAGATCGCGCACGTGAAGCGAGCGTGAAGGCGAATATGCATAGCTTCCAGCTCGCGATCGAGGACTTCGCCGTGAAGAACACGGGTACCTACCCCGTCGCGGGTGACGCGGCTGCCGTGCAGGCGAACATGCCGTCCGGCACGTATCCGACCAACCCGTTCACCGGCGTGGTGGGCGAGGCTGCGTTGTGGGTGGCTCCGGCCGCTCAGGGCCGTTATGGCACCAGCGTGGTGTCGACGACCGGGTACACGCTCCAGGGCTTTGGCAAGACGGCGCTCTTGTCGCTGACGCTTACGAACGGCTAGTTAGCGGTTCCATATACAGAAACGGCGGCGGGTCCGGATTCAGAGGGCCCGCCGCTCGTGCTTTTGGGGTGAGAGTCTGTCCTACGGGCGCCCTCCCCGGGCTGCTATGATTCTCTGGAGCGACGCGAGTAGTCTGCCTCCCGCGACCCGGAGAAGGCCCCTTTGCCCACGACCATTGCCACTGGAACCCGGCTCGGCCCCTATGAAATCCTGGATCTCATCGGCCGCGGCGGCATGGGCGAGGTCTTCCGCGCGAAGGACGAGCGGCTAGGCCGCACCGTCGCGATCAAAATCCTCCCCCGATCGTTCGCCGACGACAAGGACCGGCTCCGCCGCTTCG
>JBGPMG010000168.1:0-5819 GCA_041486815.1 Candidatus Eiseniibacteriota bacterium | reverse complement strand
GGTCGACGCCCTGAGACAGTTCGATCACGAATTTGGAGGGTTCCCGCGGTCGAAGTCCCCGATCCCGGCGGTCCTCACGGTGGAGCCGCCCCAGGAGGGAGAGCGGCGCGTCGTCGTGAGGCGGCCGGGCGAAGTGGGCCTGGTCGAGCTGGCCTACATGCGACCCGGTTCCCTCCATCCCGACTTCATCCCGCTCGACGTGCTCGCGGCGATCCTCTCGGAGGGCGTCAACTCTAGACTTTACCAAGCCCTCGTGGAGACCGGCCTCGCCACCGACGTCGACGCCGCGAACTACACGCTCCGGGACCCTTACCCGATCGTGGCGACCGCGACGGTCGCTCCCTCCTCGACGCACGAGAAGGTGGAAGCGGCACTGAAGAAGGCGCTCTACGCCGTCGCCGAGGGGGGCGTCACGGAGGAGGAGCTGGCCCGCGCGAAGAGCCGCCTCGAGGTCTCGGTGATCCGCGGACGCGATGGAACCTACCAGCTGGCCTCCGCCCTCGGCGAGGCGGTCGCGTCCGCCGACTGGAAATGGTTCGTGAACTACATCGACGCGATGAAGCGCGTGACCGCGGACGACGTGCGGCGTGTCGCCAAGACCTACCTGGTCCCGGAGCACGCCACCGTCGGTTGGTTCGTGCCGATCCGGAAGGACGGGCCGGCGACGAACGCCGCGCCGGCCCCGAAGCAGAAGGCGGCCAGGACCAAGCGGCCGGGCGCGGGCGGCGCGTCCGGGCCGGAGTCCGCGCGCGTCGAGCGGTTCTCGGATCGGACGCTTCATCGCGTGCTACGGAACGGGATCATCCTTGACGTCGTCGCCAACCACGCGGTCCCGACGGTCGCGGTACAAGGCGTGGTGCTGGCCGGACGCCAGGAGGCTCCGGCGGGAAAGCCGGCGATCCCCTCGCTCACGGCCATGATGCTCACGCGGGGGACGACGACGCGTGACAAGCGCGCGATCGCCGCGCTTCTCGACGACGTCGGGGCCAACATCTCGATCGCCGCCGATCTGAGCGAGGCGACGATCGTTGCCTCCGCCCTCGCGCGCGACACCCGCCTCCTCCTTTCGGTTCTCGCCGACGAGCTTCGAAGTCCGGCCCTATCGCAGGAGGAAATGACAAAGGCGAAGAGCGAGCTTCGGGCCGACCTCTTGCGCGGGTACGACAGCACCGGGCTTCGCGCCCGGGATCGGCTTTCGCGGCTCGTCTACCCGGCCGGCCATCCGTTCCGCGCCGCCGATCGAGAAGAGATGCTCGCGAGCCTCGACGCGGCGACCACGGCCGACCTCCGCTCGTTCCACCGCGATCGCTACGTCGGCTCCGGCCTCATCCTCACGATCGTGGGGGACGTCGATACGGCCACGGTGGCGGCGCTCGCGGACTCGCTCTTCGCGCCAATCTCGAGGGGCGCGCGCCCCTCGTATGCCCGGAGCCGGACCGAACCGGACGCGCCCGTGCGCGCGGTCGAGACGATGCGCGGGAAGGCAAACATGAATTTCGAGTTCGGCGAGGCCAGCGGTCTGAGGCGCACCGATCCCGACTGGGAGGCGGCGATCATCGCCAACGCCGCGCTCGGCCAGAGTTCGCTCACGTCGCGAATCGGAAAGCGCGTCCGCGACCGGGAGGGCCTGAGCTACACCCTGGCGTCGCGATTCCTCTGGTCCGATTTCCTGGACGGCGTCTGGATGGTCGACGTGGCGGTCGCCCCCTCAAATTTGGCGAAGGCGATGCGCTCGACGCGCGAGGAGATCGAGCGGTATTGCAAAGATGGAATCACCGAGGCGGAAGTCGAGACTCAGAAGAGTTACTTCGCCGGGAGCTACCGCGTGCGCCTCGGCAGCAACGCGGGCGTGGCCTTCTCGCTCGCCGCCGCCGAGAAGTACGGATACGGGCCGCGGTATCTGGACGAGTTCCCCGACCGCGTCCGCGCGGTGACGCGAGAGCAGGTGAACGCCGTGATCCGCGCGCGCCTGCACCCTGAGAAGCTCCACCTGGTCGTCGCCGGCGACCTGGATTCGATTCCCGAGTAAGCGGCCCTCTTCCCTACTTGATGAGGGTCATGTCCCTCGTCAGGACCTTCGCTCCCACCCGAAGTCGGTAGTAGTAGCGCCCGCTCGCTACCTGCCGTCCCTGCTCGTCGCGGCCGTCCCAACGAACGGTGTGACGTCCCGCGGGCACGTTGGCATCCACCAGCGTCCGGACGAGCCGCCCGGCCACGTCGAAGACGTGGAGCTTGATCGGCCCGGCCCGGCCCACCTCGTAGGCGATGACCGTCGACGGATTGAACGGGTTGGGCGCGTTCTGCGACAGCCGGGCTGGCTGCACGGACGGCGAGCCCTCGGCCGCGGTCACCGCAGGGATCGAATTGGGATTCGCTGGATCGGACCCCATGGCGATCTCATACCGATCTCGGTAGCCGTCCCGGTCGCGATCGATCCCCATCCGCACACCGGCGCCCGGCGGAACGCCGAGGTAGGTGATCGCCTCGCCCGGAGCATCGGGAAGCCCGCGCAGGACGTCCGCGTCGATCACCCCCTCGGGGTTGTAATCGCTCTCGAACTTCCGGGCCCCTGCATATCGGTAGCTGCGATCCTCCCCGTCGATGTACGCATGCGCGACGAGATCGCAATTCCCGATGTCGGCCTCCTGGTAGAGCGAATCCAGCTGGGTCGCCACCGAGGTGAAGTTCTTGGTCGCGGCGTTGAGCGTCAGTTGGCGTCCGACCGACGGCGCCATGCCGGTGTCGAATGAGAGGAGGAACGAGACCAGATCCAACCGCTGCTGCTCGTTCTGGAAATTGAAGACCGGCAGGTGTAGGAACGTGAGGAGATTGTCGATCGAGCCGTCGTGGATGAAACCGTAGCCGCGCTTCTGCGGGCCGGGCGCGTTCGTGAATCCCATCTTCGTGTACAGGTTCCGGAGCTGCGGCACCTTGATCCCCTGGCTTTCTTGTAAAAGGATCCCCGGAATGATGACCCCGTTCGTGCCGGCCGGGAGGGAGTGGCACGCGGCGCAGGCGGCCACATCATGGTTGTTCTCGAACTCGACCTTCCCGCGCGTCGGGCTGGGGGTCGGCGCGGCGGGGTTCGGCCAGGTCCGGTCGAGATTCTGTTTCGGGTTCGGCGGGTAGACGACCGTCATGATGAAGTCGTTGTACTTCTGCATGTCGGTGGCCGAGAGCGAGGCCCCGTTCCCCATCAGCTTCACGAAGGCCGGGTTGAACGCCAGGAAGTTCTCGCGGTCGGCGCGCCAGTGGAGATTGCCGATGCCGCTCAATCCCCGCAGCGACTGCGTTGCCATCGGTCCCTTCATGGGGTCGAAGTCCGGTAGGAGCTGCGACTGGTTCGGAGGCACCGGGATCATGTCCCCCTGCGGATCTCCCAGATCCCAAGCGATATTGTCGAAATTCGCCGAAATGTGGCACGAAGAGCAAGCCAGGTCTCCGTGGTCGGAGAGCGTTCCGTCGTAGAGGAACCGCCTCCCCTCGGTAACCTCCGGAGGGCTCGGGTCAAATCGCAAGAATGTCTCGCCCACGATGCTCTCGGTGACGAGGTCGATGATCGAAACCGAATTGGCGAACCGGTTCAGCACGAAGAGCTGTCCGCTTCCCTCGTCCAGTGCCAGCCCGGTCGGCCCCCCGCGCTTGGGCGGCGGAGCGAGCGATGAAGGAACCCGGTTCAGGACGATGCCGAGCAACGGGTCGAAGACGCCGACCTTGTCCGAACCGAGGGCGGCCACGTAGACGCGGGTTTCCGCCGCGTTCACCGCGATATCGATCGGTTGGGAGAGGCTCAGGTCCTTCTCGTACGACGGGCCGGGAATGGTGTCGTAGACGATATGGCTGTTCAGATGCCAGAAGTCGCTGGGGCTCGTTCCGCCCGGCCCGATCCGCGTGATCCGGTTCTTGAGGAACCGTCCTCTCAGATTCGGCTCGAAGCGCGTCCGATTGTTGGCGTCCGTGTTCGTGACGTAGAGGTTTCCGCTCCCGGGCGCGACCGCGAGGTTGAAGAGGTTCGTGCCCACGTCCGACACGGTGCGGAGGAGCGCCCCGGTGTTCGCGTCCAGGACGTGGACGTCGCGGTCGGGCAGGTCGTATGGGATGACGGAATTCCAGGTCTTCTGGGACGCCGGGCGCTCGTCCACCCAGTCGCTCCCGACCCGCTGAACGATGAGCCCGACGTTGGGCGCGGCGGAGGTCAGCTTGCGCGGCGGGCTGGGCGGCGGAGGTCCGCCGCCGGCTTGCACCGCGTTCGCGCCGACGATGGTGGTCCGGTTGCCTGCATCCAGCACCCCCACGTAGACCTCGTTGCCCCGCGCGGCCAGAGAGCGCGGGTGGGAGCCGAAGATCGGTTGGCTCACCGCGAGCGTCGGATTCACCGGATCGGTGAGGTCGTAGAGCTTTACCGCGTCCTCGCCGCTCACGCAGACAAAGGCCCGCGTGGGCGACCCCGCGAAGACCACGTCGGTCGGTTCGTCTCCGACCCGGAGCGTGCTCATCACGCTGAACGTCCGGAGATTCACGATGTTCACCGCGTCGGAGACGTTGTCGACCACCCAGCCGATGCTGTCGTTATAAGCCGAGACCGAAACGGGCTCGAGCCCAACGGGAATCTCGCCGAGCCGGGTCAGGGCGTGGACCCCGATGCCGAAGACCTCGAGTCGCGCGTCGGGCGTATTCACCGCGAGCAGCCGAGTTCGATCGGGCGTGACGGCGAGCGGATGCACCTGGAGCGCCTCGAAGTTCGCGTAGTCGGTCGTCACGGTCGTCGAGGAGCGGAGCGGCGTCGGGCGGACGACGACGGTCACCGTCGCCGCGATCCCCACGATTGCGAGCAGGAGAATCCACACCCGCTTCGAGGCGGCTGGGGCGGTGAGTCGAAGAGCCGGCATGGGACCTCCAAGGAATGCCCCGGAAGCAGTTGAAGCGAAGCTTACAACATATTATACCACAGCGCCTTGCTCGGCGCAAGCCTCAGCTACGCGATCGATCGCGGAGGGATCGGCTCCCCGGTTTCGGAACGCCTCGACCGCCTCGTGGAGGAGCGCCTCCATCGCCTCACGATAGACCTTCCGGTCGAACGACAGGGCATGGCGTCTGAGCTCCGCGGGCTGAAACCGCCGCGACTCGAACTCGTCGATCGCCCGTTCCAGCCCTCCGTCCGTTGCATCGTCGAAAAGGATCCCCGTGCTCGGCGTCACGACTTCGGCGGCGCCGCCCTTTCGGAGGGCGATCACCGGGCGGCCGCACGCCATTGCCTCGAGCGGCGCGATCCCAAAGTCCTCCTCGTGGGCCTGAATGAGGGCGCGGCAGCCCCGATACGCATCGCGCAGCGCCTCCATCGAGAGCCACTCGTCGAACTGGACCGTCGGGCCGGCGATCGATCGCAGCCGCTTCCCCTCGGGCCCGGTGCCTACGATCCGCAGAGGAAACCCGCGGCGGTTCGCGACGAGGATCGTCCGCTCGACCCCTTTGTACGGGACGAGCGCCGAGACGACCAGGAACGGCTCGTGGATCGCGGCACGCGAGCCCGCGCCCCCCTCGGGTTCAGGAGTGAACCACGAAGTGTCGACGGGGGGGTAGATCACGCGCGCGGGGCGGCGGTAGTGCTTCGCGATCCGGCCTCGCACATGCCGCGAATCGGCGACGAAGAGGTCGACCCGGTCCGCGCTCACGCGATCCCAGATCCGAAAATAGTGAGCGATCCACGGGGCGAGCATCCTTCCGATCCCGTTCCCCCGACCGGGTCCGAAATAGTCAGGGTAGAGATCCCAGAAATAGCGAACGGGGGTGAAGCAGTAGCAGACGTGCAGGGTGTCCGC
>JBGPMG010000167.1:0-5907 GCA_041486815.1 Candidatus Eiseniibacteriota bacterium | reverse complement strand
CGATCGAAGCACGAGACACGCGTTGCTCCCTCCGAATCCGAATGAGTTGGAAAGCACGGTGCGCACGCTCGCGGCGCGGCCCGATCCGGGCACGTAGTCCAGATCGCAGTCCGGGTCGGGCTGCGTGAGGTTCGCGGTCGATGGGACGAATCCCTCGGCGATCGAAAGGGCCGCGATCGCGGCCTCCATCGCGCCGGACGCGCCGAGCGCGTGGCCGTGCATCCCCTTGGTTCCGCTCACGGGAATGCGGCGCGCCCGCTCCCCAAAGACTTCCTTGATCGCGTGGGTCTCGATCCGGTCGTTGAGGGGAGTCGAGGAGCCGTGGGCGTTCACCAGCTCGATCTCCTCGACCGTGAGCGAGGCGTCTTCGAGCGCGAGGCGCATCGCCCGCGCGGCATCCCGGCCCTCGGGATGCGGCGCCGTCATGTGATGGGCGTCGTTCGTCGTCGAGAATCCGCAAACCTCCGCGTAGATCCGGGCGCCTCGCGCGACGGCGTGGCCCATCTCTTCGAGAATCAGGATCGCCGCGCCCTCGGCCATGACGAAGCCGTCGCGCCGCGCGTCGAAGGGGCGGGAGGCGATGGCCGGATACTCGTTCGCGGTCGACATGGCGCGGATCACGGTGAACGCCGCGAAGGTGAGCGGCGCGAGCGGCGCCTCCACCCCTCCGGCGATCACCGCCGTCGCGACGCCGTCCCGGATCAGGCGAAGCCCGTCTCCGATCGCCATCGCGCCCGACGCGCACGAGTTCGAATTTCCGATCGCGGGGCCCCTCGCGCCGACCTCGATCGCGACGTTGCACGCGCCGGCGCCCGCGAAGACGCGGAACGCGAGGCTCGCGGGGATCGCGCGGTGGCCGGAGCGGAGGAAGGCGGCGTGGTCCTCCTCGGCTCCCGGGACACCGCCCAGGGCGGAGCCGATCGTGACGCCGAGTCGCTCGCCCGGCACCGCATTCACGCCTTCTCCGACGGAGAGGCCCGAGTCCTCGAGCGCGAGCCGCGTCGCGGCGATCGAGAACTGGGCGAACCGGTCGAGGCGCGAGCGATGTCGTGGGCCGATGTGGTCGGCGGGCTCGAAGTCCGCGACCTCCCCGGCGATCCGGGTGCGCAGCTCCGAGGCGTCGAACCGCGTCACCGCACGGACGCCTTGGCGGCCCGCGCGGACTCCTTGCCAGAAGGCGTCCTTCCCGGTCCCGATCGGGGTGATGAGCCCGAGACCGGTGACCGCGACCCGGCGGCGTGTGAGCGGGGCGATCACGGCGACTCCGCGAGCGCCTTGAAGCGCTTCAGGGTTCGGCCCGCGATCGGCTGGATGAAGCCCCGGTCGATCACATGCTCCGCGACCCACTCCCCGATCCACGGCCACCGCAGATCGAGCTCATGGAAGATTCGCGCGCGCGTCCCGCCCAGCTCGGGCTCCAGGGTCCAGACGACCTCCATGCCGCGCGTGATTCCCCGTACGTGGCGGAAGTGAATCCGCCGCGCCGCCCGATCCGGGGTCTGAACCGCGTGCCAGAAGACCGGGATCACGCCGCGCCGCGCGCTCATCGCCGCCAGGGTTTCACCGTTATCCCGGCTCAGCACGCGCACGTATCGGTAGTGGGGAAGGCGCTCGGCCCAGAGGGGCAGGTCGGCGACGAGGGGGAAAACGGTGTCCGGCGGGGCATCAATCCAGATCGAGATCGTGGAGCGCACCCGTGGATTCTGCTCCGGCGCCGGGGGGAGTCAAGCCCCGTCATGCACGGACGACCGATCCCGGCCCGAGCGAACGGAGGCTCGGGCAGCCGGCGAGCATCATCGCGAGCGTGAGCTCGGCGCGGAGCATCTCCAGGGCGCGGAGCACGCCGGCCTGGCCGCCGGCCGCGAGACCCCAGAGAACCGGGCGTCCTACCAGCACGGCGCGGGCGCCGAGCGCGAGCGCCTTGATGACGTCGGTGCCGCGGCGCACTCCGCCGTCCAGGTAGACCTCCACCCGTCCGGCCGCCGCCGCCACTACGTTCGGGAGCGCCGCGAGCGTCGGCTCACACGCGTCGAGCTGGCGCCCTCCATGATTCGAAACGACGATGGCCGCGGCGCCGGCCTCAACCGCGAGCGCCGCGTCCTCGCCCGAGATGATGCCCTTCACCACGATCGGCAGCTTGGTCTCGCTCCGGAGCCACGCGATCGCGTCCCAGGTGAGGGTGGGGTCGAGGAGCGAGCTGGCGTAGGCGGCGAAGGCCGATTCATGCGCGGGAGTACGCGGCATCACGCTTCGGTTGCCCTCGAAGTTCATCATCCGAATGCCGGCGGGGAGCGCGAAATGATTACGCACGTCCCGCTCGCGCCGGCCGAGCTGGGGCGTGTCGACGGTGAGGCAGAGGGCGCGATACCCCGAGGCCTCCGCGCGGCGCGCGAGCTCCCGGGAGATGCTCCGGTCGGGCTGCACGTAGAGCTGGAACCAGAGAGGCCCCGCCGCGGCCTTCGCGATCTCCTCGAGGCTGCACGTCGAGATCGTGCTCGCGACCATGATCGTGCCTGCCTCGCTCGCGGCGCGCGCGGTGGCAAGCTCGCCTTCCGGGTGCGCCATGCGCTGGTAGGCGGTGGGCGCGACCATGACCGGCATCGTGATCGGCGTGCCGAGCGCGGTGCTTGCGATGTCGATCCGGCCGACGTTGACCAGCGCGCGCGGCCGAATGAAGACCTTCCGAAACGCCTCGCGGTTCGCGTCGAGTGTCTGCTCGTCCTCGGCGCCGCCCGCGTAATAGTCATAAACCGCCCGGCTCAGGCGCCGCTTCGCGATCGCTTCGAGGTCCTGGATTGAGGCGCAAGCCGCGAGGGTCGACGCGCGGGCGGGGGTGGCCATGCGAGGGCGTGCGGTCCGTTTGGTGGCGCCGGAGCGGCCGCGGGCCTTGTTGGGGGAGCGCTTCTTGGGGGTCGCCACGTGCCCTTACTTGGACCGCATCTTCTGTTTCGGCGCGACGTGCCTCCTCATCTTGGCGGCCACCGCGTCGACCTTTACTCCCAGCTCCTTGCCGATCGCGGCCCACGACATCCCGCCGTTCCGCCATTCCACGATCTGGCTCGGGGTCACGCCGGGCTTCCTGCTCGCCCGCGCGAATCCGTAGACCATCGCGACCTCGCCATAGCCCAAGCCCCAAGCGGCATGCTGCCCGCGGAGCGAATCCGGGGTCGCGCCGAGCTGCTTCGACAATCGATCGACGACCGCTTGCTCTCCCTCGGGCGTGCTCGCCTCCGCGTTGATCCTCGCCACCATCTTCTGAATGCGCTGCAGGGAGGTTTCCTTGGCGCCGGCGGGCGAGCCGGCCCCGGTGACGGGCGTCGCCTGGCCGAACGCGGGTCCCACCAAGGAGGTGAAAAGGAGCGCCGCGCAGGCGACGAAGGCGAGGGCGGCGGTTGCGGCGAGGGCGGAACGGTAGGAACGCTGGGTGCGTCGACGGATCATCGGGGGATCCCTCCTGGATCGCGGATGTACGGGCCGCGAGTCGTCGCGGCCCTGATCAGAACGCGGCAACTCTATCGCCCCACACACATCAACGCAAGAACGCCACCTTCTGCGTCGACTGTCCGTCGAGCGTCTCGATCCGGAAGAAGTACACCCCGTTCGGCACCGCCGAGCCGCGATTGTCCCGCCCGTCCCAGCGGAGAACGTAGGGGCCCGGTTGGCCGGGTCCGTCCATGAGCGTTCGCACGAGGGAGCCGCGCACGTCAAACACCCGCGCCCTCACCGGCCCCGGCCGAGCCGTCTCGAAGGAGATCGCGGCCTCGTCGCGCACCGGGTTCTGCGAGATCATGTGGCACTCGAAGTCGTGCTTCTTCCCCGGATGGGGGTTCTTGCCGTGGGCCACCTTCCGCACGGCCTTGTCGAGCTGGATCAGACCGTAGCCGTACGTCGTGTCGAACACCCCCGTCGTGCCGAACGGATTGATCGCGGTATCGCGGAGCGTCTTCTCGATCAGATTTTGGCTTCGGACCCCCTCGGACATGAGCAGGGCGACCGCGCCGGCCACGTGCGGACACGCCCCGGACGTGCCGAAGAAGATGAAGACGTTGAAGGAATCGGGATTCGCCAGCGAGCCCGACGATCGGAACGGCTTGATGCTCATCACGGCGACCCCGTCCTGAACGTGATCGCCGTTCAGCTCCGTGAAATCGCCGCCCGGGGCCATGAAGTCGAGGGTCGGCCCGTACGAGGAGTAGGAAGCGCGCCTCATGTCGACGTTGCTGGCCCCCACCGCGATCACGCCGGGGAGTCCGGCGGGGAAGCTGACCTCCGGGAAGTCGAAATTCCCCGAGGCCCCGACCAGGATCGAACCGCGGCGCTGCGCGTAGCGGACCGCGTCGCGGAGCGGGTTCAGCAGCGCGACGATCATGCTGTCGGTGAAGCCTTGCGCCTTGAGGAGCGAGGGCGGCGGAAAGCCGAGGCTCAAGTTGATGATGTCGGCGCCCTGGTCGGCCGCAAATCGGATTCCCTTGACGATGTTGTCGGCCACCGCGTCGCCCTGATAGTCGGTCACCTTGACCGGAAGCAGCGTGACGCCGAAGGCGACCCCGGCGCTTCCCGCCCGGTTGTTCGCGGCGCCCGCCGCGATCGTGGCGACCGACGTGCCGTGGCCGGCGTCGTCGTTGGGGTGGGCGTCGTTGTGCACGAAGTCCCAGCCGGGCCGGAACGGTCCCGGAAGCTCCGGCGACTGGCGGTACATCGTGACGCCCGGTTTCACGAACGGGATCTCGTAGTCGGGGATGGCGCGGTCTTCGAACGCGATCCCCGTATCGACGATCGCGAGCACGATCCTGGGATCGCCCGTGACCACGTCCCACGCGTCGAAGGCGCCGATCTGACGAAGGTTCCACGCCAGATCGAATCTCGCGATCGTCGTATCGTTGGGCACGAAGAAGCTGTGCGCGATGAGATTGGGCGTCGCGTACTCGATGTCGCCGCGCCGGGCCCACGATTTCATGACCTCCACGATGTTCGAGGAGGGATCGAAACTCACCTTCGCCAGCCCGTCGGGCGTGACGAGCTCGGCCAAGCTTCCGCCCAGCTCGCGCGCCGCGCGTTCCATCTCCGCTTGTGAGCTCGAGGGGCGGAACTTGATCAGGAGCTGACCGGGGACAAACGTGGGCTGGCGCGAGACGGCTTGGAACGTCGCCGAACTTTGAGCGAGCGGGGTTTGTGCTGGCGATGCGGCAGGAATCAGCACGGCCGAGAGCACCGCAAGGAGGAGCTGGGCGCTGACTACGCGACCGCGACGGAGCTCCGATGGGACGGCCCGAATCAAGGATTCCTCCAGCGGCGGGCGCCCGGCTTGGGTCGGGGTGATGTTCGAGAGATGTCGCCGGTCCGGGGAGAGGATCGGGGTACTCGTGGCGCTCACCGGTACCCCTTAGTGTAGCACAATTTGCCCTCTCCGAGGGCCCGGCTAGATCCTGCCTCCCGACGGATCGAAGAGGAGCGCGCGCGCCGGATCGGGCCGTAGCCCCACCTGAGTTCCCGCAGCGGGTGCGGCGCTTGCTTGAGGCGCCCGGACGACCAGCGCTCCCCACGCTCCCCGCAGATGCACGAGCGTCTCACCGCCCAAGTGCTCCACGCGATCGACGGTGGCGCTGGATGATTGGCCCGCCTCCTGGCCTGTGATCGCGATCGCCTCCGCGCGGAGGCCGAGGGTCGCGCGACCGGGGGGTACGGCTCTCCCGTTCAGGTCCAGCCGAAATCCCGAGGCGCGAAACGAAGCCACGCCTCCCGGCTCGTTCGCGATCTCCCCATCGATGAGATTGATTCCAGGCTCTCCCACGAATCGCGCGACGAAGAGGTCGTGCGGGTTCCGGTAGACGTCCTCCGGCGTCGCGAGCTGCCGCAGAGTTCCACCCTGCATGACCGCCACCTTGTCGCCGAGCGAGAGCGCCTCCT
>JBGPMG010000166.1:0-5977 GCA_041486815.1 Candidatus Eiseniibacteriota bacterium | reverse complement strand
CGGGCTCGGCGGCGTCGCGGTGGAGCTCCTCCGCGACGTCTCCGTTCGCGTCGCGCCGCTGACCGACCGGGACGCGGAGGAGATGATCCACGGCATCCGGAGCTTCCCGCTCTTGGAGGGTTACCGCGGCGCTCCGCCCTCGAATACGGCGTCCCTCCTGGACCTCCTCCATCGGGTCTCGCGGATGGCGACCGAGCATCCCGAGATCCTCGAGCTAGACCTGAATCCGGTCTTGGTCTTTCCCGGGACCGCGTCCTGCATCGCGCTCGACGTCCGGATCAAGGTCGGCCACGCCGGGTCGAGTCCGGAGCCCGAGGCCGCGCTCGCCGGGGCGGGCTCGGGCTCGGCTGGCGCCGCAAAGCGGACCGCGACTTCGCCCGCCCGGCGTTGAGCCTCCGCCGCTTTCTATTCGGCCTGCGGCTCGAGGAGGCGATCACCCTCGCCTTCTTCGTGCCGATGGCCTACACCCTCGCGCGCATGAGCGCCGTCCGCGCGATCGCGGACGGCCCCGCGGCGGGATACCCCGGATCGCTCGCGCGCCTCGCCGCCCTGGTCGCCGCGACAGGGTTCTTTCTCTGGCTCGTGAGGTTCCGACCCAAGTGGGAGCTGCTCCGCGACGCGATGCCGTTCGTGTTCTGCGCGAACGTCTACGTCAACCTCCACGACCTGATCCGGTTCTATGGAGCGCGGGACATCACGGCGGACCTCTACCGCTGGGACCTGAAACTCTTCGGAGTTGAGCCGACGATCTGGGCGGAGCGGTTCATCCATCCGTTCCTGACCGACTATTTCACCCTTTGCTATTGGAGTTTCTACGTCTGCGGGCCGCTGCTGGGGCTCTTGCTCTACCTGCGCAAGGATTGGAAGGCGTTTCGCTACACGATGGTGAGCGTCGTTCTCTGCCTCTACATGGGCTACATCGGCTATGTGGCCTGGCCCGCTTCGGCCCCGCGCCTCGCGATTCCGGAGGCGTTCAGCGTGCCGCTCCGGGGCGGATCGGCCTTTCTGGACTCCACCCGTGCCGCGACCGCGGCGCTCCCTCTCACCATGCTCGGCGCGTTTCCGTCGCTCCATTGCGCGGTCGCGCTCCTGGCGCTCCTCCTGGCCTGGAAGCATCTTCGCTGGTTCTTTTGGGTCCAGCTCCCCTTCGGCGCGGGGCTGATCGTCGGGACCGTCTATCTCCGGCACCATTGGGTGGTCGACATCCTGGCTGGCTTCGTGCTCACGTACGCGGCTCTTTGGGCCGGACCGCTGCTCGAAGACGCGTGGGTTCGGGTGGCGGAGCGCCTCACGCGCGCCGTTCCAACGACCGCCTCAACCTCCTCGTCTCAACGACGGCTCGCCACCTCCCGCGAATAGACATCCGCGCTCGGCCGCTTGACGCGGGGGTTTTCGGGGTGCTCGAAATCGGTCGCGTAGAGGCCGAACCGCCCCAGATGGCCGTCCGTCCATTCGAAGTTGTCCATCAGCGACCAGTGGAAGTAACCGCGCACGTCGAGGCCCGCTTGCCGCGCGCGGTCGAGAGTGAGTAGCGTCCGGCGGATGAAGTCGGGGCGCCATTGGTCGGCGGCGTCCGCGATTCCGCTCTCGGTCACGATCATCGGCAGCCCGAACGCGGCGCAACCGTGGAGCGCCCGCTCCAGCCCCTCGGGATAGATCTCCCAGCCGAGATCGTTGGTGGGCGTGCCGCGACGCGCGGAGCGGGGCTCCTTACCGAGGAGCGCGACCATCCAACGCGTGTAGTAATTGACGCCCAGAAAATCGGAGGAGCCCTGAAGCGACTCGACCTGACGGCGCACCGGTCGGGCGCCCGGGATTGAAAATTCGATTGGGCCACCCGCGAGCGCGCGGGCGACCGCGACGTTGAAAACCCGATGCTGGGCCGCGGCTACGAATCGATCGAGCGGCGACCAACGGGACCGCGGCTCCAAGATCACCCAGTGCTTGGCGACGCCGGTGAGCGCGGCCCGGCCGTCCCCGTCCGCGTCGATCCGGTCCGCAGCCTTGAGCGCCCTCGCGGCGAGGCCATGGCCCTCGAGCAGGTTCGCGATGACGACCAGGGCGCGGGAGCGGTCGTGGACGCCCGGAGGGAATATCCCGGCATCATATCCATAGAAGCCGAGCACCTCGGGCTCGTTCACGGTGACCCAATAGTCCACCAGGTCGCCGTATCGTTCTCCCATGAGGCGCGCGTAGCGCTCGAAGTGCGATAGGTTATTCCGCTCCTCCCAGCCGCCCAGAGCGGCGAACCAGAGCGGGTTCGTGAAGTGGTGGAGCGTCACGACCGGCGTGATTCCCCGGGACCGGCATCCCTCGAGCACCGCGCGGTAGTGTCCCAGTGCCGCCTCGTCGTACCGTCCCGCCTCCGGCTCGACGCGGCTCCACTCGATCGAGAAGCGGTAGGAATTGAGGCCGAGACCGCGGACCAGGTCCAAGTCCTCCGCCCAGCGCTCCCAGCTCAGACAGGCCGGCCCGGAGCGGGTACCGTCCACGACTTCCTCGGCGATCGCTTCCCATGCCCACCAGTCGTTTCGGTCGTTTCCGCCCTCGGTCTGATGGGCCGAGGTGGCCGCGCCCCAGAGAAATTGTTTGGGACCGGGCGGCGTGGGGCGCGGGCCTTGTCCGCCCGAAGGTGCCGGGGTAACTTCTGCGGCCATGACCACTCCTAGCGAGACGCCCGGGGCCGCCTGGGATCTGATCCATCCCCGGCTGCATGTCGGCACGTCGAGTTTCAGCGACGAGAGCTGGGTCGGATCGTTCTACCCGGCCGGCACGAAGCCGGCGGAGTTCCTCAGCGTCTACGCCCGCCGGTTTGACACCGTCGAGATCGACGCCACCTTTTACCGCATTCCGTCCTCCACGCAAGCTAGAAGTTGGGCCGCTAAGGTCCCGGCCGGATTCAAGGTCGCGGCCAAGGTGCCCCAGCTGATCACCCACGAGAAGCTCCTCGTCGGCTGCGGCGACGATATGAAGGCATTCTTGGACGCGATGGAGGAGCTGGGGGGGAAGCTCGGGCCGCTCCTGTTCCAGTTTCCCTATTTCCGGTACGACGCGTTCGCTTCGTTGGACGCGTTTCTCGAGCGGCTGGAGCCGTTCTTGGAGTCGCTCCCGCCGGGCCGCGCGTTCGCGCTGGAGGTGAGGAACAAGACCTGGGTCGGCGAGCGTCTTCTCACGGCGCTCCGGCGGCACCGGGTCGCCTACACCTTGATCGACCTACCGTGGATGCCGATGGCGGACGAGGTGATCCGGAAATTTGACGTCCTGACGTCCGACTTCGTCTACGCCCGCTGGCTCGGAGACCGGATGGGGATCGAGGCGAAGACCGATCGGTGGGACAAGTTGATCGTGGATCGCACGCCGGAGATGGAGCGTTGGGTCCCGGCGCTCGCCTCACTCCTAGCGCGGAATATCGAGGTCTACGGCTACTTCAACAACCACTATGCCGGGCACGCACCCGGCTCGATCGAGCTCCTTCGCGAGGTCTGGCGCCGCAAGCTCCAATCCTGATAGGATGCGGGGCTATGCCGGGTCCGGGTCCTATCCGAGTTCTCCTCGTCGGCACAAGCTTTGGAAGCAAGGTGCACGCGCCCGGGTTCGCGTCCGATCCCGCATTTCGGATCGTGGGTGTCGCGAGCGGACATCCAGAGAACGCTAAGAAGGTCGCCGACGCGCACTCTATTCCCTACGCGACCGACGACTGGAAGAAGATGTTGGACGAGGTCGAAGCGGACTTAGTCTCAATCTCCACCCCCGTCGACCTCCACTACCCGATGGCCCGCGCCGCCTTGGAGCGGCGACGGCACGTTCTCCTCGAGAAGCCCTTCGCGCTCAACGCGGCGCAGGCGAAGGAGCTCGCGGCCCTAGCGAAGACCCAAGGCGTGGTCGCCGTCGTGAACCACGAGTTCCGCCACCAGCCGGGGCGCGCCACGCTGACGCGCTGGATCGAGGAAGGTAAGCTCGGCCGGATCGAGCATCTCGTGATGCACACGCGGCTGCCCGGGTGGGGGCGCGATCCCGGCCGCCGGCTCACGTGGCTCACCGAGAAGGAGCGGGGCGGCGGGTTCCTGGGAGCCCTCGGCTCCCACGACGTCGACCAGCTGCTCCTCTGGGGCGGACCGATCCGGCGTGTCTTCTGCAGCCTCCGGCTCCTCGCGCCCACCGCGCCGGGGGTGAGTGCCGCCCATAGGGCTATCTCCGCCGAGGATTGCTACACGATGTTCTTGGAGTTCGTAAGCGGCGCGACGGGCCTCGTGGACACGTTTGGAGGGTCTCGCGTGCGCCAGGAGCGCTACGAGGCGTTCGGGTCGGAGGACGCATTCGTGGTCTTGAACGGCGATCGGATCGGCCGCGCGAACGCCGCCGGGGGATTCGACGAGCTTCCGATTCCCGAAGACCTCAGACTCCCACCGACGCCCGAGGCGCCCCTTCTGGCGCCGTTCCGCGTCAAGGTGTCGATGCTCCGCGATGCGATCCTGAACGGCGGCACGGCCACGCCCACCTTCACCGAAGCGCTCGAGGTCCAGAAGGTCCTGGATGCACTGCGAAAGAGCGATCAGACGGGGACGTGGGTGGATCTGGAGGAGTAGCCCCCGCTCGGAGGCCGCTATGGATCCCGGGCTAGCAGCCCAGCATCCATAGCGGCGCGAGCAGAAGCAGCACGAAGATGATGAACAGAACGATCGGGTCGTGCGGGTCCATCGCCCCGATAGTACCGCAGCGCCGGCGCCCGGTTTAGCGCAGTCTCATCACCCGGGCTGTCCGCTCTACATCCCCCGCCGTGAACTTGAAAAAGTAAATTCCCGACCGCGCCTCCCGGCCCGCCGAATCGCGGCCGTCCCACTGCACACGGTGGACGCCCCCAGGCATCGCCGCGTCCACGAGCGTCCGAACGAGGCGTCCGGTCGCGCTGTAGATCCGGAGGGTCACGTGTCGCTGATTCGGAATCGCATACGCGATCTCCGTTCCCACCGCGAACGGGTTGGGCGCGGGGACGCTCAGGGACGGCGCGCCTGCCCCGGGGGCCTGCGGGACCTCCGCTGTGGGCGCGGTCCATCGCGTCGCCATAGCCTTCGCCGCCAGATTGGCGCTTGTCGCGGCGAAGAGCGTCATTCCCTTGTTGCCGGTCGATCCGATGGCCGGCTCCAGGATCACCTCGACGCGGATGGGTCCCGGGGCCGCCAAGCCGGCGGCGGACGGGAAGATCATCGCGCGGGCAATTCCCCCGCCGGGATCAATGCTCGATTCGAGTTGGTACGCATCCGATAAGAGTCGAATCTCGCGGATCCGAGCTGGTGAGGAGTGTGCGTTAATTCCAAACTGGATCCCCGCGAAGCCGTCTCCGGGCTGGATCTCGATCGTTGCCCTGCCGTCGGCCGGGCCGGTCCACTCCACCGGTCCCGTGAATCCGATTCGCGTCGCACCGGTCGTATCGGGTGGCACGCTGCCGCCGCCCGATCCGAATCCGCCGCCATCTAAAATCTTCCGGACGCAGCAGATCACGTCTCGGATGTTGACCACGCCGTCGCCGTTGCAGTCGGCCTTCGCGGCCACGCTGTCGGGACAGGCGTCCGATCCGGGTCCCGCCAACGCGCAATGCACGAGCTGCACGACGTCGAGGATGTCGGAAATGCCGTCGCCGTTCAAATCGCAGCCGGTCTTCGCGACGCAGATCGATCCGACGATCTCGGCGAAGGTCAGGCAGGGAGGAATCTCGTCGCCCTTCGGGTCGGCGATCACCGTGCTGCTGTAGCGGATTGGGTAACGTCCCTCGGGCGTCTCGGACGCGACGGAATAGCAGACGCGGAGGATCGGGCCTCGCCCGGGCGCAATCGCCGCACCGGCCGCAGAGAAGAGAAGGATTCTTACCCGTGAGCCCGACAAGCCGGTCCACGCTACCCGGAAATCGGCGGCGCGGCCTACGACCTCAACTGAGGTCGGGAGGAAAAGAAGATGTTGCGTCGACCCGTAGGGAGGATCG
>JBGPMG010000165.1:0-5982 GCA_041486815.1 Candidatus Eiseniibacteriota bacterium | reverse complement strand
TCCGGCGTCGGGCTGGACAAGAAGGCCGACTGGTTTGTCCTGTTCCTCCAGAAGAAGGAAAAGCTGGACGGCACGCTCCATCCCAAGAAATTCCGGGGGACGGACACTGAATTGAAGAAGCTCGTGGCGTGGCTTGAAACATTGAAGGAGAAGCCCTCTGCGAAGAAAGAAGCGGAGGAGAAGGAAGGGGAGAAGCACGACGGAGATTGATTGAGATGCCGCTCTGGCCGTTTCTTGTAGGTCTGATCGGCCTCACGGTCGTTTCGCTCATCTACCTTGTGGTCCGGCCCGACGCCACTCGCGGGCTCGCGGGCAAGGCCTACGCGTTCGTGCTCATTTTTCTCGCCCCCGCGCTAGCCCTTTTCGGGGGTTCCGCCGCGCATCTCGAGCGCTCCAAATCCACTGATTTTTGCCTCTCCTGCCATGCCATGGAGCCCTACGGGAAGAGCCTTTTCGTCGACGACAAGGAGTTTCTGGCCGCGGCGCACTACCAGAACAACCGAGTACCCCGCGACCACGCCTGCTACACGTGCCACACGGACTACGTGATGTTCGGGCCGGTGCGCTCGAAGCTCCGAGGCCTGCGCCACGTCTACGTGAACTACTTCGGCACCGTACCCGACACCATCCACCTCTACACCCGGTTCAACAACCGCGAGTGCCTCCACTGCCACCTTGGCTCCCGCTCCTTCGAAGAGAGCGCGGGACACAGGGATCCGGAAACGCCGATGGAGGCGATCAAGTCGGGCAAGGTGTCCTGCCTGGAGTCGGGCTGCCACGACGTGGCGCACAATGTCCATGAGCTGGCGGAGGTGGAGTTGTGGAAGCCGACGCCCGCCGGGAAGGTTCCGGAGTGATCACGCCCATCGAACGTCGAATCCGGATCGCATCGATCTTGGTGATCGCGGGGTTGCTGGTCGAGGCGGTGAGCTTCTTCTGGCGGAGCCCGCTCTCCTTTTTCCTCTTCCTTTTCGGCGCGTGCGGGCTCGCTGCGGCCGGGATCGTGTTCTTCCTGATTTCCTTGATTACGGTGGGGGGGACTTCCTCGGAGCCGCCTAAAAAGTCCTCGTGATCGCAAGCGCGACCGAGTTCGCGTGGTAATCCAGGATGCTGTCCCCGAGGAAGATCGCGTTCGAGGCGCCCGTCGTCGGGAATAGGAGGGGAACGTCCTCCGTGGCGAAATCCGAGACGTTGTACTCCTCCCACATCCACCGTCCGGCCACGTCGAATCCTTCTTGAAGCACGTACCGCGCCTCCACCCCGACCCCCTGCCTCAGGTAGACGGTCCCCGGAAGATCCCGGCCCGTGCCTTTGAAATTGGTGAGGTGGTAGATCCCCGGCGACCGATCGTAAAAGTAGCTCGTCGTCAAGGTTAGCCGGTCCGGGACGGCCTCAAGGGCGATGCTTCCTCCGGCGGTTATGAAGTCGTCCGTCAGACGGGCCTGCCAGTTCGTCGAATCGGATTGGACGAGCGTCGCTCCCGACGATTCACGGGAGCGTTGGGTTGAGTGGACCCTCGCCCACCCGATGTTTCCGGCGAGATCGACACGAGCCGTAGCGTGAAGGGTCGCATCGACTCCCGCCGAGCGCCTCAACTCATCCAGAAGGCCAAAGGTGGACTGATCGTACTCGTTTCGCAAGTAAGCAAAGGTGAGCTCGACGGTCGCGCGCTCGCCTCCGGACCATGAGAGGGAGGCGTCGATCAAGTTCTGCATTCGTTCGGCAACGTCGAATCGGCGCAGGAGCTGCTGCTCGATAAATTGGCCCGCGTCGTTCTTGTAGTCCTCCTCATCGAACTCATCGATGGTCCGGTCTCCGTGACGGTAGCGGGCGTCCGCCTGAAGCCAGGTACGCGGCCGGACGCGCACCTTGCCCTCGAATGCCGTCTCATGGTCCTTGGGAGCCTCCCGGAACCGGTGCTTCCGATCCGTCCGTTCCGCGGTGCCGAAGAGCGCGATCTTGCTGATCGGGCTCCAATCCACGTCGAGTCCGATCACCCTTTGCTCGTTTCCAAAGGGATGACTCGTGACGTCGGTCCCGTTCCAGGCGCCGTCGTACGGAACCTGACCGGAGAGGGTCCAGAACGGCGTTCGATTGTCGTACTTGTTCCAGTAGTACCGCGCGGTCCCACCGACGTTCGGCAAGGGATGCGAGGTGAGCCGCGCGTTCGCGGTGGTCATCAACGCCTTGGCGTTCGTGCTCGAGCCCGGAAGCGGGAACGTGTCCGGCGCCAGGACGGCGGTGTTGATGGTGAACGGGAGCCACTTGTCGTTCTGGGTGGTTTGTCCGTACGAGAGGCTCCCGGTGAACGCCGTGCGCCGCGGGAGCAGCACGCTCATCTTCCCCGAGGCGCGCCAGGACTGATTGTCGGGGTAGAGATCGAGCCTTCCCTTGCCCGGCGTACCGACGACGTCGGTCAACGTCTTGGGATTGTCCCAGATGAGCGTGCTGAAGTCGTTCTCGAAGGCCGAGTAGTCGAAGCTCCCCTCGGCGCTGACACGCTTCCGCGTATAGCTCACGGTGCCGACGCCCTCGGCCATCGTCTGGCGGATCGGCTCGATCGCCTCGATCGCGTTGCTGAATCCGAACGATCCTCCGTACGGCTTCATGCCCGACCGGTTCCTTCGTGAGCCTTTCAGCTCGACTTGAAATCCCCGGCCGGGACGACCCTTCAAGCGCGCTTGTGTCACGTCGGTGCGCAGCCCGAGATCGGTCTGCCTCGCCAGCTTCAAGAAGTCGGTCATCGTGGCGTTGTACGCGGCCGGGGTCGTCTGGTTCTTCCGCTGGAGGGAATCGGGCAGGAGCTGGGTGGCCGGATCGACCAGCGTGTAGCCCGTCCGGGAAACGAAGCTCAGGTTGTGTGGCAACTGCCGGTACTCGGCGTCGGCCCGCCAGCGGGGGCGTCGATAGCTCAGGCCGTACGACTGATCGGTGCGGATCGCGTGGTCGCCCCAGGCCGTGAGCTGTCCGTTCCAGAGGCGGTCGCGGTAGAGAAACGACTCCACGAACGCCCCCTGTGGGACCTCTTGAAACTCCTGATACTTCGCCTCAGGGGCGGTTTGGTCCCACCACTGCGAGCCCACCGTGATCGAACCGTCGGCGGCGGACGCGGGCGAGATCCACAGGGCGGCAACAAGCCCAGCGGCGAAAACCCCCCACAGCGCAGATGGCCGTCTCATCGCCCGCCTCCGTTATCTCAGGAACGTCTTCCCTGAGGGATGGTTGGATCCGTGAATTTGGCTGTGGCAATTCGTGCACGACCGGTTAAAGAGCCGGTTGCTTATGAGATCGGGGCGGTCGTACAACGTGCTCGGATGCCGTGTCTGGATGTGGCAGCGCTGGCAAAGGAACGGCTTCTTGGACGCGAGGACTTTGTCGTTATTCGATCCGTGCGGCACATGGCAGGTCAGGCAGTTCTCGCGCACCGGGGGATGCTCCCAGAGGAACGGCCCTCGTTTGTCCATGTGGCACGAGGTGCAGAGATCGTTGTTCGAATCCGCCCGGATCATGTGGGGCCCTGTCGAGCCGTGCGGATTGTGGCAGCTGGAGCAGTCCATCCCGCCCTCCCGCAGCGGCATGTGGGCGGTCCGGTTCAGCTCCGCCCGTTTCTCGACATGGCACGACAGGCACACTTCGGTCGGCCGCGCGCGAGAAAGGAGCGCCTTCCCTCCCTCGGACTTCGCGCTGTGCATGGTGTGGCAGTTCTGGCATGCGACGTTGTTCCGCGCGTGCACGCTCTGGTCCCAATTGAATTGATCGCCCGTGCGGTGGCAGGCCTGGCAGACCGCGGCGGCATCGGCCGGCTTCATTTTCTTGAAGACATGGAGCGTGGCGAACTTCGGATCGTCCTCCTTCCCGTCTGCCTCGACGTGAAGAGATCCCGGCCCATGGCAGCTCTCGCAGCCGACCACGGGGCCCGCCTCGTGCGCATCCACTTGGGCCTGATAGTGGGGATTGTGCTGGAAGGACTCCCAAACTTCCTCGTGGCACTTGACGCACTTGTCCGATCCGACGTAAGTGGCGCCCGCTGCGCCCTCCTGGGACCGGGAAACGGCCGGCGAGAGCAGCGTGAGGCCGATGACGGCGCCGAGCGCGGAGAACCGAGCTGCCCGGCGGACCCAGCAAGTCCGGATCACAATCGACCCCTCCGCGAGTGTGGAGTTCTCTAGATGCTCCTATAGGTCAAAGATAGGACCGAATAACCGCACGATCTATGACACCCCCGTCCCTGCTCAAGGGCTACTTTGGTAGTAGGGTCGGCGCCGGCTACAGCCGCGGCGCGATCTTCTCCACGACCTCTTTCGACGTCATGACCGGGTAGACGTCGAAATCCACGAGGTCGCTCCAACGGCCGATCCACTCATCCAGAAGCGCCCGGTCGTGGGTTTCCATCAGCTGATAGCAGCGCTCGAGCCGGTCGTCGATCCAGCTCGAGACGTAGGTGAGGCCCTCGGGCATCATGCGGCCCTTGTCTCTGAATCGCCGGTAGATGGGCACGGCGTTCTTGTTCTTGAAGAGCTCCACCACCATGTAGAGCCTGTTGGACTTCGAGGTGTCGGGCGCCACAATCAGCGCCCGATCGTCGCGCGAATCTTCGCGAGGTGGTGAAAGCTGTGCCGGACGGCGTGATCTTCGAGGAAGAACTGGGCCGTGAGCGGCGCGTCCGCGTTGAGCGAAACGGGCGCGGCGGAGTCCAATTGTTCGTCGGAAAACGCGCGTATGGCATCGGCGGCGGCCTTGCTGTTTCGGCGCAGGAACTCCAAGGCCTCCTGCTTCGTGACCCCGGCCTGCTCCTTGGCGTGCTTCGCGTTGATGTCCGCTACCGCGTCCCACGTGACGCCGGCAATCGGCTTCCCGGCCCCGAGGGTCTGGGCAAGCTGGATCTCAATGGGGTACATGTTCCCGACGTGGTGCACGATGACCCCGACGGGTCGTCCATCGTGCGGGATCTTCATCCGCCATTCCGCGTCGGAAAGACTCTCAGCTAGTTTCGCCAGCGATCCCGCCCCTTGCTCCAGCCGTTCCGCGAGTACCTGCGACCGACGTCCCATTGGTTCCTCCCACTTGCCTGGAGATTGCCGGTCCATGCTCCCGTGCAGGCTGGACCACGCCCCGGCGTCACGAATTGGAAGCGAACATTATACGTCCAGCGACGGGCTCCGGCGACCCCCACGAAACCCGCCCGCTGTCCCCGTCAGAGCCGCTCGACCTTGTCGACCGTCAGCGTGCAGACGCCGAAGTCTTCCTCCACGAGGCCCGCCAGCAGAAACGGCCGCGTGCTCGTCAGGAGGTGGCAGAACCGGCGGTAGGCGTCCGGGAAGAGCGTGGCGTCGTAGATCGCGGTGGTGTCCTCGAACGCGATGAACTCCATCGGCTCCTGGTCCTTGGTCTGGACGAGCTTCGAGTTCACGTGCCAGCCGAGGATGCGGACGCGGCGGCCAGCGTGCCGGTCGAGGTCGCGGGCGGCAATGACGCCGCTACCCCGGAGCGCGCGCTCGTAGGGTTCGAGCGGATGGGCGCTCAGGAGAAATCCGAGCGTCTCGACCTCGTGGCGGAGCATGGTCGCGCGGTCGTAGGCAGGGGCCCGTGGCGACGCGAGGGGCGGGGCTTGGAAGAGCTCGGGCGCCGGATCGATCGCGCGCTCATCGAGGCATAGCCCCCAGAGAAGCTCCGGTCTCGTCCTCCCGCCCGCGATCGAATCGAGGGCACCCGCCTTCACGAGAAGCTCCGCGTCGCTGGCCCGAAGCGTCACTCGCGCGCGCAGATCCGCGAACGACCGAAACGCTCCCGCGCGCGCCCTCTCGACGAGGAGCGCCTCGAGCGTCTCGTGCCGCAGCCCCTTGAGCTGCATCAGCCCCACGCGCACCTCGCGCGCCTTCCCCGCGTAGGGTCTCTCGCTCGCGTTGACGTCCGGCGGGAGGATCGTGAGACCCATCCGCCGCGCTTCGGAGACGTAGGCGAAGGTCTCGTAGTAGCCCCCCT
>JBGPMG010000164.1:0-5984 GCA_041486815.1 Candidatus Eiseniibacteriota bacterium | reverse complement strand
TCGATGGGGATGATGCCGGGCCAGAACCCGGGAGACAGCCAAGAGGGAAATAGCGGCCGGTTGCGGGAAGGGGCGGGTGACGCCCTGGGGCGCATGGCCGCGGAGCAGGAGGCGATCCGACGCGGTTTGGAGGAGGCGACCCAGAAGCTTGGCCAGAACGGGGGGACGCTGGGAAAGCTGGGCGACGTCGCCGAAGACATGAAGAAGGTCGAGGAGCAGTTCCGCTCCGGCCGGCTCGACCAGGACACGGTCGATCGGCAGCAGCGCATCCTGAGCCGGCTCCTCGACGCGCCGCGCAGCGTGGAAAAGAGGGACTACTCGAGGCGGCGCATCTCCCGCCCCGGCGTCGACGTCGTGCGCTCCTCCCCGGGCGCGCTCGCCGGCGAACTCCTGAAGGCCCGCCCGTCGCTCGCCGCGCTGCTCGCGCGCGGCAGCCGGGATCCGATTTCGCCGCGCTACCGCGCTACCGTGGACGAATATTTCCAATCGATCCTCCAAGGGAAAGCCCGATGAGGCGGATCGCGATCGCGGCTCTCACGATCTTTGCGCTCGGCGCGGCTTGTGACGGCGCGTGGAGGACCGCGCGGGCGACGACGCAGCCGTCACGGGAGCTCCCGTCGAACGACGTCTACCGCGCGATCCTCCGCGCGGCGGAGGTCCGCTCGCCGAGCGACACGCTCGGGAACGGGGTCTTCGCGGCCGCGAAAGAGGCGTTCTACGCCGGGAAATTCGACGACGCGGTCGCGCGCGCGCAGGAGTTCACCAAGTCCTACTCCCGCAATCTCAACATGAACGATGCGCTGGAGTTGGTGCTCCTCGCGCGGGGATTCCGGGATTTCCAAGACGAGCCGCTTCGGGCGTATGCCCGGGTCTTGGCGCTTCGCGAGGCGGGCCGGCCCGATTCCGCGGCCGCGCTGGCCGCGCGCGCTCTCGAGCGGTGGCCCGGCGCGAGGGTCCGGTACCACCTCCACTTCCAGATCGCCGAGCTCGCTCGTGATCACGGCAACCACATGGCGGCGATCGAGCACGCGATGGCGGTCGCCGACACCTCTTCGAAGAGCCGGCTCGCTCCCGCGGCGCTCAAGCTGGCCGGGGACGAGACGATCGCGCTCGGCCAAGGCCGCGATCGCGCGCTCAAGCTCTATCAGGAGCTGCTCGAGCGCTTCCCGGATTCTCCGCTTGCCCCGGGGGTGCGGTCGCAGGTGCTCGAAATGCGGAAGGGGATGCAGCTGTGAGCCGCCGCCCCGCACGGCTCCTTCCCGCGCTGGCGCTCCTCCTTGCGCTGGCGCCAGCGATGGCGTCGGCCAAAGTCCTGGTTCCCATGGACGGAGCCCAGACCGACCACCTACGAGCCTACGGACTCATGTACTGGGCGCTGGCACGTGGGCTCCATGGAGAGTGGCTTCTCAATTATCGCGGTGGATCGTTCCTCCTGCCCGACGACCCCAGCGTCGCGGGCGAGGCGGCGATCCGGGGCGTCTCAGTTCAGTCCATCTCAGAGAGCGCCGAGGCACAAATCGTCGCCGAGATCGCCGACAACAACATGGAGGTGGTGAAGCTCGAGACCGCGCCCCGCGTGGCGGTTTACGTACCGCCCAGCGCGCCGCCTTGGGACGACGCGGTACAGCTCGCCCTCGATTACGCGCAGATCCCCTACACGAAGCTCTGGGACGCCGAAGTTCTCGACGGCAAGCTCTCCGAATACGACTGGATCCATCTGCATCACGAAGATTTCACCGGACAGTACGGGAAGTTTTTCGCGGCATTCGCCGCGACCGACTGGTACCGCCGGCAGGTCGCCGAGAACGAGGCCCTGGCCAAGCAGTACGGATTCTCCAAGGTATCGGAGCTGAAGAAGGCCGTGGCGCGCGCGATCAAGATGTACGTGGCGAAGGGTGGCTTCCTCTTCGCGATGTGCTCCGCGACCGACACCTTTGATATCGCGCTGGCCGCGGAGCGGGTGGACATCGTCGGCACCGAGTACGACTACGATCCTGCCGACCCCAACGCGGACGCGAAGCTCGATTTCTCGAAGACCCTCGCCTTCCGGGACTTCGAGCTGGAGATGAACTCGCTCGTCTACGAGTTCTCGAACATCGATACGACGAATCGGGCGTCGCTGCGCGGCCAGCGGAACGACTACTTCACGCTGTTCGACTTCTCCGCGAAACAGGATCCCGTTCCGTCGATGCTCGTGCAGGACCACGTCGCCAACGTTCCGGGCTTCATGGGGCAGACCACCGGGTTCGAGAAGCGCCTCCTGAAGCCGGGGATCACCGTTCTCGCGGAGACGCCCGGCGCCGACGACGCCAAGTACATCCACGGTCATTTCGGACAGGGACCGTTCACGTTCTACGGCGGACACGATCCCGAGGACTACCAGCACGCGGTCGGCGACCCTCCGACCGATCTCGCGCTTCACAAGCACTCGCCCGGCTACCGCCTGATCCTGAACAACGTCCTCTTCCCCGCCGCGGAGAAGAAAGAAAAGAAGACGTAAGATCCCGTCCCGGCGCGGCCAGTGCCGGAAACCCCGCCAGCGCCTCTCCAGTCCCGGCTTGAGCGTCGCGGGCTCGAGGGCTACACTCTCCGGTCCATGAGGACCCTTGCCGACGTCTGGCGCGCGGCGCCCGCGGAGCCGAGCACCGCGGGCCCCCGCGCCCGCGTTCTCTCGCTCCTATTCGATCTCACACTCACGCTTGTCGGAAGCGCCTTGATCGCGCTTTCGGCCCGCGTCGCGATTCCGCTCCCGTTCTCGCCGGTCCCGGTTACGGGCCAGACCTTCGCCGTCCTCCTGGTCGGCGCCGCCCTGGGACGCTGGCGCGGTGCGGCGGCGGTGATCGCCTATGTCGCGGAGGGAGCCGCGGGCCTCCCCGTCTTCGCAGGGGCGAGCGCCGGTCCGGCGGCACTCCTCGGGCCCACCGGCGGCTACCTCTTCGGCTTCGTCCCGGGGGCGTGGCTCTGCGGCTATCTGGCCGAGCGCGGGTGGGATCGGCGGATCGGGACCACGATCGCCTCCATGCTCCTCGGAAACGTCGCGATCTTCGCGGTCGCGCTCCCATGGCTTGCCCGATACGTCGGCGGCTCGAACGTGTGGTCGCTGGGATTCTGGCCGTTCGTGCCCGGCGACGTCGTGAAGATCGGTCTGGCGGCAGCCGCTCTCCCGCTCGCGTGGAAGTGGCTCGGCCGGGAGGCCGCCCCATAAGACCGACGTACGATCCAGCCGAGGACTACGCCACCGCGGTGCTCGTCACCGGCGCGACCGGGGCGATCGGCCGCGCGGTCTGCCGTGAGTTGGTGACGGAGGGGTATCGGGTTCTCGGCCTCGCGCGGAACGCCGAGGCGAAAGCACGGCTAGAGTATGGCGTCGTCGGTGTCGTCGGCGATATCCGAGACCCCGCACCGTGGGAATCGGCGATCGACCGGGCGGACGTCGTGATCCACCTCGCGATGCCTTCCGAAATGTCGCAAGGGAAGAAGGAGCGCGAGGACGCCGAGCGCGACGCCGACGAGCTGGCCGCGATCCTCGACCGTCTCTGTACCTGTGTCCGGCGTCGCAAGAAGCGCCTCGTGAATACGTTTGGAGCGCTCCTCTACGAGCCGGGACCCGACGGATGGGTCCGCGAGAACTCCCCGATCTCCTCGGGGCGCGGGTTCGGGATCCGCCACCAGAAGACCTACCCCGTGCTTGCCCATCATCGGAAAAAGGGCCTTCGCGCGATGAGCGTGAATCCGGCCTTCGTCTACGGACCCGGCGGATGGTTCGAGCACGGCGTGCTCGAGCCGATGAGCCGCAAGCAGTCGACCTTCATCGGTGACGGCACGCAGACGATGCACTACCTCGCGTCAAGCGACGCCGCCGTCGGGTATCGATTGGCGATCGAGAAGGGTCTCGACGGCGACGACTACCTCCTCGCCGATGACCGCCCCTCGACGCTCGGCGAGTTCACGCGGCTCGTCGCGCGGGAGATGCGCGCGCCCGAACCGGTCCCCGTGCTCGAGGAGGAGCTGATTCCGATCCTCGGGGCGTGGGCGGTCGAGGCATATACGTTCTGCCCCAAGGTGGACTCAACCAAGGCCCGAGAGATCTTGGGCTGGAGACCTGTCTACCGCACGATCGAGATCGGAGTGCCGGTCGCCGTGCGCGAATGGAAGAGGTCTCGGAGCGTCGCCGCCTAGCCGGCGCCGTGAAAAATCCCTTTCTGATCGGAGAGAGAATCTACCTCCGCCCGTTGGAGCGGGAGGACGCGGCGATTTTCGTCCCATGGGTCAACGACGAAGAGATCACGCGAAACCTCATCCTCTACCGCCCGATGAATCGCGACAACGAGGAGGAGTTCATCGCTCGCGCCGCCAAGGAGCACGGCGGGATGGTGTTTGGGATCGCGCTCAAGAAGGACGACCGCCTGATCGGCAATACGGGACTTCACGCGGTCCACGGGAAAGACCGCCACGCCGGATTCGGGATCTTGATCGGCGACAAGGCGGAGTGGGATCGCGGCTACGGAACCGAAGCGACCGCGCTCATGGTTCGCTACGCCTTCACGACCCTAAACCTGAACCGGGTCTGGCTTCACGTCTACGAGTACAACTCGAGGGGGCGGCGGACCTACGAAAAGGTGGGCTTCCAAGTCGAGGGGACCCTGCGCAAGCACTGCTTCCGCGAAGGAAGGTATTGGGACGTGATCGTCATGGGTCTCTTGCGAGCGGAATGGGAGAAGGACTCAGCTGCGGACGACGCCCGGACGAAGAAGCAAGCCGCGACAAGGCCCCGGCCCGGGACCAAACCGCGGTCGGGCTCCAGACCGCGGCCCGGGACTAAATCGCGGCCCGGCCCTACACCGCGGCCCGGGACTAAATCGCGATCCAGTAGGTAATCTTCGCCGAGATCGTGTTCTCGGGCTCGCTTTGGAAGAGCGCGCGGCCGCTCAAGTCGTTCTGGAACCCATTGGGATTCACCCCGTGGTTCATGCGCGTATCCCCGCGCGAGCGGCCCTGCGTCCACACCAGGTAGAAGGTGCTTCCGGGGCGGTACTCCCACCGATAGACCGCGTTCACGTTCACCGACGCGAAGCTGAAGTCCCGGTCCCGCGCGACGTATCCAGGCTCCAGGTACGTATAGAAGTCGTAGCTGTCGGGGCGAATCAGCTCGCGGACCCGGCTGTAGTCACCGACCGTCAGGAACGGCTGTGCGTAGAGCTCCAGGGACTGGTTCCGCGCGAAAATGATGTTCGACCGCAGCGTGAGATTGATCGTGCGCTGGTGGATATCCCCGAAGACGTAGCTGATGCCGCCGATGCCGATCCCACCCGGCCGCGATGTCAGGTTCACGTTCTCCAGCCATTGCGTGTCGTCGATCCGGTCGTTGTAGTTGAGCGAGATGTTGTGATTCAGCGCGCTGCTCTGGTTCCACTTCGTCGTGAGCGTCACGTTCGTGCTGGCGTTGAACGAGGTGTCGCGATAGTAGCTCCCCTCGAGCGTGACGTTGAGATTCTTCCGCGTGTCGGTCTTGGCGCCGACGTAGCCGCCGTACGTGAGCGGCTCGCGAATGAGCGGACCGCCGCGCGTCTCGAACCGATGCGTGCCCTCCCCGTTGAAGGAGGTTCCCCACCACGCCTCGCGGTAGCTCCGGAACTGCATCCAGGTGCTCAGCTCGAAGCCCGAGTATTGCGGATGTCGCGGCCCATACTCCCACGCCTCGGCGCCCGTCACGACGTCGCGCCCGGTCCGTCCCGCGTAGATCCAGCTCCTCCAAGCGTTCAGGTTCAGCTCGGCCCGGTTGAATGTCTTGCTCTTCCCCTTGGGATCGTAGGGATAGTAGAGATACCCGCTCGATGAGATTTCGTCGGGCGACGCTAAGAATCCCATGTCGTTGATCTGGAGCTTGGAGCCCTCCCAGCGGCCCGTCACGCCGCCCTGCAGGTTTCCGCCGCGACGCCTGAGATCGAGCGCGCCCCCCGTGCCGTAGACCGCCTTGCCGGTGA
>JBGPMG010000163.1:0-6018 GCA_041486815.1 Candidatus Eiseniibacteriota bacterium | reverse complement strand
GTCTGATCGACTGGAAGACCGCCCGGATCTCCTTCCCGCTCGGGATCGTCGGCTCGTTGTCCGGCGCGGCGCTCGCTCTCATGCTGCGCCCCGAGGTCCTGAGGCCGATCGTCATCGTGCTCCTCCTCCTGGTGGCGGTCCTGATCGCGTCCGGCCGGCTGCGCCCGCGCGATGGCGAGGTGCCGCCCGTCGGACGCCGCGCGGGAATCATCGTAGCGGTCATCGCCCTCGCGCTCGGGGCGTACGACGGGTTCTTTGGACCCGGCACCGGAACCTTCATCATAGCGGCCTACGTGACGCTGGTTCACCTGCCGCTCCCCCGCGCCACCGCCGAGGCGAAGGTGCTAAACTTCGCCTCCAATTTCGCCGCGCTCGTGATGTTCGCGCGGCACGGGCAAATTCTCTGGGCGGCCGCGCTGCCGATGGCCGCGGCGCAGCTCTTGGGTGGATTCATGGGGGCCCATCTGGTCGTCCGTCGCGGCGACCGGCTGATCCGCGCCATGGTCCTCGTGGTCGCGATCGCGGTCGTGGTGTGGATCGTCAAGGATGTCTACTGGAAGCGCTGATGACGCGCCCGTTCCACTTCGCCTTCATCGTCAAGGATCTCGCTTCCACGCGTGGCTTCTATGGCGGGGTGCTCGGCTGTCGTGAGGGGCGCAGCACCGAGACCTGGGTCGATTTCGACTTCTTCGGGCACCAGATCTCCGCGCACACGACCGGGGCGGTCATGCGGACCGAGAAGACCGGTCAGGTGGACGGCGTCGCGGTGCCGATGCCGCATTTCGGCGCCATTCTCGGGTGGGATGAATTCGAGGCGCTGGCAGGGCGGGTCCGCGCCGCCGGGCATCCGTTCGTGATCGAGCCGCGGATCCGCTACGCCGGCAAACCCGGCGAGCAGGCCACGATGTTCCTCCTCGACCCCAGCGGAAACGCTCTCGAGTTCAAGAGCTTCCGAAATCCCGAGCACGTTTTTACGGCATGACCTCGGCTTCGGTGGCCGTCGTGGGCGCCGGCGTGATCGGCGCGAGCGCCGCCTATCACCTCGCCCTCCGCGGCGCGCGCGACGTCGTGCTGCTCGACCGCTCGGCGGGGCCGGGACTCGGGAGCACCGGCGCGGCGACCGGCGGGTTCCGTTCTCAGTTCGCCACGCCGATCAACGTGCGCCTCTCGCTCCTCGCCCGGGAGAAGATTCGGCGCTTCCAGGATGAAGTCGGTGTCGATCCGGGGTACGCGGCTTCGGGGTATCTCTGGCTTGCCGGGAACGAGGCGGAGCGGGATGCGCTCCAATGGGCCCACCGGATCCAGCAAGCCGAGGGACTTACCGAAGCGGCCATCGTCGGCCCGGATGAAATCGCCCACCTGAGCCCCGCGGTTCGTCTCGACGACGTGGTCGGCGGCGCCTTCTGCCCGACCGACGGATTCATCCGGCCGCGGAGCATCCTCGAGGGCTACTTAACCGCCGCGGAGCGCCTCGGCGTGCGGGTCGACTGGGGGGTCGAGGTCACCGGATTCGGCCGCGACGCCGAAGGCCGGATCACGGACGTTGAAACTTCGGAGGGCCGGATCGCGGCGGGCGCCGTCGTGAACGCCGCCGGAGCATGGGCCGCCGCGGTCGCCGCCCACGCGGGGGTCGATCTCCCCGTGACGCCGCTCCGGCGCCAAGCGGCCGCGACGACGATCACCGATCTCCTGCCGGAGGGCACGCCGATGACCATCTTCGTGGGGGATGGATTCCACTTCCGGGTCCGGGACGGACGAGTGCTCCTGCTCCGACCTACGCCCGGCATTCCCGGCCGCCCGTTTGACGCGACCGTGGATCCCGACTGGATGGAGGCGGTTGCCCGCACCGCCCGGGAGCGGGTCCCCGTGCTTCGTAGCGCTTCGATCGATCCCTCAGCGTGCTGGGCCGGTCTCTACGAGATGACGCCGGACAAGCACGCCATCCTGGGCACGGCGGCGGAGTGCACGAATTTCTTCCTGATCAACGGCTCCTCGGGCCACGGCGTGATGCACGCGCCGGCGCTGGGCCAGCTCCTGGCCGAGGTCATCCTGGACGGGGCAGCGTCGACCTTGGATATCTCCGCGCTCCGCCCTTCGAGGTTCGCCGAGGGAGAGCCGAACCCGGTCTCGGAGCTCCTCTAGCGTTGGAGGTTCCGGACGAACTTGTCGAGGAAGCGCTCCATGCGCTCCATCATGTCGCGGCGGTTGGATTCCTTGGCGAAGCCGTGGCCCTCGCCCTCGTACGAGACCAGCTCGGCGGTCCCGCCGCGGCGCTGAACCGCCTCCGCGAAGTCGACCGACTGCTGGTAGGGAACCGCCTTGTCGGCGGTGCCGTGAAAGAGGAGGACGGGAGCGCGCACCTTCTCGACGTGCGTGATCGGGGAGCGCTCTCTCCAGAGCGCACCCGATTCCGGCAGCGGGCCGATCAGCCCCTCTTCGTAGTGCCGCTCGAAGCGATGGGAGCCCACGACCGCATCGTAGATATGGGCCAGCGGGAAGAGCGCGACCCCGGCGGTCCAGAACTCGGGCTGCTGGGTGAGAGCCCAGAGGGTCGCGTAGCCGCCGGCGCTCCCGCCCGTGATCGCGACCCGCTTCGGATCGGCGTCTCGGTTTTGGATCGCGTGTTCGGCGCCCGTCCGCGCGTCTTCCAGGTCGACGACGCCCCATCGTCCGCGCAGAAGGTCCTGATACGCCCTGCCGAATCCGGTTCCACCGCGATGGTTGACGATCAGGTAGTGCCAGCCGCGCGTGGCGAAGTATTGCGCCTGGGGCATCCACGTCAGCGGAACCTGTGAGGTCGGGCCGCCGTGCATGTAGACAAGAAGCGGCCGCGGATGCCGCTCGGAGTCGGATCCCACCGCGGGGTAGAAGATGCCCCACGCCATCGCGCCCCCCCTCGACTTCCAGGTGATCACTTCCGGAACCGAGAGGGAAGCCTTGTCGATCAACCCGACGGCGGTCGAGGCTCGGGTCGTCTCAGTTCCATGACCCCCTTCGCGCGTCACCAGCGCGGGCGGCGTTGCGTAGTCGGAGCCGACGTACACGATCGAGTCGCCGCGGACGTTCAAGCCCTGCAGGTCGGTGGAAGCGGAAGGAATCTCTTCGACCGTACCCCCCGGCCATCCGATTCGGAGCAGCGTGTCGCGGCTCTTCCGCGCGCGGACCGCGTAGAGAGCCGAGCCGTCGCCGTTCCAGTGATAGCCGTAACGCGCCGGGAGCCAGCTGGCCAGTCCGATCTCACCCTCGCCGGTCTCCACGCGGACGGCGCTCTCGCCCTCGGGGCCGCCGATCCAGAGCGACCTCCAGCCTGACTCGTCGCTTGTGAAGGCCAGCCGGTTACCGTCCGGGCTCCATTGCGGCGAGGAGTAGCTCACCCTTGGCTTGCCGATCGTGGCCGACACCGTGATCGGGAGCGCGTCGGTCGCGGCGCTCCAGGTCGTCGCCGGCTTCGGGAAGCGCGCGACGCGAAGCCGCGCCTCGTCCCAGGGCATGTCGAGCTGGTTCCATTCCTGCCACGCGATCCGGCTGCCGTCGGGCGAGAAGACCGGGTCGAAGGCGTACCAGGGATCGTCCGACACCTTGACCGGAAGGGCTCCGCCTCGGAGATCGGCGATCAACACGTTGCACCGGCCGCCCTGCTCGCAGAGAAACGCCACGAATCGACCGCATTGAGAGATCGAAGGCGCCGCGACCCCTTCATAGGCCGGTGTGACGGCGCGCTCCTCGCCGCTTACCAGGTGGATCGCGTGGAGCCGGCCGTCGTCGGCCGCGAAGACCAGCGTCTCGCCGCGCACCGTGAAGACACCGCCTCCGTATCCGACGCCCCCCGCGGGGCGAGGCTCCGAGGTGACGCTCTCCGCCAGCCCGGTTCGGAGCGATTGACGCACGATGCTCCGCTTGCCGTCAGCGCGGCGAACATAGAACACCTCGTCATCGCCGCCGAAGATCGGTTCGGAGAGGTCGTGGGCAAGGTAGAGGCGCTCGATGGGGAGAGGACGATGCAGCATGGCGCGCATGATACCCCGCGCGCGACGGCCGGTCTAGGCGACCGGGGCCGTGATCTCGAGCGGGTGCCCGTCCGGGTCGTGGAAGTAGATCGAGCAGGTCGGTCCATGGTCGACGGGACCGCGGAATTGGATGCCGAGCGACGCCAGGTGTTTCTGAGCCGCCTCCATGCCCGCCATGTCGACCCGCCAGGCGACCCGGTGCCAGCGGAGCGGTGGCGCGTCCTTGCCGGCGGCCTGGGGCGAGTCCGGAGGGGCCTGAAAGAGAGCCAGCATCGTTCCCCCGGTGCCGATCATCACCGGGTCGGGGTCCCAACGGTGGAATTCCCGAAGTCCCAGCACCTCGCCGTACCAGCGGATGGCGGCGGGAATGTCGCGAACGAAGACCTCGACGTGATCGATCGACTGGACCGTGAACGGCATGGCGCCTCCCACGCGAAGGCTCGGGTGCCCGGGGGCACCGGAGCCTGCTATGCTCTGATTCTGGCTAACGTCGAACTGGACCATTCTCACCCGGAGAGTGAACGATGTCGACCCCACAGCGCTCGGCAATTGAAATCCCGTCCGGCTACCGTTCCAAGGAAGTCGCCTCCTTCATGGCCCAGATGGATGACCAGTTGCGGCTCCTGACCAAGGATACGCGCGACGTCACCCCCGAGGAGCTTGAGTGGCAGCCGAAGCCGGGGATGAACACGATCGGAATGCTGCTTGCCCACAATGCGATCGTCGAGGTCTTTTGGACGCTGGTCGTGCTGAAGCGCGACGAGAAGCCCGTGGCCGAGCCGATCTTGGGAATCAACATGGACGATGACGGGATGCCGGTCCCCGAAGATGGGGCGCCGCCCGCGAAGCTCAACGGGAAGAACATGGCCTTCTACGACGGGCTGCTGAGCAAGGCGCGCGTGTTTCTCAAGGAGACGGCGAAGAGTGTGTCCGATTCCGATCTCGAGCGCGAGGTCACGCGCACACGCGACGACGGAACCCAGCGCGTCATCAACGTCCGCTGGTACTTCTATCACATTCTGGAGCACTTCTCGGGTCACTACGGCCAGATCCTGCTCCTGCGCCACCTCTACCGGGCAGCGAACGTTCCCGCGAAGACCTGAGCGGCTTGAGCGCGAACCAGAAGCCGCTTCAAGACAAGATCCGCGGCACCGTTCTCTCTGGGGATGAGATCTCCGGGGATCGCACGACCAACTTCGGCCACGTCTTCTCCGCGAAGCCGCGGTTTCTCGTCGGGCCGAAGAATGCCGAGGACGTAGCCGCCGTGGTCCGCTTCGCGCGGGAGCAGCGCCTCACCCTCTCGGCGCGGGGGGCCGGGCACAGCCAGAGCTTCCTCGCGATCAGCGACGGTGGAATTCTCCTCGACATGCCGGCCTTAGGGCGGATCGGGAAAGTCGACGCGGAAGCCCTCACAGTGGACGTCGAGGGCGGAACCGTCTGGGGCGATCTGGTCCGGCAGCTGGCCCCGTCCGGCCTGGCGCCCCCCGTCCTCACGAACAACCTGAACGTCACCGTCGGCGGGACGCTTTCGACCGCCGGAATCGGCGTCGCCTCGTTCCGGCACGGCACGCAGGGGGACCAGGTGGCCGAGCTCGACGTCGTCACCGGCGCGGGCGATCTCGTGACGTGCTCGCCAGGACGGAACACCGACCTCTTCGAGGCGGTCATCGCGGGGCTGGGGCAGGTCGGAATCATCACGCGCGCCAGGCTCAAGCTTCGGCGCGTGAAGCCGATGACCCGCACCTACTATCTCCTCTACGACGATGCCCGCCGCTTCATGGAGGATGCGCGCGCCGCGATGGATTCCGGCCTCTGGGACCATCTGGAGAGCTGGGCGTCCCCCTCGCCGCAGGGGACAAAACCGTTGAGCGGGCGCCGGCAGGTCTTCGCGAAGTGGTTCTTCCCGTTTCATCTCACCGTCGAGTTCGACCGGGACGCGCCTCCCGACGACGCGGCGCTGCTCAAGGGGCTTCGACCGTACGACAACCTCTACACCGACGATCTCCCGACG
>JBGPMG010000162.1:0-6063 GCA_041486815.1 Candidatus Eiseniibacteriota bacterium | reverse complement strand
GTCATGTTGACTCGCACGTCCTTGACACTCGGGACTCCGTTCAAGACCGCCTGGCGCGACTGCTCCCGCAGACGCTCCTTCACGGGACACGCGGGAGTCGTGAGGTTCACGTCGAACGAGACGACGCCGGCCTCGATTCTCATGTTGCGGATGAAATTGAGCGAGACGATGTCCCGGTGAAGATCGGGATCCATCACCGACCGGAGAGCGTCTAAGACTTGTGATTCCTTGATCACCGCGTCGCTCATCCGATCTCCTCGATCTCGCCCGAATGGGGCCGTATGGGGCACAGGATCATATCAATGCCGGGCGCGAAGGTCTAGTCAGAGGAATCCTTGTATGTTAGTGTCGCGGGCTGGCGTCCGGCGCTTTTTGGATAACGTGGCGTGCGCCGGATCCGGAGGCGGAACGAGGAGGATGGATGCCCGTATCAAATGACGAATTGAAGGGTCTCTACTACTACCTAAACCTCGTACGGCAAACGGACGAGCGTTGCCGCCGCCTCTTCAAGCAGGGCCGGTTCCACGGCACCTATTTTAGCGCGGTGGGCCAGGAGGCAACCGTCGTCGGGAGCTGCTACGGCTTGCGGCCCGAAGATGTGATCGGGATACAGCACCGCGAGATGGGCGCCGTCATCACGAAGGGGATGCCCCTCAAGTACATCATGGCCGAGCTGTTCGGGCGGAAGGACAGCCCCGACCGCGGAAAGTCACACCCGTGCCACTACGGATGGAAGCCCCTCGGAATCATCACCCCCGCCTCCACGATCGCGGCACAAACCGTCATCGTGACCGGCTGCGCGCTGGCATTCAAGATCCAGAAGAAGGACCACGTGGCGGTCGCCTTCGTGGGCGAGGGCGCGACGTCGAATGGAGTGTGGCACGAGGCCCTCAACTTCGCGGGAGTCCACAAGCTGAACTGCGTTTTTGTCGTCCAGAACAATCTCTGGGCGGAGTCGGTGCCCGCGCGACTCGGCGTGCCGCTCGACGACGTCTCCGATCGCGCGAAAGCCTACGGCTTTCCCGGCATCACGATCGACGGGAACGACCTGCTCCTCGTCTACGACACAACGCAAGAGGCCATCCGCCGCGCTCGGCGCGGTGAGGGGTCCACGCTGATCGAGATGAAGACGTATCGGTGGTACGGCCATTCCGAGATCGATCCGGCGAATTACCGGACTCAGGAAGAGCTCGAGTACTGGAAGAAGCGCGATCCGATCCCCCGGTTCGAGAAGATTCTGATGGAGCGCGGCCTCATCGACGAGGCCTACAAGCAGGCGACGCTCCAGCGGATCGAGCGCGAGATCGAGGAGGCCATCGATTTCGCGGAAAAGAGTCCGCACCCCGAGCCGCACGAGATCCTGGAGGACGTGTACGCCCCGCTCTGAGGAGCCGCGGGGCAAGAGCCCCCGGGAGACGCGGGTGGAGATGGTCGAGCTTGTTCTCCCGAACGACGCGAACACGATGGGGAACGTGCTCGGCGGAAGAGTGCTTCACTGGATCGATCTGGCGGCCGCCATCGTAGCGCACCGCCATTGCCGCACCGAAGCCGTGACGGCGTCGATGGACGAGGTCTCGTTCTTAGCACCGATCCGCGTCGGGCAGCTGGCCGTGATCGCGGCCCGCATGACCTACGTCGGCCGGAGCTCGATGGAGATCCGGGTCGACGTCCAGAGTGAGGATTTGATGTCGGGAGAGCGCCGGCAGACCAGCACCGCGTATCTGACGTTCGTGGCGGTCGACAAGAACGGCTGCCCCGCGTCCGTGCCGCCGCTCCTTTACGAAACCGAAGACGATAAGCTCGAGGCGCGCGCCGCGGAGGCGCGGCGGGCGAAGAGGCTACAGGGCCGGCTTCTCGAAACGCCAAGGGAGATCAAGCAGCGATGAAGATGGACGTGGCGCAAAAGACTCCGGGGGCCATTGCCTCCGACGTGAAGACGGTGACGTACATCGAGGCCATCACCGATGGCCTCCGGGAGGAAATGGAGCGCGACGAGCGCATTTTCCTCATCGGCGAGGACATCGCGGCCTACGGCGGCGTGTTCAAGGCGACGAAGGGGCTCTTCGAGAAGTTCGGGCCGATGCGGGTCATCGACAGTCCGATCTCCGAGAACTTCCTCGTCCAGGGTTCCGTCGGCGCGTCGATCGCCGGATTGATCCCCTCGCCGGAGATCCAGTTCGACGATTTCATCTCGCTCGCCATGGACGGGATCGTGGAGCACGCGGCGAAGATGCGCTACCGCTCGGGAGGAATGTTCTCCTGCCCGATGGTCATCCGGTGCTGCTACGGCGCCGCGGTGGGCGGCGGGCTCTTCCACTCGCAGGCGAATCAAGCCTGGTTCATGCACTGCCCCGGACTCGTGGTCGTCACCCCCGCGACGCCCTACGACGCGAAGGGTCTCCTGAAATCCGCGTTCCGAGGGCAGAACCCCGTGCTCTACTACGAGCACAAGCGCCTCTACCGAACGATCAAGGGACCCGTCCCGACCCACGACTACACCGTGCCGCTCGGCAAGGCGGCGGTCGTGCGCGAGGGGAAGCACGTCACCGTGATCTCCTACGCGCTCATGCTGCACCGCTCGCTCGAAGCCGCCGAGAAGCTCGCGGCGGAGGGGATCGACGTGGAGGTGATCGATCTGCGCACGCTCCTTCCCTACGACAAGGAAACGATCCTTACCTCCGTGGAGAAGACGGCGCGCGCGGTCGTGGTCTATGAGAGCTCGAAGACGATGGGCGTGGGCGCCGAGATCGGCGCGATGATCGCCGAGGAAGGATTCTCGTTCCTCGACGCACCGGTGCGGCGCGTCTCGCCGCCGGACGCGCCTCAAGAGCCGTTCGCACCAACGCTCGCGGAGGCCTACCTCCCCGACGCGAACCGGATCGCCCAGGCGATCCGCGAAACGGTCGCCTACTAGCCCGCCGGACACCAGGGACCTGAGCCGGAGGAAGGGATGCCCGTAACGATCGTAGTGCCGCAGCTGGGCGAGAGCGTCGTCGAGGGGACGGTCGGCAAGTGGCTCAAGAAGGAAGGCGAGGCGATCGCCAAGGACGAGCCGATTGTCGAGATCATCACCGACAAGATCAACATCGAGCTTCCCGCCCCCGCCGCGGGAACGCTCGGAAAGATCACGGTTCCCGAAGGGACGGTCGCCGTTGTGGGCCAGGAGCTGGGCTTGATCTTGCAACCGGGTGAATCGCTCCCGGCGGGAGGCGCGGGCGCGCAGGCTCCGGCCGGCGCGCAGGCCCCAGGCGGCGCGCAGCGTCCGCCCGCTCAGTCCCAGGCCCGTCCTCCGGCGGTCCCGGCCGGCGGCTCCGGCTCCGGCGCAGGCGCAGGCGCTCCCTCGCGCGAGCCGGCCGCGGCGCGCTCGGGCGCGGCGGTCGCTGAGGCTCCCTCCGGCGAAGACCAGCGCCTCTCTCCGGCGGTCCGGAAGCTCGTCAAGGAGCACAACCTCGATCTCTCGCGCATCCGCGGCAGCGGCATGGGCGGCCGCGTGACGCGCGAGGACGTGCTGAACGCGATCGAGGCAGGCAAGGTAGCGGCGTCCGCCGGAGCGCAGGCGCCGGCCGCGCAGGCGGCACAGCCAGGGCGAGCGGCCGCGGCACAGGGGCCGCCCCAGCCCACGAAGCCTATCCCCGCGCCGGCCTTCACGGCTCCCGGATCGCGCGAGGAAGAAGTCTCACAGGCAACCAACGTCAGGAAGAAGATCGCCGAGAACATGCTCCGCTCGCGGCACTCGGCCGCGCACTGCGCCACCTGGGACGAGGTGGACATGACGGAGCTCGTCACGCTTCGCTCTCGACTTAAAGAAAACGTGAAGCTGACCTACGGCGTCAACCTCACGTACATGCCGTTCATCGTGAAGGCGATCGTGCGGGCGCTCCGCGAATATCCGATCCTGAACGCGTCCATGACCGAGAGCGGCGAGATCCACCTCAAGAAGTACTACAACATCGGCATCGCGGTGCACCGCGACTCGGGGCTCATCGTGCCGGTCCTGCACGACGCCGACCGGAAGACGCTGCTTCAGATCGCGAAGGAGATCGAGGAGCTGGGCAACCGCGCGCGCGGCGACAAGCTCCAGTTGAGCGACATCCAGGGCGGAACCTTCACGATCACGAACGCGGGGATGTTCGGAGCGACCGCGTCGACGCCGATCATCAACTACCCCGAAGTCGGCGTCCTCGGAGTCCACCTGATCCAGGAGCGGCCGGTCGTGCGGGATCACCGCATCGTCATTCGCCACATGATGACGCTCGTCCTGAGCTTCGATCACCGGCTGGTGGACGGGACCCCGGCGGTCCAGTTCCTCCACCGCGTGAAAGAGCTGCTCGAAGACCCCGAGAGCTGGCTGCTCGATTCCATCTGAGGTACGCATGACCTCGCCGATCACGGCGTACGACTTGGGCCGGATCCCTTATAGGGCGTCGCTCGAGTTCCAGCGCCGCGCGGTTTCGGCCCGGGCCGCCGAAGCGTGCGGGGACGCGATCTACTTCGTCGAGCACGAGCCCGTCCTGACCTTCGGCCGCGGGGGCCGCGCGGAGAGCCTCAAGGCCTCCGAGTCATGGCTTCGCACCCGCGGCATCGAGGTGGTCCCCGTCGAGCGCGGCGGCGACGTCACCTACCACGGCCCCGGCCAGATCGTCGCGTATCCGATCGTGGCACTCGCCGGTCTTCCCTCGGGGCGTGACCTCCATCGGTATCTGCGCGATCTCGAGGAGGTGCTGATCCAGGCACTCTCCTCCTACGGCCTCGGCGCCGCCCGGCGTCCGCCCCACACGGGCGTATGGGTGGGCGACCGCAAGGTGGCGGCGATCGGGGTCGCGGTCCGGCGCTGGATCACCTTCCATGGATTTGCGCTCAACGTCGACCCGGATCTCGGCCATTTCGATTGGATCCATCCCTGCGGCATCCGCGAGCTGGGCGTCACGTCCATGCGCGCGCTTCTGGGCGAGGCGCCTCCGCGGCCGGAAGTCCTCGCCCGCCTGCGGGAATCCTTCGCCCATGTGTGGGGCCGGGCCGTGGCGGAGGCGCCGTGGCGCCCGGACCTCGCGGAATTCCGCCCCTCGGAGGGACTTCATGCCTGACGTCACCGTGAAGCCCAAGACCCGGATCGAGCGCGACTCGCTCGGGGCGCTCGAGGTGCCCGCCGACGCCTACTACGGCGTCCAGACCGCCCGCGCCGTGGCCAACTTCCCCATCAGCGGCGAGCGGCTCCACGTGGAGATGGTGCGCGCCGTCGCCCGGATCAAAATCGCCGCCGCCCGCGCCAACATGGAAGTCGCGGCGCTCGATCGCAAGAAGGGTGACGCGATCGTGCAGGCCGCCGAGGAGGTCCTGGCCGGCAAGCACGACCGGGACTTCGTGGTCGACGCCTATCAGGCCGGCGCCGGGACCTCGTTCCACATGAACGCGAACGAGGTGATCGCGAACCGGGCCTGCGAGCTCCTGGGCGGGAAGCGCGGCGATCACACGCTCGTCAGTCCGAACGACCACGTGAACATGGCGCAGTCCACGAACGACGTGATCCCGACCGCCATGCGCCTCGCGGCGTACGCGCTGAGCGGTCCGGTCCTGGATGAGATGAAGGATCTCGCCCGCTCGCTCGGCGGCCGCGCCCGGGCGTTCGCGCGCGTGTTGAAATCGGGGCGCACCCACTTACAGGATGCCGTGCCGATCACCCTGGGGCAGGAATTCTCCGGCTACGAGGTCTGTGTCGCCGGATGGGCCGAATCCCTGGCGCGGAGCCGTGACGGGCTCTTGAGCCTGGGACTCGGCGGGAATGCCGTGGGCACGGGGATCAACGCCCATCCCGAATATCGCGCCCGGGCGGTGAAACATCTGGCGGAGCTCACCGGGATTCCAGTCTACCCCGCGAAGAACCTCTTCGAGGCCATGCAAAGCATGGCGCCCTTCGTCCGCGTCTCGTCCGATCTCCGGGGATTCGCCCTGGACCTGACCCGGATCGCCAACGACTTGAGGCTCCTCGCCAGCGGCCCGACGACGGGGCTCTACGAGATCCTGCTCCCCGCCGTTCAGCCCGGGTCCTCGATCATGCCCGGCAAG
>JBGPMG010000161.1:0-6075 GCA_041486815.1 Candidatus Eiseniibacteriota bacterium | reverse complement strand
CGGAGCAGGAGCCACTCCTCCGCCGGCGCGGCCTTCGCGCGCTCCGCGACCGCGATCCCGATCGATGGGACGTCCTGCGCGCGAAGCCACGGCTCTCCCAGCGCGCGAATCCAAGTCACGAGATGGATGTGGGCGTCCGTAAATCCAGGACTCAGGGTTCCCCCACCTAAGTCGACGCGAAGCGCCCCACGTCCCGCGCGGGCCCTAAGCGCGGCCAGCGGCCCCAGCGCCTTGATTCGATCTCCGCGCACCCAGACCGCCACGTCCGAGGCGCGCCGCCCCTTCGTGGCATTGGCCGGCCGGGAAGCGATCGCCGCGTCGAGAAGCGTCGCGCCATGGAGGAGCAGGTCATCGGGCCGGGTCACCGCCGCCGCACCTCCTTTTCGACCCACGCAAGATATGCGGAGTACCCGCCCGAGACCGGAAGGACCAGAATTTCCGGGACACGATCAGGGTGGGAGCTCCGGATGGCCGAGACCGCGGCGCGAGCGCGGGCGGCGGTCGTCTTGCCCCAGAGGAGCGCGCTCCAATCCGCGCGCTCCATCCCGCCCCAGCGGTAGAAGGCGCGTCCCTGGGGCGTGACGGTGGCGCAGGCGACGACGCGTGCTTTGACGAGGGCCCGAGCCGCCCGTTCCGCGTCGACGCGGCGCGGGTAGGCGGAGAGGATCATGACCACGCGCGGGGCGCGGCGACGAGGACGGGGGGCCTGGTACTCAGGCATCGCTCCTCCTACCGAGGCGCCCCATCAGCGCGCGCTCGATCCGGTCGGCGGTCCGTTCCCATGTGAACTGTGCGATTCGCTCGCGGCCTCGCCGGCCGAGCGCGATGCGCGTCTCCGGGTCCCGCAAGAGCGGGGCCACCTTGCGCGCCAGGGCCCAAGCCCAGGGCCACCGAGTTACACGAGCGGTCTCCCCATCCCGAGCGAAATCCTCCGTGCCGCTCCGCGTGCAGACCACCGCGGCGCCGCTCGCCATCGCTTCGGCGGCCGTGTTGCACCACCCGGCGCGTCGCTCCGCGCTCACGAAGAGGTCCGCGTCCGCATAAAGCGCCTGGAGCTCTTCTTGAGTCGGATGGAGCACCCACCGGTGCGGAATGGAAAGATCCCGCGGAAGCATCGGCTCGGAGGCGCCGTCCGGCGGCGCGTCGAAGAGCGTGAGCTCGGTCGACACGCCGGTCGAGCGGGCCGCGGCTTCGACCGCGCGCGCGGCCGCCCACGATCCCTTTCGCGGACGCGAGAGCCGACCGTAGACCAGCGCCTTCACCGGCGCCCCCGCGCGCGAACGACCGGCGCGCGGATCCGGGACGCGGGGCCGGAAGAGATCGAGATCGACGCCCCCCGCGGCGTCCACCGCCCGAACGCCGCGCCGCGCGAGGTGGCGAAGCATCCCCGCCGAGTTCGCGAGCACGAGGTCGGCGCGGCGCCACGCGCTCGGAGCGCCGGGGGCGCCTTCGAGCACCGCATAGAAGACGCGGAGCGCGCCCTCCGCGTCCGCGCTCAGGAAGAGCGCCGGGTCGGGCGAAAGAACCGCGTCCCACCGACCGGATCGAAGCTCATCGAGCGAGCCGACGCGCCCGGCGAAGTGAAGCCAGGGGCGTTCCTCCCCGCGCGCCGGCGGTGTGAGCAGCGCGACCTCGTGGCCGCGCGCGACCCAAACCCGCCCCAACTCTAAGAATCTGCGAACCCCGCCGAAGACCCCGAAATGGGGCAGCGCCACCGCGATTCGAAGGGAGCCCATGAGCGCGCGGAGTTTACATTTGCCTCCCCCACCCCGGTGCACTAAATTCGCAGGCTATGCTTCGCGCGGAGGAGAGAAGCACGACGGAATGGCTCCACCACCTGACCGCGCTCCCGGGGACACCGGGGCATGAGCATGCGGCCGCGCGCGAGGTCGAGAAAGCGTTTGGCCTCTACGCCGACCGCGTTGAGCGGGATCGCGTCGGAAACGTCCGCGCGTGGATCGAGGGAAGGGGTGCCGCGCCTCGGCCCCGCGCGCTCCTTGCCGCGCACATGGACCGGATTGGATTCCTGGTAAAGGCCGTGGAGCCGGGAGGCTTCCTCCGCCTCACCGAGCTGGGGGGCTTCGACCCGCGCACGCTTCTCGGCAAGGAGGTCGTCATCCACTCCAAGCCGCAGATGGCCGCCCTCTTTGGGACGAGGCCGCCGCACCTTCAGCGGCCCGGGGAGTCGGATCGCGTCCTCCCGGTCGAGGAGCTCTACCTGGATACCGGGCGACCCGAGCGCGAAGTGCGGCGTAAGGCCGTCATCGGGACCCCGGTCACCCTGCGACAGCCGCCTGTATCGCTCCTCAGCGGCCGCATGGCGGCCCCGGCGATGGACGATCGCGCCGGCCTGGTCGTCCTCCTCCGCACCCTCGAGAGCCTGAGCCACGACCGCCCGATGTGGGACGTCGTCGCGGTCGCCACGGTCGAGGAGGAGTTCGCCTCGATCTGCATCGGCGCGAGGACAGCCACGGAGTCGATCGACCCGCAGCTTGGGATCGCGATCGATGTGAGCCACGGCGACATGCCGGGCGCCCGCGAGGGCGACACCGTACCGCTCGGCGGAGGGCCCTCGCTCTGCGTCGGGGGGAATATCCATCCCAAGGTCGTGGACGGTCTGCGCGCGAGCGCTCGCGCTCTCGGGATGACCGTTCAAATCGAGGGCTGCCCGATGGGGTCCGGCACCGACGCCATGGACATCCAGATCGCGCGCGAGGGGGTTCCGACGGCGGTGATCGGGATCCCCTGCCGTTACATGCACACCGGCATCGAGACGGTCGAGCCGCGCGACGTCGACCGCTGCGCCCAGCTCCTCGCGCACTACCTGGCCGCCCTGCCGGAGGAGTGGCGCGCGACCGAGACCCTGAAGTGAGCCGGGACAGCGCCCCGGCCTTCGAAGAGCGATTTCTCGAGGCGTTCTCCAACGCGGTCGGCGTGAGCGGCGGCGAGGAATCGGTGCGCACCGCGGTCGCCGACGCCGTGAAAGATCACGTCGATACGCTCGAGGTCGACGCCATGGGGAGCCTGGTCGCCCGGATCGCCCCCTCGGGGCGCCGGCGCGGACCGCACGTCATGCTCTGCGCCCACATGGACGAAGTGGGCGTCATGATCACCGGCATCGAGTCGGACGGACGGCTCCGCTTTCGAAAAGTAGGTGGCATCGATTCGCGAATTCTCGTCGGGCAGGTCTTCCGGATCGGGGGGAACGGCCTTCGCGGCGTGGCCGGGACCCTGCCGCCGCATCTGATCCAGCGGGCCGACCGGGACAAGGTCGCCGCGATCGAGGATCTCTACCTGGACATCGGCGCGGCTTCTCGGGCGGAAGCGCAGGAACGCGTCGCGATCGGCGACTACGCGACGTTCGACACGACGTACGAGCGCTGGGGCGACACGCGCAAGGGCAAGGCGTTCGACGACCGGGCGGGGTGCGCCGTGCTCGCGAGCCTGGTGCGCTCCCGCCCCCCGATTCCAGTGACCGCGGTCTGGAGCGTCCAGGAGGAGGTGGGGCTCCGCGGAGCCGCCGGCGCCGCCCGGCGCGTCGCTCCCGATCTGGCGATCGTCCTCGAGGGAACGGCCTCCGGAGAGGGGCCGGGATTGTCCCCCGAGGAGTCGGCGCCGCTCATGGGCGCGGGCCCGGCCCTCACGGTGCAGGACCGAAGCTTGATGGCCGACGCGCGCCTCGTCGACTTGATCGAGCGGACCGCTCGCCGAAGAAAGATCCCCACGCAGTGGAAGCGCCCGGGAATCGGCGGGACCGATGCCGGTCGGATCGCGATCTCGGGAGCCGGCGTCCCGGCAGCGGTGATCTCCGTCCCCTGCCGCTACATTCACGCCCCGGCGGCCTACCTCGACATCAAGGACGCGCGGCGCACCGTCGCACTCGTCTGGCATACGCTGGATTCCCTGACAAAGGAGTGGCCGTGAAATCCCTCGCCGCAAGCGTCGACTCCCTGCTTCCCACGCTCCTCTCCGCGTTCGGCCCTCCGGGCCGCGAGAGCGGCGTCCGCGACGCGCTCCGGCGCGCCCTCCGCGGCATGGGACGCGTCACCGAGGACGCGACCGGCAACCTGCACTGGCGCCGTCCCGGAAAGGGCCCGCGGCTTCTTCTCGCGGCGCCCATGGACGCGCCGGGCGTGATCGTGACGCGGGTCGATGGGACGGGCCTCGCCCGCGTGGCCATCCTCGGCAATCGAAGCCCCGCCGAGCTCGTGGGCGCGTCGCTCCGCTTCGAGGACGACGCCCGGGGGCTTCTGGGATGCGATCGGCCCAAGGGCGGGAAAAACGGCTCCGAATTGGAGGCCGACCAGCTCTTCCTCGAGACGGGGTTGGGGCCAAAGGAAGCCAACAAGCGGTTCCGCGTCGGCTCGGTGGGGGCGATCGAAGACCGGCCGATCCGGCTCGGCGACCTCTGGTGCGCCGCGAATCTCGATAACCGGGCGGGCTGCGCCGCGGTCGTCGCGGCGCTTCGCGCCGCGCACGCGCCGCGGTACGATCTGCACGTCGTCTTCAGCGCCCAATCGGACCTCGGCGCCCGCGGGGCGATCACGGGAGCCTTCGGCGTGGATCCCGAGACCGCGGTCGTGGTCGACGTGGCGCACCTGGACGCGAAGGAGACGGGCGGCGCGGCGGTCGGAAAGGGTCCGTGCCTGGGGCTTAAAGAGTCGGGATTCCTGGCCCATCCCGCGGCGCTCGCGCTGGTGAAGCGCGCGGCGGCGGCCGCCCGGGTGAAGACCCAGTGGCTGATTCGTGAATCGGAGGGAAGCGACGCGAGGGCGGTTCGAGCGGCCCGTACCGGCGTCCCGACGGCTCTGATCGCGATCCCCGCCCGTCGAAGCGGCGGACCGGTCTCCTTCGTCCACGCGCGCGACATCGCCCAGACAGCGGACTTGGTGGCGCGGCTGCTCCAGATGCCGCCGCCGAACTCGAAAGGAGGACGGAGATGAAGGTCTCCGATCGCGGGGTCAAGGCGCAGGCCTCCCCCATTCGACGTCTTGCCCCTCACGCCGACGAGGCCGCGCGGAGCGGGGCCAAGGTCTACTACTTGAACATCGGCCAGCCCGACCTCCCCACGCCCGAGATCGTGATGGAGCGGATCCGCAACTACCCCGGGAAATACGTGCCGTACAGCCCCTCGGCGGGGATTCCCGAATTTCAGAAAGGGATGGCCGGCTACTACGCGCAGCATGGGATCGGAGTCGCGCCGGCGGAGATCCTGACCACGGTGGGAGGGAGCGAGGCGCTCCAGTTCGCGTTCTGGGCGCTCTTCAATCCGGGCGACGAGGTACTGCTCTTCGAGCCGTTCTACACGAACTACGCGACCATGGCACTCCTCGCCGGCGTGGGCGTAAAGCAGATCACGTGCGACGGGAAGACCGGGTATCACCTACCCCCGATCGAGGCGATCGAGCGCGCCGTCGGTCCGGCGACGCGTGGGATCCTCATCTGCGCCCCATCCAACCCGACGGGAACGGCCTACACCGCGGCCGAGATCGACGCGATCGTCGACCTCGCGAAGCGGAAGGACCTCTGGATCATCACGGACGAGGCCTACCGCGAGTTCGTCTACGACGGGGCGAAGTGCGAAAGTCCGATGACCCGCAAAGGCGCCGAGGAGCGCACCGTCCTGGTGGACTCCATCTCGAAGCGCCTGAACATGTGCGGCGCGCGCGTGGGAACGTTGGTGACCAGGAACGCGGCGGTCCGCGACGCCTGCCTCAAGTTCGCGCAAGCCCGACTCTCCCCGCCGACCCTCGGCCAGTACGCCGCGGCGGTGATCGACAAGGTGCCGGCCGCCTACACGCAGGGGGTCGTCGCCGAGTTCAAGAGACGCCGGGACCTCGTCATGGAAGGCCTGGCGCGCATCCCCGGCGCCTTTGCCCGGAAGCCCGAGGGCGCGTTCTACCTCATGGCCGAGCTCCCTGTCCCCGACGCCGAGGAATTCGTGATCTGGATGTTGAAGGAATATCGGAAGGACAACGCCACGGTCATGGTCGCGCCCGGCGACGGTTTCTACGCCACGCCCGGCCGCGGGAAGAACGAGATCCGATTCGCCTACGTGCTCGAGACCTCGGCGCT
>JBGPMG010000160.1:0-6075 GCA_041486815.1 Candidatus Eiseniibacteriota bacterium | reverse complement strand
GAAAATCTATGAATACCTGACGAGCGGTCGCCCCGTGCTTGGGATCTTGGATCCTGGACCGGGCGCGGACCTGCTTCGCGCTTCCGGAGCCGGCCCCGTCTGCTCCGCCCACGATGTGGGGGCCGCCACGGAGGCGATCGCCCACTGGATTTCCGAGTGGCGGCGCGATGGAAGGCTTCCCTGGGGAGGCGGGAGGGTGGAGACGGCTTCTTGGGAGCGCAGCACCATCGCCGCCGAGGTCGCCGGGCTCCTCGCCGGCCTGAAGTTTAGGCCCCGCAAATAGACTTTCCCCACAAGTCCGCCTGATCCCGTAACTCGTTATATTTCAGGCATATATTTTTGTCAAAATGCCTGGAATCCGTCTTGACACTCCCCGGACGCGGACGTAGGATGCGGCCTCGTGGTGAATTGTGGGACGAAGTGGGGGACACTTCGTCTCATTCCAGCGGGGCGTTCGGGGGCAACAGGGTCCAGGGATGGCGGCGTTCCGAGGGAGCTACAAGCATTCTATCGACCACAAGGGGCGCGTGAGCATCCCCGCGCGCTTCCGGCGCCTCTTGTCGGGTGATGCGAACGAAACGTTCGTCGTCCTCCGCGGCCTCGACGCCTGCGTCTCGCTCTTCCCAGCCGACGAATTCAAGCGACTCGAGGATCGGCTTCGCTCCCGGTCCTTCAGCGACGAAACCCATCGCCGCTATCAGCGCATCCTCCTCCTCGACTCACGCGATGAAACCCTCGACGCGCAAGGCCGCGTCGCGATCCCCCCGAGCCTCATTGCCCACGCGGAGCTGAAGAAGGAAGTGCTGGTGAACGGCGTGCTCGACCACATCGAGATCTGGAGTCCCGAAGTCTTCGAAAAGTACATGGCGTCCTCCGACCGCACCTACGAGGACATGGCCGGGGAGCTTCTTCTGTGAGCCGCACGATGATCGAATCGGGACCGCCGGGCGCGGGGTACCGGCCCACCTATCAGTGGGAGATCTCCCGCGGACCGGGCGGGCGAACGCTTCGCCTCTTCGGCGCGCTCAGCCGGCGGGAGCTCGTGCGGGTCGTCGATGCCCTGATCGAGTCCGGCGGCTCGCCGCGCGATACGGTGCGGATCGACTTCGAGGACGTGAATCACATGGATTACCGCGCGCTCCCGGAATTCACGTCGGCGCTCCAGCGCTTGCGTGATCGGGGGGCGTCGATCTGGTTTGTCGGACTCAGTCCGTACCTACGGGCGCTCTTCCATGTGGCCGGCCAAGGGCCCGGCCTGAGCCGGCTCGAGTGGCGCTCGCAGGAAACCGACTCATCCAGCTTCGTCCGCCGTCCCGCCGCCGTTCCTGGCGGAGGGATGGTCCGGGAAGGGGCCTTAAGCAAGTCAGGATTCTAGGGGATCGCGATGCCGGGTCACGTCCCGGTACTGATGCAGGAGGCCGTGCGGTTCTTGGTGACCGACCCTGAGGGAACGTATCTGGACGCGACCCTGGGGTTGGGCGGCCACACCCGCGAGATCGTGGCGGCGTTGGGAGGGGAGGCAAGGGTCATCGCAATGGATTGCGATCCGGTGGCGGTGGAGCGCGCACGCGCGAATCCGCCGGCGCCGCCACACCGCTTCACCGCGGTTCGAGGCCGGTTCTCCGAGATCGAGCAGGTTCTCGGAGGACTCGGCGTCACGCGCGTACACGGCCTCCTGGCCGACCTCGGGATCTCCTCCGACCAGTTGGACGACCCATCGCGCGGCCTGTCGTTCCATCATGAAGGTCCTCTCGACATGCGCCTCGATCCGTCGCTGCCGACGACCGCGGATTCGTGGATTCGAGGGGTCGACGACCGCACCCTCGAGCGGACACTCGCGACCTACGGGGTGCTGCCGCGGGGCCGCGCGGGGGTGCGCGCGATCCGCGGCGCGGCCGCCGAGCACCAACCGCTCACGACCGGCTCGCTTCGCGACGCGCTCGCGCCGATCTACCCGGGGCCTTCTCGGCCGCGCCGGTTGGCCCAGGCGTTCCAGGCGCTCCGCATCGTTGTGAACCGCGAGCTCGAGGAACTTCAGGCGCTCCTCGAAACCGCCGCTCGCATCGTTTTTCCCGGCGGCACGCTCTGCGTGATCGCCTATCACTCGCTCGAAGACCGAATCGTGAAGACCGCGATCCGCCCGCGGCGCCCCCTGGATGCCTGGGTGGAGCCTACCGAGTCGCCGTGGGTGGCGTTGACCCCGAGGCCGATTCGTCCCTCCGATGAGGAAGCCCGATCGAACCCGCGCGCCTCGAGCGCGCGGCTTCGTGCGGCACGGAGAAAGGAGTCAGATACGTGAGCCTTGCCCGCGAGTCGCTTGAAGTCCTGATTCCGGCCCTCGAAACCCCGACACCATCGGGCGTGGCGCCGAAGAGGGTTGGCGCGCGCGTCTATCTGCGGCGGTACGCGGTCCAGAGGCCGCGGGCCAGGCACGGCCGGCTGCTCCTCGCGCTCTGTCTCCTCGGCTCTCTCCTCTTCTCCAAGGTCTGGGAGAGCACGATCGCCAATTCCCTCTCGATGGATCAGGATCGGCTGCGGCGGGAAGTGCGCGCTCTCGAGAACCGGATCCGTCTCTCCTCGGAGCTCCGGGACCAGGCGGCCCTCCGCGAGGGGATCGATTCCCAGACGCTGCGCGCGCGGGGCTTCATCGCCCCCGATCCGGCGCGGATCATCGAGATCGATCTGGATCAAGCGATGCCACGCGCCGTTTCCCGATCCAGCGTGGCCGACCGGCTGGGCGCATTGCTGAAGCGGATCCGCTTGGGGCGGCCGGCGGCGCCGGATCCCGACGTGACGGCCGTGCCCGTCCGCGCCGGGGTGGACCGATGAGCCCCCGCGATCTTCGGCGCCTTCGGCTCATCGCATTCCTGGGAATGGGCGCGTTTTTGTTCCTGTTCGCCAGGCTCGTCCAGATCCAGCTGCTCGACCACGGCCGACTCGCGAGGGCGGCGAGGCAGCAACAGACGCAGCGGGTGATCCTCGAGCCCGAGCGCGGCCGGATCTACGATCGCCACCTCCGTTCCCTCGCCGACAACGTCTCCTTGAGCCGGCTCTCCGTCCGGCCGCGCGACGTCAAGAACTCGCGCGCCACGCAGGCCTTCCTGGCGCAGGCGGCGGGACCGGCGGCCGCGAGCCGCTTCCGCGCTGGGAAGGCGCGTCACGCGGCCTACGTGCGCCTCTCGCCGCACCTGAGCCCGGAACAGGAGCTCGCCCTCCGCACCACGGCCTTGCCCGAGGGGGTGCACGTCGAAGAGGTGCCCAGCCGCGTCTATCCGCTCGACGACGTGGCGCGTCCGGTCGTCGGTCTCCTGGGCGGGGAGGGGCTCGGCCTCGAGGGTCTCGAGAAGATGTTCGACCGCGATCTGCGGGGCAGCAGCGGCTGGGCGACCCTCTTCTGCGATTCCCGGGGGCTCACCTACCAGCTGCCGCAGAGCCTCGTGAAGCTTCCCGAGGCCGGCTCGAGCATCATCACCACGATCGATCTCGACGCGCAATCGATCGCGGCGCTGAAACTGCGTGAAGCGGTGGAGCGGACCGGCGCGAAGAGCGGGATGGCGGTCTTCGCCGATCCCAAGACGGGCGACATTCTCGCGATGGTGACCGTTGACGATCCGCGCCGATCCAACGGCGCGGGGCACCGAAACCGCCTGATCGCGGACCAGTACGAGCCCGGCTCCACGTTCAAGATTCTGGCGGGCTGCGCCGCGCTCGAGGGGCGTGTCCTAGTCCCTTCCGATTCGTTCTGGGTCGAGCGCGGCGAAGGCGACTTTGGCGGCTTCACGATCCACGATTCGCATCCCGAGTCGCGATGGTTCTCGGTGCGCAGCGCGACGGCGCTCTCGAGCAACGTCTGCTACGCGCGGATCGGGTGCCGCGTGGGCGCTGCCGCCCTGTACAACTACGCCCGCCTCTTCGGATTCGGGCAGCCCACGCGCATCTCCCTGCCGGGAGAGGCGCCGGGGCAGATCCGGCATCCGGACCGCTGGTCGAAGCGCTCGCTCGCGACCATCTCGATCGGGCAGGAGGTCCTCGTCACCCCGATCCAGATTCTCATGGCGTACGCCGCCGTCGCGAACGGGGGCGTCCTCCTCCGTCCGAGGATCGTTTCGGCGGTAGTCGACCAGGAGGGCGCGCCCCTTCGCGAGGTGCCGATCGAGCAGGTCCGCCGGGTGATATCCTCGGAGACCGCCCGGACGTTCCGCTCCTTCCTGCGCGACGCGGTGACCCAGGGCACGGCCACGGAGGCCGCCCTGCCCTGGTGCGAGGTCGCGGGGAAGACCGGCACGGCGCAGAAGACCGTGGAGAACGAACGGGGATATGGGGTAGGTCGCTACATCTCCTCGTTCGTCGGCATGGCTCCCGCCGCCGACCCGGTCGTGGTCGGCCTGATCGTCCTTGATGAGCCCCGAGGCGCCTATTACGGCGGCTCGGTCGCGGCCCCTGTCTTTCGGGAAATCCTTGCCGCCTGGGCGGTTCAAGGGCGTGGTCCGATCGCGCTTCCTCCTTCGACGGTCGTGCGTGTCGATGACGAAGCGCCGGCGGCCGACGCGGTGCCCGACGTGCGGCTGCTCGAGCTCAGCCGCGCGCGCGAGGAGTTGGCCCGGGCGGGCTACGGGATGCGCGTCGTTGGGACCGGGACGGCCTTAGGCCGGGTCTCGACCCAATCTCCCGAGGCGCATGCGCCTGCATCTCCCGGCACCGTGGTCGAGATCACATTGGCCGCGCTCGAGGAGGAGGAGATGGCGGTGCCCGATCTCCGCGGTCTGGCGCTCAGGCAGGCGCTTTCCCGGCTCAGCGCCATGGCGATTGAAATCGGGAGGGTGCGAGGAAGCGGTGTGGTCGTGGATCAGTCGCCCGCGCCGGGCGAGCCCGCGCGGAGAGGAACCAAGTGCTCGCTGGTGCTCGCGGCGCGAGGCACGTGATCGCCACGTCCGCGAGGGAGCTCGCCGAGCTGCCGACGCTCTTGGGGGCGTCGGAGGTGGTTGGGACGCTCGCGGGCAGATGGGAGCGCGTGCAATACGACTCACGCGCGGTCGGGAAGGGAGACCTCTTTGTCGCGGTCAAAGGGGCGCGTGCGGATGGGCACGGCTTTCTGCGCGCGGCCCAGGATCGAGGCGCCGTGGCCGCCGTCGTCGAGGCGCCCGACCGCGAGATCCAGATCCCTCAAGTGCGCGTGCTGGATAGCCGGCGGGGCCTGGCGATCCTGGCCGCTGAGGAGACGGACCATCCATCGAAGGAGCTCGTCATGGTGGGAGTGACGGGAACGAACGGGAAGACGACGACGACGCATTTGATTCGCGCGGCACTGACCGAGCGGGGCGATCGCGCGGGCGTGATCGGGACCGTCGGCTACGCGTTTGAGGGGGCCGAGGAGCCGGCTCCGCACACGACGCCCGAGGCGCCGGAGCTTTCGCGGCTCCTGCGCCGCTGGCGGGACCTGGGAGCGACCGCGGTCGCCATGGAGGTCTCGTCGCACGCGCTGGCCCTCGACCGGACGTACGGCGTCGCCTTCGACGTGGGGGTCTTCACGAACTTGACGCAGGATCATCTCGATTTTCACGGCACGCTCGAGTCGTATCGCGAAGCGAAGGCCAAGCTCTTTCGCGCCGAGTCCCGCGGCGATCGCTCGAAGCAGTTCACCGGTGTGGTCAACATGGACGACGCGACGGGGCGCTGGATCCGGGAGCGCGGGGATTCGCCCTTTCTAGGATTCGGGCTGGGCAGCCAGGCGGAGGTGACGGCCGAAGACGTGCGGTTCCACCCGGCAGGCACGAGACTCCGGGTGCGTACGGCGCACGGCTCTTTCTCGGTCGCCCTCCGCCTGCGCGGAGCCTTCAACGTGATGAACGCGCTCGCCGCCTTCTCCGCCTGCCTGGCCGTCGGCTCCCCGCCCGCCGCGATCGCGGCGGGGCTCGAGTCGGTCGCTTCCGTGCCGGGACGGCTGGAGCCGGTCGAGTCCGGCCAACCGTTCCAGGTGCTCGTCGACTATGCCCACACGCCCGACGCCCTCGAGCGCTCGCTGGAGGCGGTGCGCGCGATGAAGCCACGACGGATTCTCTGCGTGTTTGGCTGCGG
>JBGPMG010000159.1:0-6115 GCA_041486815.1 Candidatus Eiseniibacteriota bacterium | reverse complement strand
CTGATTCTTCTTCGGCATCTTCCCAACATCCGCCGGCTCTTGCAGGGGACCGAGCCGCCGATTCTCGGCGCTCGCTCGGACCGCCGTCCGTGAAGGTCGGAATCATCGGTGGCGGAGGGTGGGGCACGGCCCTTTCGATCGTGCTCGAGAGTCGTGGCCACGCGGTCCAACTCTGGGTCTACGAGGCGGACCTTGCGGAACAGATCCGCCGCACACGGGTAAACGATCGTTTTCTCCCGGAAGTCCGGATACCGGATGCGATCCAGATCACGTCGTCCCTGGCCGAGGCCTCGGCCGAGGCCGAAATCTTGTTGTTCGTCACGCCCTCCCACGCGCTTCGCGCCACGGCGACCAAGCTCTGCAATGAGGCGAAGGGGTCGTTGAAGCGGGTCGAGTGGGTGACCGTCGCGACCAAGGGGCTCGAGGCAAAGACGCTGCGCCGAATGAGCGAGGTGCTGGCGGAAACGCTTCCCAAAGACTTGAACGAGCGGATCGTGGTCCTCGCCGGACCGAGCCACGCCGAGGAGGTCGCGCGGCGCGTGCCGACCCTCATCGTCGCCGCCTCCGAGAGCGCGCCGCTTGCCGCGAAGACCCAGGAGGCGTTCGCGACCGACTGGCTTCGCATCTACAGCAACGACGACTTGATCGGGGTCGAGATCGCCGTCGCGCTCAAGAACGTGATCGCGATCGCGGCCGGAATCGCGGACGGACTCGGCTTCGGGGACTCGACGACGGCCGCGCTCCTGACGCGCGGCCTCGCCGAGATCTCGAGGCTGGGCGAGATCCTGGGCGCGAGGCGGGAGACCTTCGCGGGCCTGGCCGGAATGGGCGACCTGATCGCCACCGCGACGAGCCGGCATAGCCGGAACCGCCGGCTCGGGGAGGCGATCGGTCGCGGGGCAACCCTGGAGCAGGCGCTCGCCTCCTCTCCGATGGTCGTCGAAGGGGTCGCGACGTCCGAAGCAGCCGTCAGCCTCGCGTTAAGGCACGGCGTCGAGCTTCCCATTGTGGAGCAGGTCTATTCGATCCTCCACAAAGGGAAGAGCGCCCGGACCGCCCTGCGTGAGCTTTTTAACCGGGACTTGAAAGCGGAAGCCGGAACTCTTTCCAGGAGGTGATCCCTTGAAGTCGCTTCCGACGGGCAGGCTCTACTACTCCATCAGCGAAGTGAGCGACTTGGTCGGCGTCAAGCCTCACGTCCTCCGGTATTGGGAGAGCCAATTCAAGATGCTCCGCCCGAAGAAGGGGCGAGGCGGAGCGCGAATGTACCGAAAGCGAGAAATCGAGGTTCTCTTCGAGATCAAGCAGCTCCTCTACGACCAGCGGTTCACGATCGCGGGCGCGAGGCGGCGGATCCTGGACGGCCGCGACGATAAGGAGCAGATCGAGCTCCCGTTCAGCAAGCTCGATCGCGAAGAGACACTCCGCGCCCTGCGCAAGGACATGGAAGGTCTCCTGAACCTCCTCAAGCAGGAGGCTCAGGCGCGGGGGCGCAGCCGGCGTTGAGTGGTGCGGGCGCATAGCGTCGGGCCTGATGCGCTCGGACGCTCCCTCTTGTCCGCTCCATCCGGCGTCGTGTAGCATGACCGCGATCGGCACCACCCGACGCCGCATGAAGAGGTCGGGGCGTAGCGCAGCCCGGTAGCGCACCTCCTTGGGGTGGAGGTGGTCGCAGGTTCAAATCCTGTCGCCCCGACCATCTGAGCTCGTTTGAAGCGCTGCGCCCCGGGGTTAGAGCCCCGGGGCGTCCTCATTCCACCCAGAGACCCTCGACCCGCGCGTGACCGACATCGGCTACATCCTCGCAGCCTCCGCCGCCCGGCGCCTCCCGTGGTGGATGAGCGACGCCCTTGCTGTCGCGGTGGCGGATCTCTGCATCTGGAGCCGCCCCGCGCGGACCCGCGCCGTCAATCGGCGGCTGCGCCGGGTGTGGGCCGAGGCGGGCGGCGTCGGACCGATTCCGACCGCCCGGGAAACCCATCGCGCGTTCGCGCGGGCCCTTCGGGATTTCCTCGCGGCCGACGCGCGGTCCCTAGAGTTCCCCCAGGTGCGGCTCGACGATGAAGGGCGCGAGATCCTCCGGGAGGCGCGCGCTTCGGGACGCTCCACCGTCCTGGTCAGCGGGCACTTCGGGCCTTGGGAGGTCGCGCTCCAGTGGCTCGCCCGAGAGATCGGGCCCGTGGACGCGCTGGCCCAAGCGCACCGCCTTTCCGCCGTGGAGCGATTCTTCGCGGCGCGCCGCGCGGCCTTCGGCGTTCGAACGCTTAGCGCCGGGCGGCCCGCATCGGCGGCGATCGCGCGTCTCCGCGCCGGGGGGTGGATCGCAGCCCTCGTGGATCGTGGCGTGCGATCGCGGTATCGCCCGACCGGGAAGGGGGCGCGCGTCGACCGCGGGGGACTGGTGTGCGTCGATTCCGCCCCGCTCCTCCTCGCGCGTCGCGCGAGCGCTCAGGTTCTCGCGGGTGTCGCATGGCGCGCGCCCGACGGGGCGGTCGAGGTTCGATTCCATCCCACCTTCTCGTTGGAGCCGTGGGGAGGGGGCATCGCCCTCCGGCAGGCCGAGGCGCGGCTCCAGGGCTTCTTCGACGCTCACGTGCGCGCGCATCCGACACAGTGGTTCGACTGGAGTCCGTTGCCCGCGGCCCGCGCGGCGGGGTCGGGCGGGGAATCGCGGGAGGGATGAAGGTGATCGCGGTGATCCCGGCTCGCGATGCCGCGGCCACCGTCGGGCACGTTGTGCGCCAGATTCTCAGCGTTCTCCCCGCGGCGGAGGTCATCGTGGTCGACGACGGTTCCACCGATTCAACCGGGGCGCGCGCGCGCGAAGCCGGGGCGATCGTCGTGCGCCACGCCGCCAACCTCGGAAAGGGAGCAGCGCTCGAGACCGGGTTCGACGAGGCGCTCCGCCGCGGGTGCGACGCGGTGCTCGCGCTGGACGCGGACGGACAGCACGACCCCGCCTTCGCGCCGGGACTCCTAGAGCGGTTAGAGCACGCTGATCTGGTCATCGGCTCGAGGGAGCGGGACCGGACCGGGATGCCGTGGCTCCGCCGGGCGACGAACGACGTTACGACATGGTTCGTCTCCTTGCTCGCCCGCCGGCGAATTCACGATTCGCAGTCCGGCTACCGGGCGATCCGGGCCTCCGTGCTTCGCGCGGTGCGCCCGCGGAGCCGCCGTTTCGAGTACGAATCAGAATTTCTGATCGGCGCGGCCCGCGCCGGATTCGAAATCGGAGAAGCGCCCGTGCCGACCCTCTACAACGCTCCCGGGAGCCACATCCATCCGTTTCGAGACACGCTGCGGTTCATCCGCCTCGTCCTGCGGCATATCGGACGCTGATGGACATCCTCCTGACCAACGACGACGGCATCCAGGCGGATGGAATCCGCGCGCTCGCGGAAGCGCTCGGCCCGCTGGGCACCGTCTCGATCATCGCCCCGGACCGCGAGCAGAGTGCTACGAGCCATGCCTTGACGCTCCATCGGCCGCTCCGCGTCCGAAAGATCGCGGACGGCGTGATGAGCGTGGATGGGACGCCCACCGACGCGGTGCTCCTCGGCGTCCACGGATTTCTCAAGAAAAAGCCGACGCTCGTCGTATCGGGGATCAACCACGGCCCGAACATGGGGAACGACGTCCTCTACTCGGGAACGGTCGCGGCGGCGAGCGAGGGAATGTTTCTCGGCATCCCTTCGATCGCCGTCTCGCTCGCGACCTGGGCCACGGCCGACTTCGGTCCGGCCGCCCGGGTCACCCACCATCTCGTGAAGGCGCTCCTCCGCCGCGGACTCCAAGCAAGCTCCTGCTTGAACGTGAATATTCCCGCCCTTCCGTGGAGCAATCTCAAGGGAGTCAAGATCACTCGACTGGGGCAGCGGGTCTACCGGGACGTGATCGTCGAGAAGACCGATCCCAGGGGAAAACTCTACTACTGGATCGGCGGGGAAGAGCCGACCTGGAAGCACGATGAGGCGAGCGATTTCACGGCGGTGGAGCAGGGCTACGTCTCGGTGACGCCACTCACCTTCGAGCTCACCGACTACAAGGCCATCGTCGACCTCGAGTCGCTCGGACTTTCGCTCGATGAATCGCAGGCGTAGCGATCTCGCCGTCGCCCGACGGCGCATGGTGGACCAGCAGCTCCGCGCCCGTGGAATCCACGATCCGCACGTGCTCCGCATCATGGAGGTGCTCCCGCGTCACCTGTTCGTCGACGACACGCTCACGGCGCGCGCCTACAGCGACCACGCGCTTCCGATCGGCGACGATCAGACGATCTCGCAGCCCTACATGGTGGCGCTCATGACGCAGGCCCTCGATCTCACCGGAGATGAAAAGGTGCTCGAGATCGGCACCGGCTCCGGATATCAGACGGCCATCCTCGCGGAGCTGGGCGGACGCGTGTTCACGGTCGAGCGGATCCCCTCGGTCGCCGCGAAGGCGAAGGAGCGGCTCGATACGATGGGCTACACGAACGTGGTATTCCGATGCGCGGACGGATCGCTCGGATGGAAAGAGATGGCGCCCTATGATCGAATCCTCATCACGGCGGGCGCGCCCCGAATCCCCGCGTTCCTCGAGGAACAGCTCAAGATCAATGGAATCGCGGTAGCTCCGGTCGGCGAGAGCGAGAGTCAGTCTCTTGTGAAGGTGACGCGCACCTCCGAGGGTCTGCTCGAACGGGTGCTCTGCAGTTGCACGTTCGTTCCTCTGATCGGCCGCGAGGGTTGGTCTCCGGGCGAAGTCGGTTGACCGCTTCGCCTTCCGGTTGATAGACTGGCCGCGACCGGAGAAGGAATTCGCGGATGCCGTGCGCGGCCGAGGATCGGGGCGTGGCTCAGCCTGGTAGAGCACCTGGTTCGGGACCAGGGGGTCGGAGGTTCAAATCCTCTCGCCCCGACCATTTTCCGCCACAGCAGCTCTGCCTCCATCCTCGCGGTCGCCGTGGTCCCTCCACGACGTGAGCCATGCCGCCGCCCGCTTCGTCGCACTCGTCGAGGGGCGCGTGCAGGGGGTCGGCTACCGTCTCTTCGTCCGATCACGGGCGGACGAGCTCCATCTGGCCGGATCGGTCCGGAACATGCCCAACCAATCGGTACGGGTTGAAGCCGAAGGTCCGAAGGAGGCGCTCACGGCGCTGATCGCGGACCTTCGTGAGGGGCCGCCCGCGGCGCGCGTCGAGCGCGTCTCGGTGGAGTGGCTCCCTCCGACCGGCGCCAAGCGGTTCCGCATCGAAATGGGTTGAGGAACGACCGCCATGGCCGAGAATTCACGCCGATTCGTCTCTGAGCTGTCCGATGCCCTCCGCCGCGGGCTGGAGCGGGGCGAGCTGACGGACGATGACCTGGAGCCTCTCCTCCACTCCTCCGACTTCGAAGCCGGCGCCTTCGACCTCTTCCTTGCCGAGGCGCGCCGGCAATCCGTCAAGCTCCCCGAGGGAGGCCGGCTCGGAGAGATCTCCGCGCCCGAGGCGCCCGATCGCTCGACTGGCAGCCTGGAACGGCGCTACATGAAGGAGATCCAGCGCTACCCGCTCCTCGAGCGCGAGGAAGAGCGCGCCCTCTGGGAGGCAATGCGGCAAGGATCGGAAGGCGCGCGACGCTCGCTCATCCTCGCCTACCTTCGCCTCGTCGTTTCGTTCGCCCGGGGGTACCGAAATCGCGGGGTCGAGTTCCTCGATCTCGTCGAGGAAGGCAATCTGGGCCTGATCACCGCTGTCGACCGTTTCGACGTCGAGCGGGGGATCCACTTCAGCACTTACGCCGGTTGGTGGATCCGCCAAGCCCTTGCGCGCGGGGTCGCGAGCCAATCGCGCACGGTCCGGATTCCCATCCACGTGCTGCAGATGATGCGGCGATTCGTCGCCACCCAGCGGCGGCTCGAGTCGGAGCTGCGCCGGAAACCTGAACTCGACGACGTGGCCCGCGAGATGGGGATTCCAGTGGCACGCGTCTCCCGTTTGGAGACCCTCGTCCAGTCGATCCACACCCTGGACGTCGACCTCGGGAACGAAGCGTTCCACGGATTGATTGAATCCGAGGCCGTCGAGCAGCCGCCGAGCCTCGAAGAGATCATGGAGATGCAGATCCGCGATCAGCAGCTGAACGACATG
>JBGPMG010000158.1:0-6140 GCA_041486815.1 Candidatus Eiseniibacteriota bacterium | reverse complement strand
CCCGATGATCAGGTACATCGGGATCAGGACCGCCTCCCAGAAGACGTAGAAGAGCACGAGATCGAGCGCGGCGAAGACGCCGATCATCCCCGTCTCGAGCACGAGGAGCGTGGCGTAATAGGGTTTCACGCGTTCCGTGATGGCGCTGAACGAGGAGAGGATCGAAATCGCCGAGAGAAACGTCGTGAGCAGAATCAGGAGGACGCTGATCCCGTCCACGCCGAGCGAGTAGCTGACGCCGAGGCTCGGGACCCACGGGCTCTGCTCGACGAACTGCATCCCGGGCTTCGCCGCGTCGAAGAGCGTGAAGAGCGGGATCGAGGCGAGGAACGTGATCGCGGAAACGGCGAACGCGGCCCACCGGATCGCCGCGGTCTTTGTCGACGGGATCGCGAGCAGCGCCACGGCTCCGACGAGCGGGAAGAAAATGAGAAACGAAAGGATCGGGATGCCGAGGATCGTCGGGGTCGGGCTCATCGCAGCGCCAGGTAGCCGAAGACGACCACCATTCCCAGCGTGAGGATCAGCGCGTAGACCTGGACGTAGCCGGTTTGGGCGAGCCGAAGGAGCCCCGCTGCCCGATCGATCTCGCGCGCGACCCCGTTCACGGCGCCGTCGATGATCGCGGCGTCGAAGCGCTTCCAGAGACCGATCGATCCCCGGACGATCGGCTGAACGATCTTCGCGTCGTAGATCTCGTCTACCCAGTACTTGTTGAAGAGGAGCGCGTAGATACCCTTCACGCGCTCGACCAGGCGCTTCGGGGCGCCCGGGTCGACGACGTAGAATCGGTATGCGACGTAGATCCCGCTCAGGGCCACCACCAACGAGATGGCCATGAGCGCGACCTCGAGCCCGGCCTCGCCCGCGGCGTGTCCCGTGTGCGCGGCGGTCCCCGCGACCCGGCCGACGTCGGCGAAGACCGGCTCGAGAAAGCGGTCCAGCCGTTGACCGCCCTGGATCAACGGCACCTGAATGAGGCCGCCGATCGCGCTCAGCACCGCCAGGATCCCGAGCGGGATCGTCATGCTGTTCGGCGACTCGTGAAGGTGGTGTTTCGCCTCCTCGGTCAAGCGCGGGCTCCCGTGGAAGGTCAGGAAATAGAGGCGGAACATGTAGAACGCGGTGAGGAACGCGCCGACCACTCCGGCCGCCCAGAGCACCGGCCCGCCCGACCTCCAAGCGTTCCACAAAATTTCATCTTTGCTGAAGAAACCGGAGAGCGGGAATACCCCCGCGATCGCGAGGGTCGCGATCAACATCGCCGCGTGGGTCCGGGGGAGGTGCGGCTTCAGACCGCCCATCTTCTCCAGATCCTGCTCTCCCGAGAGGGCGTGGATCACGCTCCCGGCGCCCAGGAAGAGGAGCGCCTTGAAAAACGCGTGCGTCACCAGGTGGAAAATGCCCGCGGTGTAGGCGCCCACGCCCAGGGCGAGGAACATGTACCCGAGCTGGCTCACCGTCGAATAGGCGAGAACGCGCTTGATGTCCTTCTGCACGAGGCCGATCGATGCCGCGAAGAGCGCCGTGGCCGCCCCCACGATCGCCACGACGGCCAGGGCGTCGGGCGCGAGCGTGTAGAGGATGTGGCAGCGCGCGACCATGTAGACGCCCGCGGTGACCATGGTCGCCGCGTGGATGAGCGCGCTCACCGGCGTGGGACCCTCCATCGCGTCCGGCAGCCATACGTGGAGCGGAATCTGCGCGCTCTTCCCCATCGCCCCGACGAAGAGGAAGAGCGCGATCGCGGTCGCCATCGCGCTTCCCATCGCAAGGCGCTCCGGCGCCTCCACGAACACGCGGCCGAAGTCGAGCGTGCCGAACGTCACGAAGACTAGGAAGATTCCGATCATGAACCCCCAGTCGCCGATCCGGTTCACGACGAAGGCCTTCATCCCCGCCTGCGCCGCCGCGGGCTTCTGGTACCAGTAGCCGATCAAGAGGTAGGAGCAGAGACCGACCGCTTCCCACCCGAAGAAAAGTAGAAGAAAATTGTCCGCGAGCACGAGCATGAGCATCGAGAACGTGAAGAGGTTAAGGTAGGCGAAGTAGCGCCCGTAGGCCTTCTCGTGCCCCATGTAGCCGGTGGAATAGACGTGGATCAGGAAGCCGACACCGGTTACGACGAGCATCATGACCGCTGAGAGCGGGTCGAGGCCGAGCCGGGCCGGCACCGAAAGGTCACCGGAGTCGATCCAGGAAAACAGCGTCTGCACGAAAACGCGCTCCTCGCTCGGGAGCCGGAGCAGCGAGAAGAAGCAGCCGAGCGCGATCACGAACGCCGCCCCGACCGTGCCGGTCCCGATCGCGCTGACCGTCTTGCGCGAGATTCTGCCCGCGCCGAGGCCGTTCACGATCGCCCCGAGAAGCGGCAGAGTCGGAATCAGCCAGAGCATTCCGAGGGACACGCGCTACCCTTTCAGAAGGCGCACGTCATCGACGTTCGCCGTGGCCCGATTCCGGAAGATCGCGACGAGGATCGCGAGGCCGACCGCGACCTCCGCGGCCGCGACCGCCATCACGAAGAAGACGAAGATATGCCCGTCCATCGTCCCGTGCTGCCGCGAGAAGGCGACGAAGCTCAAATTCACCGCGTTCAGCATCAGCTCGATCGACATGAAGATGATGATCGCGCTGCGGCGCACCAGGACGCCCACCACGCCGATCGTGAAGAGGACCGCCGCCAGGACCTGATACCAGACGAGCGGAACCGCCGAGGCGCCGATCACGCGAACTTCCTCTTCGCCAGGACCACGGCGCCCACCACCGCGACCAGGAGCAGAATCGAGGTGATTTCGAACGGGAAGAGCCAGACCGTGTAGAGAATGCGGCCGATCGCGGCCGGCGAGCCGAATCCTTCCGGCAACACCGCATCGGGCAGCCGCGACGAGTCGCCCGAGCGCGGGAGGACGGTTCCCAGGAGCTCGATGAAGACGATGAGCGCGAAGAGGATCCCGAAGCCTTTGGCCGCTCCCGGGGTCAGAAGCGGCGACTCGCCTTTCACGTTCAGGAGCATCACCACGAACAGGAAGAGGACCATGATGGCGCCGGCGTAGACGATGATCTGAAGCGCGGCGACGAACGGCGCGTGCAGGAGGACGAAGAGCCCCGAGAGCGACAGGAGGACGCCGACGAGGAGGAGCGCGCAGTGGACCGGGTTGCGGTGGAAGACCACGCCGACGGCGCAACCGATCGCGGTGCCGCCGAACATCGCGAAGAGGATCGGCTCGAGCGACATCATCCGCCTCGAATCGCGAGCACGACGGCGGTGCCCACGAGGTTCAGAAGGGACAGCGGCAGGAGCACCTTCCATCCGAACGCCATCAACTGATCGTATCGAAGGCGCGGGAAGGTGGCCCGGAGCCAGACGTAGAAGAAAAGGAAGGCGGTCAGCTTGATAAGAAACCAGACGGGGCCCGGAAGGAGCGGGCCGTTCCACGCGCCGAGGAACACCGTGATCGCGACCCCCGAGACGACCATCATGTTCGCGTACTCCCCCAGGAAGTAGAACGCGAACTTCATGCTCGAGAACTCGGTGTGGAACCCCGCCACCAGCTCCGTCTCCGCCTCGGGCAGATCGAACGGCGCGCGGTTCGTCTCGGCGATTCCCGCCGTCAGGTAGATCAGAAATCCCAGAAATTGCGGCACGATGAACCACATGTGCGCCTGGGCCCGGCCGATCTCGGCCAGGCTCAGCGTCCCGGTCATCATGATGACGCCCACGAGCGCGATCCCCTGGGCAAGCTCGTAGGAGATCATCTGCGCGGAGGAGCGAAGGCCGCCCAGGAGCGGGTACTTACTGTTGGAAGCCCAGCCTCCCAGGACGATCCCGTACACGCCCATCGACGTTGTCCCGAGCACGAACAGGAGGGCGATGTTCACGTCGGTGATGTGGAGCCCGATGGTCCGGCCAAAGAGCTGGACGGTGTCGCCCCACGGGATCACCGCGGTCGCGACGAGGGCGGTGATCACGGTCAGCGCGGGCGCCAGGACGAACACCACCTTGTCGGCCTGCGACGGGATGATGTCTTCCTTCATGAAGAGCTTGATGCCGTCCGCGATGGTCTGAAGAAGACCGAACGGTCCGACGCGCTCCGGCCCGATCCGATCCTGCATGTGGCCGATCACCTTCCGCTCCATCCAGACGATGAGGGGAACGCCGAGCAGGATGAAGCCGAGGACGATGTGGACCTTGATCGCCGCTTCGATCAGCGTGGCGGTATCCACGCGGCTACTTGAGCTCCGCGAGGAGGCGGTCGATTTCCTGAGGGGTCACGTTTTCGTGGTAGCGGTCGTTCACCATGAGGACCGGCGCCGTCCCGCAGGAGCCGAGGCATTCGACCGAGACGAGCGTGAACCGGCCGTCCTGCGTCGTCTCCCCGTCCGCGATCCCGAGCCGCTCCTCGATCTGGCGTTGGAGCCGGTGTCCGCCGTGGAGGCAGCACGAAAGGTTGCGGCACACTTGAAGCAGGAATTTTCCGACCGGCTTCTCCTGAAACATCGAATAGAACGAGACCACCTCGCGCACCGCTTGCGGCGTGATTTCCAGAAGCTCCGCCACCTCAGCCTGAGTCGCTTCGCTCAGCCACCCCTGATCCCCCTGGGCCACGTGCAGCGCGGGGATGAGCGCGGACAGATTCGTCTCGAACTCGGTCTTGAGCGCTTCGATCCTCTTGCGGGCTTGCGGGGAGAGCACGGGCTCAGCTCTCCACGTTGGGGAATTGGTCGGAGCGCGTCGGGAAGTCCTTCCGGAGCGGATGACCGAGCCAGCCGTCGGGCGTCAAGATGCGCTCCAGATTGGGGTGGCCCTCGAACCGGATCCCCATCATGTCGTAGACCTCGCGCTCCATGAAGTTGGCGCCTAGCCAGACGGCGGTCGCCGACGCCACGGTCTGGCCATCGTCGACGCCCGTCTTCAAGAGAAAGCGGCGCTTCCAGCGTAGCGAGTAGAGGTTGTAGATGACCTCGAAGCGCGGCTCGCCGGGATCTTGATGCCCCCATAGGTCGACCGAGGTGACGTCGCTGAGCAGCCCGCAGTCGAGGTCGGGATCGGACTTCGCGAGCTTGAGGGCGTCCAGGACCGCCTCCCGCTTCACCCAGATCGAGAGCTGGCCGCGGAACGACCGCTCGCGGAGAACCGAATCCGGAAGCTTGGAGCGAAACCGCTCCACGACCTTCGCCTGCTCGGGCGTGAGCGGATCGATCAGCTCGGGATCGGGCGTCAATCCCACTCGAGCGCTCCCTTCCCCCACACGTAGACCAGGCCCGCGAGAAGGATCGCGATGAAGACGCCCATCTCGATCAGCCCGAAGACCGCGAGCTGTTTGAAGACCACCGCCCACGGGTAGATGAAGACGGTCTCGATGTCGAACACGATGAAGAGCATCGCGACGAGATAGAACCGGGTATGAAAGCGCTCGCGCGCCGTGCCGACCGGGGTGACGCCGCACTCGTAGGGCGAGAGTTTCACCGGATCGTTGATCCGGCGGCCAAGGAAATGCGACGCGGCCAGGGTCGCACCGGCGAAGCCCGTGGCCACGACCACCATCATGAGGATGGGGAGGAATGCGGCCGTGCTGTTCGGGTCGACCGGGCTCACAAAACTCCCTCGCGCGGCTTCGTTGAGAAGAGCGGGCGCTAGCTCCGGACCGGGATCCGCCCGACTTCGTGAAAAAAGGTGCTAAGTCCGGCAGGATAGGGACTTGGCGGCGCGACTGTCAAGCCACTTTCTCGAATTGGACCTTCTGCTCGGTGCCCGAAACTCGAATCGCGAAGTGGTCGGGATCGTGCTCGAAGAGGAGGAGCCAGCCCTCGCGCGTCGCATCGCGCAAGATGGCCCGCTTGGTCTCTAGAGTCGTCATGGGATAGAGGTCGTACCCCATGATGAACGCGAGCGGGAGGTGCGCCACCGTGGGGATCAGATCGACGACGTAGAGCGCCCGGTTTCCGGGCAGGTCGAAGAAGCATCCCTGGTGGCCCAGCGTGTGCCCAGGAAGGTTCTTCATCGACACGCCGGGAAGGAGCTCGACGTCCTGGTCGTGGATCGTGAGCTGGCCGGAGGCTTCGAGCGGGTCGTAGTTCTCGGACAGGTAAGAGGCGCGGTTGCGCTCGTTCGCGTGGTGCGCGTCGACCCATTCCTG
>JBGPMG010000157.1:0-6151 GCA_041486815.1 Candidatus Eiseniibacteriota bacterium | reverse complement strand
GGGGAAGCATCTACGCCCTCATCGCGCTGGGATACACGATGGTCTACGGGATCCTGCGCCTCATCAACTTCGCGCACGGCGACGTCTACATGGTGGGGGCGTTCACCGCGTACTATCTGGCGCTCTGGACCGGCGCGGGCGGCGTCCACGCCTCGCCGCTCGCCGCCCTCCTCGTCCTCCTCGGCTCGATGCTCGTCTGCGCGGCGCTGGGGATCGCGATCGAGCTCTTCGCGTACCGGCCCGTCCGCCGCTCCTCGCGCCTCACGGCGCTCATCACGGCGATCGGCGTGTCGCTCTTTCTGGAGAACGTAGGGCTGCGGGCCTTCGGCGCCGACCCCAAGTTCTTCCCGCAGCTGATCGCGCCGAAGCGGATCGACATCGGCGGGGTGCTCGTCACGAACCATCAGATCACGGTGGTCGTCGTCTCGATCGTCCTCATGATCGCGCTCACCCTCTTCGTTCAGCGGACCCGGACAGGGAAGGCAATGCGGGCCGTATCATTCAACCGGGACGCGGCGAGCCTCATGGGGATTCCGGTCAATCGGATCATCACGATCACCTTTGCGATCGGCTCCGCGCTCGCGGCGGCCGCCGGCGTGCTGGTGGCGCTCACCAATCCCAAGATCGAGCCCCTGATGGGCATCATGCCGGGGATCAAGGCGTTCGTCGCCGCGGTCCTGGGCGGAATCGGGAGCATCCCGGGCGCCGTGATCGGCGGACTTCTGATGGGGGTCTCGGAATACCTCGTCGTCGGCTACGTCTCATCCACGTACAGGGACGCGATCGCCTTCGTGATCCTGATTCTTGTGCTTCTGATCAAGCCGGCCGGGCTCCTGGGAAGGAATGTCGCGGAGAAAGTCTAGCGTGGGGCGCCGCGTCCTCTGGACCGCGGGGGCGCTCCTGGCGGTGTGGGCGCTGGATCGCGCGGCCGTTCAGACCGTCAACCCCTACCTCTATCGCATTCTCGTCCTCTGCGGGCTCAACGCCATCCTGGCGATGAGCTTGAATCTGGTCAATGGGATCACCGGCCAGTTCTCGATCGGGCACGCGGGGTTCATGGCCGTCGGCGCCTACACTTCCGCCGCCTTCACCGTCTACGCCGCGCCCCGGCTCTTCGGGCTGGATCCCGCGGCAGGGGGGCTGACGGCGGCGGGCCCGTTCCTCTGCGCGATCCTCATAGGCGGCGCGTGCAGCGCGGCGGCGGGATTCCTCGTAGGTCTCCCCTCGATGCGCCTCCGCGGTGATTACCTGGCGATCGTGACGCTCGGTTTCGGCGAGATCATCCGCGTCGCCATCTTGAACATCGACGCGGTGGGCGGCGCGCGCGGATTCGCGGGCGTGCCCCACCTCACAAATCTAGCCTGGGTGCTCGGCGGGGTGCTCGCCACTTTTTTCACGATCCGCCACCTGATGCGCTCCTATCACGGACGGGCGTTTCTGGCGATCCGAGAGGACGAGATCGCGGCCGAGTCTCTCGGGGTGCCGACGACGCGCTACAAAGTGACGGCTTTCGTGATCGCCGCGTTCTTCGCCGGCGTGGCCGGGGCCCTCTTCGCCCACTACACCTATCTCCACACGAACAGCTTCACGTTCATGAAATCGATCGAAGTGATCGTGATGGTCGTGCTCGGAGGGATGGGGAGCCTCAGCGGCTCTCTCCTCGGCGCGACCCTGCTGACCGCGCTCCCGGAGGCGTTGCGCTTCGCGAGCGCGGACCGCCTGATCATCTACTCGTTCCTCCTCATCATTCTCATGATCTCGCGGCCGCAGGGGATTCTGGGTCGAAAAGAGCTCTCCTTCCGAGGGCTGGCCCGTTTCTGGAAACGGCCGCGGCCCGCCGGGGCGCCGTGAGCGATGTGATCCTGGCGCTCCGCGGCGTGACCTGCATGTTCGGGGGCCTGAAGGCCGTCTCGGCTCTCGACCTCGATCTTCCGCCCGGCATTCTGGCCGGGCTCATCGGGCCGAACGGGGCCGGCAAGACCACCGTCTTCAACCTGATCACAGGGGTCTACACTCCCTCCGAAGGGGAGATCGTCTTCGAAGGGAAGCCGATCCAGGGCCGTCCGACATCGGCGATCGCCCGCGGCGGCGTCGCGCGCACGTTTCAGAGTCCCCGGCTCTTCGCGGAGCTGACCTGCCTCGATAACGTCCGGATCGCCTGCCACACGCACGCGGGCGCCCGGCTTCTCGACAGCGTCCTCGTGACGCCCCGCTCGGAGGACGAGGAGGCCGATATCCTGATTAGAGCCGACGCGCTCCTCGAGACGTTCGCGCTTTCCAAGTATCGCGACACGATGGCCCGCCAGCTCCCCTACGGCGAACAGCGCCGTCTCGAGATCGCCCGCGCCCTCGCGGCCGAGCCCCGACTCCTCCTCCTCGACGAGCCCGCAGCGGGGCTCAATCCGCAGGAGACCGAGGCGCTGATGCAGCTGATCCGCCAGGCGCGCGAGTTCTATGAGCTCACCGTTCTTCTGATCGAGCACGACATGAAGGTCGTCATGGGGATCTGCCAGCGCATCACCGTCCTCGACTACGGCGTCAAGATCGCCGAAGGGGATCCGGATCAGATCCGGCGGAACCCAGCCGTGATCGAGGCGTATCTGGGAGAGGGTCCGTGAGCCTGCTCGAACTCGAGGAGACGCACGTCCACTACGGCGCGATTCACGCGTTGAAGGGGATCTCGATCTCGGTCGAGGAGGGGCAGATCGTGACCCTGGTGGGCGCGAACGGAGCCGGGAAGAGCACCACGCTTCGCGCGATTTCGGGCCTTCTCAAGCCGAGCCGCGGAGCGATCCGCTATCGGGGGAAGTCGATCGCGGGCCGTCCCGCCCATGAGATCGTCAAGCTGGGGGTTTCCCATGTGCCGGAGGGGAGAATCGTCTTCGCGAATCTCTCGGTCGCCGACAACCTCGACCTGGGGGCCTATCTTCGCCGCGATCGCGCTGGAATCGCCGAGGACCTGAAGCGGATCTTTCGACTCTTCCCGCGCCTGGAGGAGCGCCGGCGGCAGGCGTCCGGGACCTTGAGCGGCGGCGAGCAGCAGATGCTCGCGATCGGGCGAGCCTTGATGGCGCGCCCGAAGCTGCTCCTGATGGACGAACCCTCCCTTGGCTTGGCGCCCCTCCTCGTGCGGGAAATATTCGGCGTCATTCGGGAGATCCGCGGGCAGGGGACGACCATCGTGCTGGTGGAACAGAACGCGCGGATGGCGCTCGCGGTCGCGGATCGAGGCTACGTGCTGGAAACCGGAACGGTCTGCCTCGCGGATCGGGCCGACGCGCTTCTCGCCAACCCGTCGGTCCAGGCCGCGTACCTCGGGGGGGCGGTTTGAGCCCCGGCGGCGCCCGGCGGAACGGCGGACGCGAGCGGCTTCGCGCGATTCCCTCCGTGGAGTCACTCCTACGGACCCCGTCGCTCACCGAGCTCGGAACGCGCGTCCCGCGGAGCGTGGTGGTCGGAGCCGCCCGGCAGACCCTCGCCGCGCTCCGCGATGCGCTGCGCCGGGGTGTACCGGGCCAAGCGCTCTCGGTCGAATCGCTGGCCGCGGAAGCGCGACGCCGCGCCGAGCAGAGCCTCGCCCCGACTCTGAAGCCGGTCATCAACGCCACCGGTGTCGTCCTCCATACCCATCTGGGTCGCGCCACGCTCCCGGAAGCGGCGATCGCGGCGGTCACCGCTGCGGCCCGCTGGTACACCAATCTGGAGCTCGATCTCGAGAGCGGCAAGCGCGGCTCCCGGATGGCCCATCTGGAGCCGCTCCTTTGCGAGCTCCTGGGCGCGCCGGCGGTTCACGTCGTGAACAACAACGCGGCGGCCATGCTCCTGGCGCTCAACACCCTCGCCGCCGGCCGGGAGGCGGTGATCTCGCGAGGGCACCTCGTGGAGATCGGCGGGTCGTTTCGAATCCCCGAGATCCTCGAGCGGGCCGGGGCCACGCTCCGCGAGGTGGGCACGACCAACCGGACGAGGCTCCGGGATTACGAGCGCGCCATCGGACCCAAGACGGGGCTCCTGCTGCGCGTCCATGCCAGCAACTTCGCGATCGTCGGCTTCTCCGAGAGCGTCTCGCGCGCCGATTTGGTCGGCCTCGCGCGGCGCGCCCGGGTGCCTTTGCTCGAGGACGTGGGGAGCGGAGCGCTGATCGACCTGAGGCCGTTCGGGCTTCCCGAGGAGCCGCTCTTGAAAGAGGCGCTGGCCGACGGAGTCTCCCTGGCCTGCGCGAGCGGCGACAAACTCCTGGGAGGGCCCCAAGCGGGGATTCTCGCCGGCACGAAGCGGATGATCGACTCCTGCCGGGCCAACCCGATGGCGCGCGCCCTGCGCGTCGACAAGCTCACGCTCGCCGCGCTCGACGCCACGCTCCGCCTCTACCGCGATCCGGAGACGCTTCGGGGCGCGGTGCCCGTGCTCCGGATGCTCGGAGAACCCGCGGCGGCCGTGCGCGCTCGCGCTCGGCGCGTGGTGCGCGGCCTCGGCGCGGAACTCGCTGTCCTGACGGGCGCGGAGGTGATAGCCTCCACCGCCGAGGTGGGTGGTGGCTCGATGCCGCTGGCGCGAGTCCCTTCTCACGCGGTTTCGGTGCGCGCGCCGCGTGGGAAGGTCGCTGATTTCGCACGGGCACTGCGCCTCGGCCCCGATCCCGTTCTCGGCCGGATCGAGGCGGATCGGCTGCTCCTCGACATGCGCACCGTCGCGAACAGCGAGGTGCCGCGGCTTTGCGCGTCGCTCGTCCGGGTGATTCGGGGAGAGGGGGGACAAGGGTGATCGAAGCGGACGTCGAGCGCTACGCGGACCCGCAAGGCTTCGCCCGCGAAGTGAATCTTCCCCTCCTTGGCGTGTCGCGCGTCGAGCCGGTTCCAAGCGGCGCCGGCATCGCGACCTTCCTCGGCATCATGGCCCCGCCCGACCTCTCGGCGGTGGTCGACAATCTGGTGGAAACGCGGCAGACGCTCACGCTGCGATCCCTGTTGATCGCCGGCTTCCCGAACGATCCCGAATGTTTCGCCACGGGCGTGGCCCTGGCGCGAGAGTGGAGCCGCCGTGGCCTCAAGGTCGCGGTCGTCGATCTCGACTTCTGGAATCCGACCGTGGTCCGCCCGAGGCCCCATCCCAACGAAGGCTTCGTCGACATGCTCGAGTACGGCTGCTCGTTCCGCCGCGTGGCCTGGGAGATCGTGGCGGACGGGCTCTCCCTGATCGGTCCGGGCAGCCATCCTCCAGACGAGGCTCGGATCGTGGATCACCCCGACTGGGAGCGCGCCGCGCGGGGCTTGGCGGCGCACGTCGCCGTGACCCTGTTCGTCGCGCCGCTCCTCGATCGGCGCGGCTTCGTCGGGCGGCTGTCCAAACGAATGGACGGGGTGCTCCTGGCCGCTTCCGTGGAGCGCGTCGGCCGCGCCGACCTGCGGGACGCGTTCTTGGAGCTGTGGGGATCGGACGCTCCCATCATCGGATGCGTGGGGATCGAGCCGCCAAAGGAGCCCACCCGGACGATCGTGCCGGGTCGGCGCGCGGGTGACGCACCCGCCCGCCCGCCGATCGAATCGATCGAGCCGGCGACATCGCCTGAGCCGGATGAGCCGGCCGGGTCCCGGGAGCCGTACGAACGGTTCCAGCCGGCCGCCCTGGTGCCGCCTTTGGCGGAGGTTCCAGCTCCAGCTCCAGCCCCGGCTCCAGCTCCAGCTCCGGCGATTTCGTCGAGGGTGGCGGCTCCAGAGCCGCATCCCGCCAGAACGGAACCGACGGTCCCGGTTGGGGCATGGGAACCTCCCGCGCGACCGGCGTCCCCGGAGAGCCGAGCCGGACTCATCGCCGAGGATCCGGAGGACGCCGAGCTCACGGCCGCATTGGATCGAGAGGTCCGGTACGGGACGAAGCGCCGCCGGTCGCGCCGGCGCTCGCGGACGGGGCTCGTCGTGGCGATCGCTGTCGGGCTCGCGGTGGCCGCCAGCGTTTCCATCGTGGTGCTGCGCCAGCCCAGGCTTCCATCGAGCGGCGAGACCCTCCCGGCCGGTACGGAGGAGGTGCTTCCCGCAAAACCGGAGACGCCTTCGGCGTCCCAACAAGGCGGCGCGGCGTCTCCCGCTCCAGGCGGCAACGGGGCCGCCCAGCCCTCGACGGGGGGGACCGAGAGCAGCGTCATCCCGCCCTC
>JBGPMG010000156.1:0-6176 GCA_041486815.1 Candidatus Eiseniibacteriota bacterium | reverse complement strand
GACGCCCGCCCTGGTCGCGAACATCCGCGAGCCGGACCCCGGAACTCCGGGCGGATAGTTGTGCGGCCGGAGGAGGAGCGGCTCTTCGTTGAGAAGAGGCAGCGATTCCCGGCGGTCCCAGATGTGGTTCCCGCTCGTCATGCACTCGACGCCAAGCCCCTTCAGCTCCTCGAGAATGTCCTTCGTGACGCCGAAGCCTGCCGCCGCGTTCTCGACGTTCGCCACCACGAAGTCGATCCCCATGGAGGAAACGATTTCGGGCATGAGATCGCGAACGGCCTTCCGGCCGGGCGACCCGTAGATGTCGGCGACGAAGAGAATGTTCATGGCGCCCTACTTGGCGTATTCCATGGCGCGGGTCTCACGGATGACGACGACCTTGATCTGCCCTGGCTACTGAAGCTCCCGCTCGACGCGGCGCGCGACGTCGGCCGCGAGCTGGACCGCACGGGCGTCGTCCACGTTCTTCGGCTCCACCATGATTCGGACTTCCCGGCCCGCCTGGATCGCGTACGACTTTTCCACGCCGGGGAAGCTGTCCGCGATCTTCTCGAGCGCCTCGAGACGCTTGACGTAGTTCTCGATGCTCTCCCGACGCGCTCCGGGCCTTGCTCCCGAGATCGCGTCGGACGCCATGACGAGCACGGCGTAGAGGTTCTCGGCCGTCGGATCGTGGTGGTGGTAGCCCACCGCGCGCACCACCTCATCGGGTTCGCCGTATTTCTTCGCGAAGTCCATGGAGATTTGCGCATGGGCGCCCTCGACCTCGTGCGTCACGGCTTTGCCGAGGTCGTGGAGCAGGCCCGCCCGCTTCGCGATCTGCACGTCGAAGCCGAGCTGCGCGGCCATGATGCCGGCGATCCACGCGACTTCCTTCGAATGCTGAAGGATGTTCTGGCCGTATGAGGTCCGGTACTGAAGGCGTCCGAGGAGCTTGACGATCTCGGGGTGCATCGAATGGACGCCCACCTCGAGTACGGCGGCTTCGCCCAGCTCGATGATCTGGTCCTCGACCTCCTTCTGGACCTTGGCGACGATCTCTTCGATCCGCGCGGGATGGATTCGCCCGTCGGTGACGAGCTTTTGGAGCGCCCGCTTCGCGATCTCGCGGCGCACCGGGTCGAATCCCGAAAGAATGACGGCTTCCGGCGTGTCGTCGATGATGACGTCGATCCCGGTCACCGTCTCGAACGCGCGGATGTTCCGCCCCTCGCGGCCGATGATCCTCCCCTTCATCTCGTCGTTCGGGAGGTGGACCACGGAGACCGTGGTCTCTGCGGAATGGTCCGCCGCGCATCGCTGGATGGCGAGGGTGACGATCTCGCGCGCCTCCTTCTCGGAGTTGCGGGTCGTCTCCTCGCGGATCTCCTGAAGCCGTTTCGCCGCCTCGGAGCGCGCCTCGTTCTCCATGTTGGCGATGAGCTGGGACTTCGCCTCGTCGGCCGTCATCCCGCTGATACGCTGGAGCCGCGCGTTTTGCTCGCCTAGCACCCGGGTGAGCTCGCGGTCCCGCTCCGAGAGCGATTCCCCCTTCACCTCGAGCTCCCGCTCGAGCTTCTTCTGCTCTCGCTCCTTCTTATCCAGAACTTCCGCCCGCCGGTTCAGATTCGATTCGAGATCGTGGAGCGATCGCTCCGCTTTCTGAATCTCCGACTTCTGCCCCTGCACTTCCCGATCGAGTTTCGCCTTCTCCCGGAACCACTCGTCCTTGGCCTCGAGGAGCGCGCTCTTCTTCTGGTTCTCCGCTTCCCGCTCGGCCTCTCGGACGATCTTCGCCGCGAGCTGCTCCGCGTTGTACACCTTGCCTTCACCGATCCGCCGGTGCGCCACCCATCCCAGGAAAAAGGCGACGGCGGCGGCGCCGAGCGTGATCAGAAGCACAATCCACGGGGTCATCGTCATGGGAATAGCCTCCCTATATAAAAAAGCGCCCCGCCGATGCCGTGGGTACGAGACTTTTGAACCTGGATGAATCCAGGTGGGCGCCCTAGCTCCGGGTTCGCGCCGCCCGCTTTATGCGGGCCACCACTTCGCCGGGTGTTCGGGCCCCCGTCTTTCGAGTTGTGGCTCAAAAATGTCTGGCACATCACGAGCATGGCAGGGTGCCGTTTCCAAATTATGTCAGGGTTCGCTACTCGATAGTCCTCCGGGTCATCGGGTGGACGTCGCAGGTGATCGATTCACTTTTCGCTCAGGTTTTCGCTAAGGATCCGCCCCCACTCCTTGGCGCGGTCCCTCAGTTCGCTGTCTCGACGTGTGCGCTCGTCCCGTTCGCGGAAGAGCTCGTCGGCGATATTGAGCGATGCTAGGATCGCGAGCTTCGTATGGCTCCCGGCCGGGAGACGCTGCTCCAGCTCGCGCATCTTCCCGTCCACGTAGGCGGCGACCACCTGGATGTAGTCCGGATCGGCGCCCCGGATCTTGTACTCGCTGCCGAAGATCGTCACGCTCTGCGTGTTCGGTTCGGTTGTCATCGCGATCCCTCAGATCGATCGTTCCCGCGACGGTCCCAGCCCCGGATCCACCCGGTCGGACCATCGATCGTCAAGCGTGGACCGCCTTCTGCAATAGGTCCAGCTTCGTCAACATCTCCTCCACCCGCCGCGCGACAGCCCGGCGCTCATCCAGGAGGGTGCTGCGTTCCTCTTCCAATGCTTTCAAACGCGGCTTCAAATCGTCGGCGTGCTTTGCCGCGGCCGGCACCAAAGTCCGGATCTGCTCCCGCAGCTCCTTGTTCTCGGCCTCGAGGCGCCGCTTTTCCTCGCGAAGGCGCGCGACGTATCCGACCGTCGCGCGAATTTTCTCTTCCAGCCGATCGAGTTCGCCCGTCATGACGTGGTCCCTCCGGACCGCGACGCCGGCGCGGCCCCGCGAAGGGCGGCGCCGAATTTCGACTGTAGTGCGCGAATAATCGTGTTCATCAACGCGTCCACCTCTCGATCCGAGAGGGTCCGCTCGGATGATTGGAACTCGAGCGCGTAGGCCATGCTCTTTTTCCCGGCGCCGATCGGTCCACCTTCAAAAACGTCGAAGAGCCGCACCTCGGCCAACTCCGGTCCGCCCGCCGACCGAATCGCGTCAACGAGATCGGCGTGGGTCACGTCGGCCGGAACGGCCACCGCGAGATCCCGCTTCGACGCCGGGTAGCGCGGAATCGGCCGATAGCCACGGTTCCGCGATCCCGCCTCGGAGAGCGCGGCCACATCGAGCACCGCGGCCCACGCGGGGCGGTCGAGCCCCAGCGCCGCGGCAAGCGGCGACGCCACCTCCCCGAGATGGCCCAACAGCCTGTTGGACGCTCGGATCGAGGCTCCGGTGCCCAGCCTCCAACATGGTTCATGGTAGGCGTCGGTTCGGGACGAGTCAATTCCCAAAGCCTCGATCAGCCCTTCCACGACGCCCTTCAGCTCCAGATACCGGTCCTGTTCGGCGCCGGGCCGATCCCATTCGTCCGGCTGGCCGGCGAGAATGAGAGCCGCCTCGTGTCGCTCCGTGCCGAGTGGGGGCGGCGTGGCGCGGAATACCTTTCCGACCTCGGCCAATCGGACCTCCCGAACGCCGTGATGCAGGTTTCGGCCGGCCGCCACGACCAGGCCGGGGAGTAGCCCCACGCGGAGATGTTTCAGCTCCCTGCTCTTCGGATTCTGGATCTCCCAGACGTCCGCGTCGGCCAGTCCGTGGCGCGCCTCGGACGGGATCTCCCCAACTAGAACCGGGTTCAACGCCTCGTGGAATCCTAACCCACGCGCGATATCGGCGATGCGGTTGTTGAATGGAGTCAGTCCCCTCTCAGGCTGATAGGACGTGGAGACGACGCGCAAGCGACCCGGGATCGCGTCGTAGCCGATGACGCGCCCAACCTCTTCGATCAGGTCCTCTTCAATCTCAAGGTCGAGCCGGTGGGAGGGAATGCGGAACGAGGCGACCTCCTCGCCGTCCCGCTTCTTCCATGGTCCCGCCGCCTCGATTCCGAGCGTATGAAGCGCCTGAATTGCCATGTCCTTGCCAACGGCGAGTCCGAGCAGGCGGCCCAGACGACCGAGCGATAGGACGACCTGGGACCGATCGGCGCGGCCCGGCCAAAGATCGACGCGATCCGCCGCGACCTTACCCCCGGCCACGTCGCCAAGGAGTCGCGCCGTGGCATCAAGTGCGGCCTCGACCCCCACCGGGTCGACCCCCTGCGCGAATCGACGCGCCGCGTCGCTCGGGATCTTGAGCGAGCGGGAAGTCTCCCGGGTGAGGCCGGGATCGAATTGGGCGCTTTCCAAGATCACGGAGGTCGTCGCGTCGGTCACTCCCGACCGGAGCCCGCCCATGACGCCCGCGAGAGCCATCGGAATCTTCGAGTCCGCGATCACGAGATGCGAGGAATCGAGGGCGACGTCCCGGCCGTCGAGGAGCGTGAGGCGTTCCCCGGGCCGCGCACGCCGGACGCGGATCGCGCTCCCGCCCACCTTCGCCGCGTCGAACGCGTGGATCGGCTGCCCGAACTCGTGCAACACGTAGTTCGTCGCGTCGACGACGTTGTTGATACTGCGGAATCCAGCGGCCTCGAGCCGTCGGCGGAGCCACTCGGGCGACGGCCGAATTTTGACCTCCGTTACGACGCGGGCCATATACCGAGGACAATCCACGGCGCTCTCGATCGAAACTTTCGGGAGCGGCCCGGGGCCATCCGCGCGAAGAGGAGGGGCCGGCTTCAAGACCTTCCCGCGCGCCGATCCGACCTCGCGCGCGAGGCCGATGATGCACATGCAATCCGTCCGGTTCGCGGTGATCTCCACGTCGATTACAGGATCGGAGGAGCCGAACACGGAGGAGAGCGGCGCCCCGACCGGCGGATCGCCCGGCAGGACCCAGATCCCTTGAGATTCTTCGCTCAGGCCCAACTCGCGCTCGGAGCAGATCATCCCTTCCGACTCGACGCCTCGGATCTTGGTCTTTCGGAGCTTGGTGCCGTCCGGAAGGCGGCTCCCCACCTGGGCGACGGCGACGCGCTGACCGGCCGCGACGTTCGGCGCTCCACAGACGATGGAAAGTCGCGCCGAGCCGATGTCGACCGTGCAGAGGCTCAATCGATCGGCGTCGGGGTGGCGCGCGACCTCCAGGACGTGTCCCACCACGATCCCGGGGTCGAACGACGCCCCTCGTTCCATGGACTGAACTGGGAGCCCCCTCATCGCGAGCAAACGCGGCAGCTCCTCGGGCCGCTCCGGAAGCTCCACCCAATCCTCCAGCCATTTCCACGTGATCTTCAATCGAAGCCCTCAGAACTGGCGGAGAAAGCGAATATCGTTCTCGTAGAAAAGCCGGAGGTCGGGCACTCCATGGCGCAGCATCACGAGGCGCTCGATTCCCCCTCCAAACGCAAACCCGGTCCATTTGAGCGGGTCATACCCGACCGACCGGAAGACATTCGGATGCACCATCCCCGCTCCGAGCACCTCGAGCCAACCTCCGGAGAGGGGCCCACACACCGAACAGCCCTTGCCGGAGCAGAAGAAGCAGCGGACGTCGACGACCGCTCCCGGCTCGACGAACGGATAGAAGGACGGGGCGAAGCGGATTTCCGTCTTCGGTCCGAAGAATTCCTTGAAGAAGCGCTCGAGCGTTCCCTTGAGATCAGCCATGCTCACGTCCTCGTCGACGTAGAGCCCTTCGATCTGGTGGAACTCGAAATAATGCGTGGCGTCGACCGCCTCGTTCCGGTAGGCACGGCCGGGGCAGATGATGCGCACCGGGGGCTGGGTCGCCTCCATCACCCGGATTTGGACCGACGAAGTGTGGGTCCGGAGCAGAACGTCCGGCCTTAAGTAGAACGTGTCGGTTTCCGCGCGCGCCGGGTGCCCTTCGGGCATGTTGAGCGCGCCGAAGTTGTGCCGATCGTCCTCGACGTCGGGCCCCTCCGCGACGGAGAAGCCGATGCCGCGGAAGATCTGCTCGACTTCCTGGATCACCGATTGGATGAGGTGCCGGTGACCGACCGGCGGTCGCCGTCCTGGAAGCGCCACATCGCGCGCGACCTCGACGGCGGACCCTGCTCCGACCCGGGCTTCGGCTTCGGCCAGGAGCGCTTCCAGGCGGGAGCGGGCCTCGTTGGCGCGGGCACCGGCGCGGGCGCGGGCATCCGGATCGAGCTCCTTGAGACCCCGAAGAATCTGGGTTAGCTCGCT
>JBGPMG010000155.1:0-6187 GCA_041486815.1 Candidatus Eiseniibacteriota bacterium | reverse complement strand
TGCCTCCCGTCGAGGATCTCGCCCTCGCGACGCTCGCAAAGGGCGCCGCGCCGTTGCGCGAGGACCTCTTGAGGTTGGATGAAATCGACGACGTGGACCTCTACGTCGATCGGCCGGACGCCGGCGTGCGGTAGAACGATTGGTACCGCCCGAGCGCGGTTGGCGCGAGCCGTGAGAGACGTAACGAGGCCCCGGAGGCGAGAGCCGCCGGGGTCTCGTGCTGATGGACGCGAGAGTGCCCTTGGCAGTATGATTTGAGACGTCCCCAAAGGTCCCCCCGAAGCACGCCCCTCGAGTTGATTCCGCACCGATGGCTTGACGTAAGAACAGCCCCGCGCAGGGAAAGGCGAGACCGACTTAATGCCGCGTCACATCGCTCGATGGATCCTGGCCGTTGTGCTTGCCTTTGGAATCGGGCCGTTCATGGGATGTTCCAATTCCCTGAAGCCTCCTCCAAAGCCCGCGTCGTTGGATCCAGAAACCGAGCTGACCTACGCTCCCAACCCGAATGACACGACATCGTTTCGAGTCCGCTTCTATTGGAACGGGTTCGATCGGGACGGAGAGGTTGTGCGTTTCCACTTCGCGATCGACGCGGACACGGCGCGGCCTATCACCGAGTGGAATTCGACTTCGGCGAAGGACTCGACGTTCCAATTCGCCGTCGATCCGATAACCGAGATGCGGCTGCATGTGTTCATGGTCTCGGCCGTCGACAATGCTGGTAGGTATGACCATTCTCCGGCCCTTCGGTTCTTCTCTTCCCGAACGAAACCGCCCACGTCTCAGATCACCAGGGGGCCTTCGCCCTTCAACCCGAGTGTCGGCCCAACGTTCACCGTCGAATGGTCGGGCATCGACCCGGACGGGAGCGCCATAGGAGGTCAGGCGCCGGTCGATTCCTTTGAATATCTCCTGCTGCGCCCCGGCGTCGCGGCAGACACCGCCCATCCCCCGCTGCCGCCCTACGATCAGTTGTCGTACGTCGGCCTGATCAACGGGGGAGCCGGCCGGACCCTCCCCGCGCCGTACGACGACTGGAAGTGGGTCGGCATTCGAGGAGGAGGGAAGCGTTTCCAGAACGTGCCGCCTGGTGAATGCGTATTCGCGGAGCGTGCCATCGATGTGGCCGGCGCGACCGAGAAGGCGTTGAGGTTCGCGACAAATATCCGCCCTTTCACCGTCATTCCCGGGCGCCCTCCGGCGGTCCCGCTTGGCCCTACCTTGACGATTGTTTGTAGCGCCCTGATCCCAGCCATGGTGGCGTCCGGCCCGAACGACAGGGCCAGAGAGACGATCGAGATCTTGGAGGGGGAATGGCTCAGTTTCTCATGGTCGGCGAGCGCGGCCTCCTACGGCGGCATCGTGCTCGGGTATACGTACGCGCTGGACGATACGAGCCGCATCCCGAGCCCGGATCTCCTCGCGACGGGCGTGACGCTGTCTTCGACCCAGCTCCGTTCGGGCGGTCACGTATTGTTCATCAAGGCGACCGACGATGTGGGGATGGTGACGATCGCCGCGATTCCGATCTCCGTCGTTCACCCGCGCTTCAAGGATCCAGGCACGCCTCGGGAGATTCTCTACGTCGACGATTCCCTCGCTCCGGGAAACACGACGTATCGAATCGGCAACTATCCCTCCGATGTGGAGGAGACGAATTGGTGGACGCTGACACTGCTTCCGAGCTTGGGTGTCCCCTATACGGAATGGGATACCTATCTCGCCGGCCAGGGAAGTGTCGAGGGGAGGGAACCGCCCTCGCTGACGGACTTGGCCAGGTATTCAACCGTCATCTGGAATGTGGACTTCAATAACGGACTTGCTAGCCCCACCGGCCTTCACAAGACCCTGTTCGATCGCGCGCAAAGCGACCTTGCAACCTATCTCCGCGGGGGAGGAACGCTCATTCTGTCCGGGTTCACGATCGCCAGCAATGTGAGCGAGCCGACGACCGTGCTGTACTCAACTTTCGGTGGCATTTGCGCCGGCCTCGAGCCAGGCCCGGTATACGACTATTCTTACTTTTCCCGGAACTTCATGGGGATCGACGGAGCGCTGTATAACGGCCAGGCTCTACGAACGCTCGGGGCCAGGGACTTCGTCGCCGCGGCTCCCACGGCCGCAGGCATCGCGTCCGGCTACGACTCGGCTCTTGTTGATCGTGGCCCGTTGGGGAGCGGTGCGAAGTGGATCACGTATCCGGGTTCTGGGCAGCCCAACACGAACACCTCGCCCGGCCTCGGTCAAGTGGACGGCTGGATCATGGCGAAGAACTTCGGATGCCAGCCGACCGCGTCCGTAGTCTTCACTCCCGAGAATCCTTCACAGCCGATCGCCCAGCCAATCCTCACATATCACGGGGCGAACATTGGGGTCGACGAAGAGGGAGGGCCTTCGCCGCGGGAAGGAACGGTTGTCGGAGTCCAAGTCCAGGCACACGGCCTTGGGCGGGGCTTGACGCCGGGCTTCGACCCGAACGCCTCCGTCGGTCGAATGGTGCATCTGGCATTTCCGCTCTACTTCTTGCGGGACCAGGACGCACTCCGGATCCTACAAACGGCCTATACCTACGTGAACGCCTCACCGACCCTCCCCTAAGGGCACTCCAATGCGATCCTATAAATGTCGTATCGATAATGAGTTGGCGCTCCGCTCGGCAGCGCCTCCTCGCCCTCAATCTAGCGATTACCCGCACGGAGCAAGTCGCGCCCGCGCCGCGGCCGCTCGATCTCCACACATTTCGCCCGAGAGTGCGGTAACCTTTTACGCATTCCCGCCGTATTCCCTGTCGTGGATCGGGCAGCGCGTAACACTTTGACCCGGAAGTAACTGGAGGCCGCTGGGCGATGGCACTGAAGAGAAAACATTACTTGATCGGCGCCGCGGTCGTGGTCGTGGGCGTCGTCGTAGCACTCGCGGCCTTCCGCGGCCGCGGCGACAAGAACCTCGAAGTGCAAACCGCCAAGGTCGATCGACAGAAAATCGTTCAGAAGGTCAGCGCGACCGGAAAGATCCAGCCGAAGACCCAAGTCGAGATCAGCGCCGATGTGAGCGCGAAGATCATCAAGCTGCCGGTCAAAGAAGGGCAGTGGGTCGAGAAGGGTGCGTTGCTGGTGGGCTTGGCCCGGGAGCGCTACGTCGCCGCCGTCGAGAGCGGTACGGCGAACGTGAGCTCCGCCACGGCGAACGCGACGCTCGTCCGCGAGAACATGAACCGGACCCAGAAGGAGTTCGCGCGATCCAAGGAGCTCTTGGCCACCGGGCTGGAGTCGCAATCCGCCTTCGAGGCCAAGCAGGCCGAGTACCAGGTCGAGGTGGCACGGTACAAGTCCGCGCAGGATCAGGTGGAGCAGGCCAAGGCGGCGCTGAAGCAAGCCAACGATGACCTTTCGAAGACCACCATCTACTCGCCCATGTCGGGGACGGTCAGCGCGTTGAACAAGGAGCAAGGAGAGATCGCGCTCGGCTCGCAGTTCCAGAAGGACGTCATCCTGATCGTCGCGGATCTCACCGAGATGGAAGCTCAAGTCAACGTGGATGAGAACGACATCGTGTCGGTCGCCATCGGCCAGAAGGCAGAGATTGAAGTAGATGCGATGCCGGACCACCCGCTGACGGGCATCGTTTCCGAGATCTCCAACAGCGCAAACGTCGCGAGCCAGGGCACCGCCGAGCAGAAGACCGAATTCGAGATCAAGATCAGCATCATCAATCCGCCAAAGACCTTGCGCCCCGGCATGACGGCCAGCGCCGACATCGTCACGAAGACCCAAGAGAACGCGCTGAGCGTGCCACTCCAAACGGTCGCGGTGAGGACCGTGGATCAGCTCACCATGAAGGGCGAGAAGCGGAAGGACGCGGAGAAGCGCTACAAGGCGGATAAGGATGGGTTCGTGGAGATCGTCTTCGCGATCGAGGCGGGCAAGGCGGTCGCGAAGCAGGTGAAGACCGGAATTCAGAGCGACGCCCTCATCGAGATCGTGGAGGGGCTGAAGGAGGGCGATGAAGTCGTCACCGGCAGCTACCGCGCGATCTCCAAGGACCTGGAGAACGGGGCCGTCGTGACCATCAGCAAGGAGCCCAAGCAAAGCAAGGGGGCGCAGGCGAGTGAGACTGGCGGTTGACCTAGGCGAGTCGTTCCACGTCGCCGTCGCCTCCATCCGCGCCAGGAAAGCGCGCGGTGCGTTGACCACGCTGGGTATCATCATCGGCATCGTCGCCGTCGTCCTGACGATGACGGCCGTGAACGGCCTCAAGAGCAAATTCCGCGAGAGCTTTTCCTCCATCGGCACCGACGTGCTCTACGTGTCGCGAATGCCGTGGATCGTCATGAATGACTTCTTCCAATTTCGCAATCGCCCGCCCCTCGACCTTCGGGAAGCGCGCGATCTGGAGAACAACCTCCGAGGAAGGGCGATCGTCAATCCCACCATGGACGGGCGGCAGGATGCGAAGTACAAAGCCGAGACCATGGAAGGAGTGACGATCGTCGGCACCACCGAGAAGCAGACGATCCTGTCCAGCGCTTCGCCGCAGAGCGGCCGGTTCCTCCAATCGTTCGACGTCCGGTTCAAGAAGAACGTCTGCGTCATCGGGACGGACGTGAGGGACGGCCTCTTCGCGACCGTAAACCCGCTCAACAAGACGCTTAAGATCGGCCGCTCGATGTTCCGGGTGATTGGCGTCATGGAGAAGCAGGGAGGGGCCTTTCTCGGCGGCCCGAACTTCGACCGCCGGATCTTCGTTCCGATCACCACCTACGTCGGCGCTTTCGGCGGCGCCCATGGGCGAACCGACGTCAACGTGGCGGTCAAAGCGCCCCGACAGGAAGCACTCAAAGACCTCGAGTACGAGGTGATCGGGGAGATGCGGAAGATCCGGAGATTGCGACCGGTCCAACCCGACAACTTCTCGATCAACAAGCTCGACACCCTGGTGGGCACCTTCGGAAACGTGATGGGGGTCGTGCTCTTGGTCGGGCTCATCGTGACCAGCATCTCCCTGTTCGTCGGCGCCATAGGGGTGATGAACATCATGTTCGTCTCCGTCACCGAACGAACGCGGGAGATCGGCGTCCGGAAAGCGATCGGAGCGACGAGGCGCGTCATTCTTTCCCAGTTTCTCCTGGAATCGTGCGCCATCTGCGTGGTGGGGGGGGTGATTGGGATCGTGCTGGCCGCGGCGTTGACCGCGGTCATCAATGCCGTGCTGATGCCGGCGAGCGTCTCCTGGCCGATCGTCATCGTCGCGGTCTCCGTATCGATGGCGGTCGGGATCCTCGCCGGCGTGGCGCCGGCCTATCGGGGCGCGAAGCTCGACCCGATCGAGGCGCTTCGATATGAGTAGACACCCCCGCGGGGAGGCTGCCCATGCGCATTCGTGACACGCTCCAGATGTCGATGGGGACGCTCCTCAGCAACAAGCTGAGGTCGGTCCTCACCCTCGTCGGGATCGTGGCGGGCGTGGCCTCGATCATCGCGGTGATGACCGCGATCGCCGTCGTTCAAACGACGATGGAGAAGGAGATGAGCGTTCTCGGCGCTCAGACCTTCCAGGTTCAGAAGTGGCCGGCGGGAGGATTCGCCTCCGACGCGCAGCGCCGGAAGGCCATGATGAGGCCCCCGCTCACCCTCAAGGACGCCGCGGCGATTCGAGAGCACGTCACCTCCGTGGACCTCGTGGGCTCCGAGCTCTGGGACTTTGGTTTCGTCGTGCAGTACCACGGCGAATCGTCCAATCCGAACGTTTCCATCTGCGGTGGGACGCCCGAGTATCCGCCCAACAACACCCACTTCGTTGGGCTCGGGCGGAACCTCTCCCCGATCGACATCCTGGGCGCGCGCAACGTCGCCGTGATCGGCTACGCGCTCGGCCAGAAATTCTTCCCGTTCGTCGACCCGATCGGAAAGACGATCCGCGTCGATGGCCGGAAATACGAGGTCATAGGCGTCTTTGATGAGAAGAAGTCCGCCTTCGGCGCGGGCTACGACAACTACGTGCTGATCCCCGTCTCGACTTTCCTCAAGACCTATGGGATGACCGACAGAAACGGCTTCTCCCGATCGGTCAACATCACGGTCCGAGCGAAGACCCCGGAGCTGACCGGCGACGCGATCGAACAGACTCGCCAGGTGCTGCGCCACGAGCGGGGCGTGAAGCCGAACGAACCGGACAATTTCGAATT
>JBGPMG010000154.1:0-6213 GCA_041486815.1 Candidatus Eiseniibacteriota bacterium | reverse complement strand
GGAGGAGCTCCACCGCGACGCCGCCGAGCCCGAAGAGAAGCACCGGGCCGAAGAGCGGATCTCGCGTCATGCCGACGATCGTCTCGATCCCGCCGGTGACCATTCGCTCAAGCGTGACACCGTCGAAGCGGGCGCTGGGCTTCGTCCTGGCGAGCGACGTCCGGATTTCGTCGAAAGCGCGCGCCGCTTCCTCCTCGCTTCGAAGCCCCAGCTTCACGCCGCCGACGTCGGTCTTGTGCACGACGTCGGGAGAGCGGACCTTCATCACGACCGGGAAGCCGAGGCTCTTCGCGACCACCGCGGCCTCGCCCCGATTCGATGCAGGCCGCGCCGCGGCGGTCCGTACGCCGTACGCCGCGAGGATCTGCGTGAGCGCGTCGGAGTCGAGCCACTTCGCCGGCGAGCCGGGATCCGCCCCGGCGAGCGCCCCCGCGATGACGCCCCGCGCGCGGTCGGGTTCGACCCCGGTGATCGCGGGCACCTTCCCGGACGGCGCGCTCCGCCACGCCCCGTATTTCGCGACGCGGGCGAGCGTCCGCGCGGCGGCCTCCGGGAACGCATAGGACGGGATGTGGCCTTCGTTGAGCGACCGGAGGCTCTCGGGAAGCCCGTGCGAGCCCATGAAACAGGAGAGGATCGGCTTCTTCGACCCCGCGCTCCCGGCGAGGATCGCGCGGGCCACCTCGGGCGCGCCCGTCGCGAGCGGCGGAACGAAGATGACGATCACGGCGTCGACGTTTCGATCGGCCAGGAGGAGCCGAAGAGCCTGCTCGTACGAGGGCGCGTCGGCCGACGCGATCATGTCGACCGGGTTTTTCACGCTTGCTTCGGGCGCGAGAAACCCACGAAGCGCCTTCATCGTCTTCGGCTCCAACGAGGGGAGCGACAGCCCGGCCGATTCGCAGGCATCGGCCGCCATGATCGCCGGGCCCCCGGCGTTCGTAAGAATGGCGACGCGGTCTCCGGCGGGCACCGGCTGGTAGGCGAGCAAAAGCGCCGTGTCGAAGAGCTCCTCGATCGTGTCCGTCCGGATGACCCCGCTCTGGTGGAACAGGGCGTCGACCGCGACGTCCGAGCCCGCGAGGGCGCCGGTATGCGACGAGGCGGCCCGCGCTCCGCTTTTCGTGCGGCCGCCTTTCACCGCCACGATCGGCTTCTTGCGCGCGACGCGTCGGGCGATCTGCGTGAATTTGGTCGGATTGCCGAACGATTCGAGGTAGAGGAGGATGAGATCGGTTCCCGGATCGCGCTCCCAGAACTCGATCAGGTCGTTTCCCGATACGTCGACCTTGTTGCCCACGCTGACGAATTGCGAGATGCCGAGGGAGAGCCTCCGCGCGTAGTCGAGGATCGCGAGGCCCAAGGCCCCGCTCTGCGACGAAAATGCGACGCGGCCGGGAAGCGCCTCCACCGGAGCGAATGTCGCGTTCAGGGAGACGTCGGGGTCGGTGTTCAGGAGGCCGAGGCAATTCGGTCCCACGAGCCGCATGCCGTGCCGGCGGACCGCGGCCAACAGCTCCCCCTCCCGCTCGGCCCCTTCGGCGCCGACCTCCTTGAAGCCCGCCGATATGACGACCAGCGCCTGGACGCCCTTCCTGCCGCACGCCTCCACCGCCTCGAGCACGTGCGCGGCGGGGATGACGATGATCGCGAGATCTACGGATCCCGGGATCGACTCCACGTCCGGGTAGGCGGGGACTGACTGGACATGGCTCGTGTTGGGATTGACCGGGTAGACCGGTCCCTGAAAGCCAGCCTCGAGGAGGTTGTGGAGGATCGCGCCGCCGATGGAATCGCGGCTCCGCGAAGCTCCGATCACCGCCACCGAGCGCGGTCGAAGGAGCGGATCGAGCGTTGGGGGCACGATTTCAGCTACGCCGGGACGCCGGCCTTCTTGCGGATCGCTTCGATCTGCTTGGCGAGCGCGACATCCTTCTGCGTGATTCCTCCCTGATCGTGCGTCACCAGCGAGACGGTGATGTTGGAATAGCGGACGTCGATATCCGGGTGATGATTCGCCAGCTCGGCCAGATGCGCCGTCGCGTTGACGAAAACGATCGCCTCTGGAAACGAGGCGTGGCTGAAGGTCTTCGTCAACTTACCGTCCTGGTTGACCCACCCGGGCATTTCTTGGAGCGACGCTCTGATTTCGGTTTCGGATAGCTTGGCCATGGTTCCCTCCTACCAGCGGCCGAGCAGGCCGGGATCCGGCATCATCTCCGGGGTCCACTGCTCGGGAAGGATCTCTACTTCGGTCGGCTTCCCCGTGACGCGGGTCACGGCGTCTTTCACCTGTGCCATGATCTGCGGCGCATAGGGGCAGAACGGAGTCGTGAGCAGCATCCGCACCATGAAGGGCTCGACGCTCTGGTCGATTTCGCGGACCAGTCCCAGCTCGATGATGCTGAGGTGGATCTCGGGATCGACCACCTCTTCCAGCGCGGTTCGGATTTCAGCTTCGGTCGCCATGATGGTACCTCTGGGTTGCCAGGGCCGCGCCTGCGCGGCCGCGATGTTACTCCGAGATGCCGATGAAGAGGTCTTCCCCGTCGACCCTGACAGGATAGGTCTCGACCGGCGTGACCGCCGGAAACGCGAGCGCAGCCCCGGTCTTGATGCTGAACCGCGCCCCGTGCCTCGGACAGATCACCTGATCCCCTTCCACTTCTCCCTCGGCGAGGGGTCCGCCGTCGTGCGTGCAGATGTCATCGATCGCGTAGAAGCCGTCTTCGAGACGGTAGACGGCGATCCGCCGCTCCTCCACGTCGAAGACCTCGGCGCGCCCTGGAGGCACCTCGCCGACTTTCCCCACGCGCACGAATCGCGCCGTTTGCTCGCTCACTCGGCCTCCCCGTCCTCACCAGGCCAGCCCCGGATCCCATAGACTCCCACTTTCAGCGTCTTGAGCGCAAGCAGCGCGCACTTGAGCCGCACCGGCCCCAGCTCGATTCCCAGCATTTCGAGGACCTCGTCCTTGCCGATCCCCTTCACTTCCTCGAGCGACTTGCCGCGAATCTCCTCGGTCAGCATCGAGGCCGCGGCCCGGCTGATCGAGCACCCCTTCCCGGTGAACCGGACGTCCGCGACCTTTCCGTCCTGAATCTTCAGATCGATCCGGATGACGTCGCCGCAGAGCGGATTGGAATCCTCCGCGCTGATGTCCGGATGCTCGAGGGTGCCGAAATTCCTAGGACTTTGGTAGTGGTCGAGGATGTTCTGGCGATAGAGATCGTCGAAGCTCATCGGTGGAAGACTTGCTTGGCCTTTCGCACACCGTCCCCGAGACGTTCGACGTCGGAGATGAGGTTATAGACGTAGAAACTCGCGCGGCTCGTCGCGGCCAAGCCGAGCTTGGTATGGAGCGGCATCGCGCAGTGGTGGCCCGCTCGGACGGCCACGCCTTCATGGTCCAGAACCGCCGCCACATCATGGGCGTGGATGTCGTCGACCGTGAAGGAGACGATTCCGCCCCGCTCGGCGGCCGGAGGCCCATAGATGGTCACGCCGGGAATCGCCCCCAGAACGCGCATCGTCTCCTCGACGAGCTCCCGCCCGTGGGCGTGCACCGACTCCATGCCGATCTCATTCAAGTAGTCGATCGCGACCCCGAACGCGATCGTGTCGGCGATGTTCATCGTCCCCGCCTCGAACTTGAACGGCACGTCGTTCCACGTCGAGCCCTCGAGCCGGACTTCGCGGATCATCTCCCCGCCGCCGAAGAACGGAGGCATCGCGTCGAGAAGCTCACGCTTCCCGTAGAGAGCGCCGATCCCGGTGGGCGCGAGCATCTTGTGGCCCGAGAGCGCCAGGAAGTCGCAGTCGAGGATCCGGACGTCCACCGGCATGTGCGGCACGCTCTGGGCGCCGTCGACCATGACCACCGCTCCCACGGCGTGCGCGCGGCGCGCGATCTCCGCGACGGGATTGATCGTGCCCAGGACGTTCGAGACGTGCGCGAGGGAGACGATCTTGACGGAACCCGCGAGCAGCTTGTCGAGGCCGCTCAGATCGAGCCGCCCGGATCCGTCCACAGGGATGTAGCGGATCGTCGCCTCCCGCTCGGTGGCGAGAAGCTGCCAAGGGACGAGATTCGAGTGATGCTCCATTTCGGTGAGGAGGATCACGTCGCCCCGGCCGACGTTCTTCCGGCCCCAGGTGTGCGAGACGAGATTGACGGACTCGGTCGTGCCGCGCGTGAAGACGATTTCCTTCGACGAGCGGGCGTTCAGAAGGCGCGCGACTTTCACGCGGGCGTCCTCGTACGCCTGGGTCGCCTCTTCGGCGATCAGGTAGACCCCGCGGTGAATGTTGGCGTTGTAGGTCCGGTAGTAGTGGTCCAGCGCCCGGATCACCGCGAGCGGCTTCTGCGTCGTCGCCGTCGAATCGAGGTAGATCAGCGGCTTCCCGTGCACCTTCCGCTCGAAGATCGGGAAGTCCTTGCGGATCGCGGCGTAATCGACGCGCCGCTCGGGAGCGAGCGCCTTCATGGTCAGACGGCTGCTTTCCGCTCGACGGCCTCGGTCACGAGGGTCCGGAGCGACTGGGCCGGGATCCGCTCGAGCACGGGCTCGAAGAAGCCCGCGATGATCAGGCGCTCGGCATCGCGCCGGTTCAATCCCCGGGCCATGAGATAGAAGATTTGCTCGTCGTCGACCTGTCCGATCGTCGCGCCGTGCGTGCAGCGGACGTCGTTCGCCTCGATCTCAAGACTCGGGATCGAGTCGGCGCGGGCCTTGTCGGAGAGAATCAGGTTTCGGTTCGCCTGGTAGGCATCCGAGCGCTGCGCGTCCTTGTGGACCTTGATCAGCCCCTGATAGACCATGCGCGCCTTGCCGCGGAGCGCTCCCTTGAACAGAAGATCGCTCAACGAGTGGCCGACGACGTGATTCTGGAACGTGTGAAAGTCGAAATGCTGGGTCTCGTTCCCGAAGTAACAGCCCGAGAACTTCGCCTCGCTCCCCTCGCCGTCCAGGTGCATCTCCATGTCCATCTTGGTGAGCTTTGCGCCCAGTCCGGCGAAGGTCCAGTGGAACTTGGCGTCGCGCGCCACGCGGACGCGCTCCACGCCGAAGTGGTAGACGTTCGATCCCCAGCGCTGGAGCGTCGCCAGGTGGAGGCTCGCTTCCTCGCCGACCGTGATCTCGCTCACGCCGACGTTCACGCCGATGCCGGGCTCACCGGGCGAGTAGTACTCCTCGATCACGCTGGCCGAGCTCCCCTTCTCGAGCGCCACGACGACGTGCGGAAACGTGCCGACGTCGGGACTCTGGCGGGAGATGAGGATTCGGATCGGCCGGGGCACCGTGACGCCCGCGGGGACGTGCACGATCGCTCCACCGCCGAGCAGGGCGCCGTTCAGTCCGGTGAACCGGCTCTCGTCATGCCGGACCGTCCGGCCCAGCAATCGCTCGACGAGCGCTGGATTCTTCTTCGCGGCTTCGGCGATGGGAAGCACCGTCACGCCGAGCTTCGTGAGCTCCGCGTCCGCCTCGCTCCAGACGACGCTCGAGTCGACTTGGACCACGATCGCCGAGCGCTCGGAAGCAGGCCCGATCTCCTCCCGGAGCGCGGCCGGCAGATCAGCGAGCGCGCGCACCGCGGCGTGCGACTCACGAGCGGCGACGACCGCGTCCCACTTGAGGCCGCTGATGTCCGTGCGTCGCCAGAGCTCCTCGACGCGGCCGGGGAACGGCGTCTTCTCGCAGAACGCCCATGCCTCGGCGCGCCGCCGGGCGAGAAAGTCAGGCTCGTTGGCCCGCTTCGAGAGCGCGGCGATCGTTTCCTTCTTGAGCGCGCCCATTCGGGTCGAGTCCTGGACCTGGCCGGGCGTCATGGTTTCCGTTGGATTCACGTTTGATCTCCGTGTCGTGATAAGGCTCAAGGTGCGCGGCGGCCTAGCCGACCGAGCCCTCCATTTGCAATTGGATGAGGCGGTTCATCTCCACCGCGTACTCCATCGGAAGCTCCTTCGTGATCGGCTCGATGAATCCGCTGACGATCATCGCGGCCGCCTCCGCTTCGGGAATTCCGCGGCTCATCAGATAGAAGAGCTGCTCGTCGCCGATCTTGGAAACCGTCGCCTCGTGGCCGATCGTGACCTGGTCTTCCTCGATCTCCATATAGGGGTAGGTGTCCGAGCGCGAGAACTCGTCCAGGAGGAGCGCGTCGCACCGAACCGTCGACTTCGACCCCTTGGCGCCCTTCGCGATCTTG
>JBGPMG010000153.1:0-6271 GCA_041486815.1 Candidatus Eiseniibacteriota bacterium | reverse complement strand
GAGTCGGTCGCCCGGGAGCGCGGGTGGAAGCCGCAGGCGTGGGTGGGGGAGAGCGCGGTCGTCGGCGTGGATCCTTCGATCATGGGAATCGGGCCGGTCCCCGCGACCCGCGAGCTCTTGCATAAGACCGGACGCTCGCTCGACGCCTACGATCTGATCGAGCTGAACGAGGCCTTCGCCGCTCAGGTCCTCGCGTGCGACCGGGACCTCAAGCTCGACCGCGCCCGGCTCAACGTGAACGGCGGCGCGATCGCGCTCGGGCACCCGATCGGGGCGACCGGAGCCCGCATCGTGACGACGTTGGTTCATGAGATGGATCGTCGCGGCGCGTCGCTGGGCCTTGCCACGCTCTGCGTGAGCGGCGGGCTTGGAATCGCGTTGGAACTCAGCCGAAACTAGGGAGGAAGGAAGGCCATGGCGGCGTTGAAGACGGTGGGCGTAGTCGGATGCGGTCTCATGGGCTCTGGGATCGCGCAGGTGAGCGCCCAGGCCGGGCTCGTGACGTGGGTGCGCGAGGTGGACAAGCCAACCCTCGATCGGGGCCTCGGGCGCATCCGGAAGTTCTTGGATGACGGCGTCGCGAAGGGAAAGGTGACCGCGGAGGACCGCGAGAAGGTCCTGGCGAACATCAAGGGCACGACCGAGCTTCACGACCTGGCCCCGTGCGAGATTGTGATCGAGGCTGTCGTGGAACAGATCGAGGCCAAGCGGGAAGTATTTCAGGCACTCGACAAGGTGGTCGCGCCTGCGGCCGCCTTGGCGAGCAATACGTCGTCCCTTTCGATCACGGAGATCGCGGCGACGACGAGCCGGCCGGAGCGGGTCTTGGGGCTCCATTTCTTCAATCCGGTACCGCTTATGAAGCTCGTCGAGATCATCCGGGCGCTTCCGACGAACGAGGCCGCGTTCGAGACCGCGAAGGGGTTCGTGGAGCGGATCGGGAAGACCGCGGTCGTGGCCAAGGACACGCCCGGCTTCGTGGTGAACCGGCTCCTTGTCCCCTACCTGCTCGACGCCGTCCGGATCTTCGAATCGGGCGTCGCATCGAAAGAAGATATCGACAACGGGATGAAGCTTGGCTGCGGATACCCGATGGGCCCGTTGACCCTTCTCGATTTCGTGGGGCTTGACACCACCTACTACATCGCCAACATCATGTTCGAAGAGTTCAAACAGCCGCAGTACGCCGCGCCGCCCCTCCTCAAGCGGATGGTCCTCGCGGGATACATGGGCCGAAAGTCCGGCCGCGGATTCTACGACTACTCCAAGGCATAGGAAGGCAAGGGAGACCGATGGCACGCGAAGAAGTCGTCATCTTGAACGGCGCCAGAACCCCCATGACCGAATGGGTGGGAGGCAGGGCCGGCAACGGGAAGCCGGGTGGCGCGCTTAAAGATATTTCCGCGATCGACCTGGGGGTCGTCGCCGCCAAGGCCGCGCTCGAACGCTCGAAGGTGCCGCCCGATCTGCTCGACCACGTGGTGATGGGGAACGCGCTGCAGACTAGCGGCGACGCGATCTACGGCGCGCGCCACGTCGCGCTCAAGGCGGGCGTCCCGATTCCGGTTCCTGCCCTGACCGTGAATCGCCTCTGTGGATCGGGGATCCAGGCGATCATGGAAGCCGCCCACCTTCTCCAGCTCGGGGAGGCCAACTTCGTGCTGGCGGGGGGGATGGAAAATCTGAGCCAGGCTCCGTTCGTCGTCCGCGGCGCCCGAAGCGGGCTGCGGTTGGGGCAGGGCGCGCTCGAGGATTCGCTCCTCACGGCGCTCAAGGATTCGTACTGCGGCCTCTTCATGGCCGAGACATCGGACAATCTGGCGCGGCGCTACAAGATCTCGCGCGAGGAGCAGGACGCCTTCGCATTCCGCAGCATCACCGAGGGACGCCGCGCGATCGACAGCTGCCTTCTGAGCGAGGAGATCGTGAAGGTCACGCTGCCGGGGCGAGAGGCGAGGGTGGTCGAGAAGGATGACCACTGCTTCGAAGGCGCGACGCTCGAGGGGCTCTCAAAGCTCCAGCCCGCGTTCGGCAAGGAGAGTTTCGTCACCGCGGGGAACGCGAGCGGGATCGTCGACGGCGCCGCCGCGGTCGTCGTGACCACCTCGCGCCACGCGGAGAAGCGCGATCTCAGTCCGATCGGCCGCATCGCCTCGTGGGCGGTGACCGGCGTCGATCCGGACGCGATGGGGATCGGGCCCGTCCCGGCGACGCGCGCCGCGCTGAAGCAGGCCGGAATGACGGTAGACGACGTCGACCTCTTCGAGATCAACGAGGCGTTCGCAGGTCAGTATCTCGCGGTCGAGAAGGAGCTAGGGAATCCGCGCGAGAAGTCCAACGTGAACGGAGGAGCCATCGCGCTCGGGCACCCGCTCGCGGCGACCGGCACCCGGCTCGTCCTGACGCTGCTCTTGGAGCTCCGCCGGCGGAAGAAGCGCTGGGGGGTCGCCGCCGCCTGCATCGGCGGAGGGCAGGGAATCGCCATGGTGGTCGAGGCGTTCGCGTGACCCACCCGTCCGAGCGGGATTTGATCTTCGACTGGAACGTCGGCGAGGGCGACCCAATCCGGCCGCCGCGCCCCGTGCAAGTCGTGGACGAGACCCTTCGGGACGGGCTCCAATCGCCGTCGGTCACCGACCCTCCGATCGAGGACAAGATCCGCGCGCTTCACTTCCAGGCGCGTCTTGGCGTCCACGGCAACGACATCGGGCTCCCGGGCGCCGGTCCTCGAGCCAAGGAGGCGACGCTCGCCCTGGCCCTCGAGATCGCGCGGGCCAAGCTCCCGATCGAACCGTACTGCGCCGCGCGGACCCACAAGGACGACATCGACCCGATCATCGAGATCTCCCAGAAGTCCGGGCTTAGGATCGAGGCCGCGACCTTCATCGGTTCAAGCCCGATCCGACAGTACGCCGAGGATTGGGACCTCGATCGACTCCTGCGCCATACGGAGGAGGCGGTCACCTATTCGACGCGGAACGGCGTTCCGGTGATGTACGTCACCGAAGACACGACCCGCGCCCGCCCGGAGATCCTCCGCCGGCTCTACACGGTCGCGGTGGAGTGCGGCGCCCGGCGCGTCTGCGTCTCCGACACCGTCGGCCACGCTACTCCCGAGGGAGCGGCCCGGCTGATCGCGTTCATCCGCGGCGTCGTCGACGCGACCGGCGAGAAGGTGGGCGTCGACTGGCACGGCCACCGCGACCGCGACCTGGGCGTCGCGAACGCCCTCGCCGCGCTCTTGGCCGGAGCCGATCGCGTGCACGGCACGATCCTCGGGGTAGGCGAGCGGGTCGGGAACGCTCCGCTCGACCTGATTCTCATCAATTTGAAGCTTCTGGGCTGGCTCGAGTCGGACTTGACCGCGCTACCGGAGTACTGCGCCCTCGTTTCGAAGTCGTGCCGCGTGCCGATCCCCTACAACTATCCCGCTCTGGGACGGGACGCCTTCCGCACCGGCACAGGCGTGCACGCCGCCGCGGTGATCAAGGCCAAGAAGAAAGGCGACGCCTGGCTTGCCGATCGCGTCTACTCGAGCGTTCCCGCCGGGATGCTGGGATTGAAGCAGGAGATCGAAGTGGGCCCGATGTGCGGCGAATCGAACGTGATCTACTGGCTCACGGCCCACGGGCACGAGCCTGATCGTCCGCTGGTCGAGCACATCTTCAAGCTCGCCAAGCAACGCGAGGCGGTCTTCGAGGAGGCTGAATTGCTGACAGTGGTGCTCGAGTTCAAGCGGGCGGGAAGCGGGGCGGCGACCCGTGGCTAAGCGCTATCGGATCGCGGTCCTGCCGGGCGACGGGATCGGCCCGGAGGTGACGCGCGAGGCGGTCGACACGATCCGCCTCGCCGCGGAGGTGCGCGGCTTCGCGCTCGATTTCACCAACTATCCGTTCGGCGCGGAGCACTACATGAAAACGAAGGAGATGTTCCCCCCGTCGGCGCTCGAGGAGCTCCGCGGCCACGACGCGATCCTCCTCGGCGCGATCGGCGACCCGCGCCTTCCCGTGGGGCTCCTCGAGCGCGCCATCATCTCGGGAATTCGATTCGGACTCGACCTCTACGTCAACCTCCGCCCCGTGAAGCTCTACGCCGAGCATCTCTGCCCCCTGAAGGGGAAGCGGCCGGAGGATGTCGACATGATGGTGGTGCGAGAGAACACCGAGGATGTCTACGCAGGCATTGGAGGCTTCCTGAAGAAGGGAACTCCCGACGAGGTGGCGGTGCAGGAGATGATCTTCACACGTAAAGGTGTGGAGCGGGTGATCCGCTACGCGTTCGATCTCTGCCGCAAGCGGGGGCGCGCGAACAAGCTGACCATGGTCGACAAGGCGAACGCGGTCGGCGCCATGGACATTTGGACGCGCACGTTTGAGGAGGTTGGGAAGGAGTACTCGGACATCCATCGGGATCACGCCTACATCGACGCCGCCTGCATGTGGATGGTCAAGAACCCGGAGACGTTCGATACCGTCGTGGTCTCGAACATGTTCGGCGACATCCTCACGGATCTCGGCGCCGCGATCCAGGGTGGGATGGGAATCGCGGCATCGGGAAACATCAACCCCGGCCGCGTCTCGATGTTCGAGCCGATCCACGGCTCCGCCCCTAAGCATGCGGGAAAGAATGTCGCGTCCCCGATCGGCGCCATCCTTGCTGGTCAGATGCTGCTCGAACATTTGGGGGAGTCCGAGGCGGGCGCGCTGATCGGGTCGGCCGTCGAGGAGCTCCTGGCCTCCGGCAGGCTGCGTTCGACCAGCACGGACAGCGGGATTGGCACGAAGGAGCAGGGTAATTTGCTCCGAGAAGGGGTCCGGCGCGCGGTCCCCTCTTGACTTCTCAACTTAGGATGTGCTAATATCTTGCGGTCCTTGGTGGATCAGATCTCGCCAACGGGATTGGTACGAAGGACTCGCGAGACCCCCCTCTCCCTCGGCTGCATTCGGCCGGGCCATCCTTCGGGCTAACCCTTGAATTAGGCAGGGATCGATCCCGACGGCGCCCACATGGGCCGGAATGAATTGGGGCCGCGCTGCTCCGCGCGGCGGGGGAAGCATCCGCAGTCACAACATCGTGCATTCGTTCTTCGGTGCTTGGCATCTTGCGTGCCCACGTCTAAGGAGGCTTCCGATGAAGTTCGTGCTGCGTCTCGTTTTGTTTGCCGCGATTCTCACACTCCCCTTCGCAGTGCCGGCGTCCGCCCAGTACCTGTACCTCGATTCGAATGCGAACGGGGTGCATGACTCCGGCGACCGCCTGAACGCGATCGGCACACCGACGACGGTGGACGTCTGGCTGAAGACGAACACGAATCGAGACGGGAGCACGGCGCTGTGCAATACGGGGTCCGACTCCCTGAAGATCAATTCGTACGCCGTCAACATGCTGGCGTCGGGCGGGACGGTGACGTACTCGGGGTACGTCAACCAGCAAGCGACGCCGATGCCGAACCCGGCCCAGACGGTGAATCCCGGGGACGGGGTGAGCTTCAAGACCGGGTTTTTCGGTACGACGTATATCGGTGCGGGGACGTATCGGCTGGGCACGCTGACGATCACCGCTACGGGTGGATCGCCGCAGGTGGATATCGTGGATTTGCTCCCTGCGAGCGTGGACTTCACGGCATTTGGGACGCCGTGTTTTGGACAGTTCTTCGACAACACGTACAAGTTGGATGGACCGAATACACGTGGGTTGCAGGGCGTCGCGGACTGGTTTGACGCGGATGGGCTCGGACCGGTAGCCGGTGGAAACACGGCGCCGGTCGTGAACGGCCCCGGGAATCAGACGATCAACGAGCTTGCGACGCTCGCCTTCACGGTGACGGTGACGGATCCGGACGCGGGCCAGACGGAGGCGTTTTCGTTAGATGCCGGCGCGCCGGCTGGAGCGACGATCGGGGCCACGACGGGCGCGTTCAGCTGGACTCCGACGGAGGCTCAGGGGCCGGGCGCCTTCCCGGTGACGATCCGCGTGACCGACAACGGGGCGCCGCCCGCGAGCGGCACGGCGGTGATCACGATCACGGTGAACGAGGTGAACGCGGCGCCGGTGCTTGCGGCGATCGGGAACAAGACGATCGACGAGCTGGCCACCCTCACCTTCACGGCGACGGCGACCGATTCCGATCTGCCCGCGAATATCAAATTTTTCTCATTAGATAGCGGTGCTCCCGCGGGCGCGACGATCAACCCGTCGACGGGGGTGTTCTCGTGGACCCCACCGGAGACGGCCGGTTCGGGCAGTTTCCCCCTTACGGTACGGGTGGCGG
>JBGPMG010000152.1:0-6389 GCA_041486815.1 Candidatus Eiseniibacteriota bacterium | reverse complement strand
TGCGATCCGGTTTTCCGTTCCCGACAGCTCGTCCTGGAGCCGCATGAAGTTCTCACTCGACTTGAGCTCGGGGTAATTCTCGATGACCACCAGGAGCCGGGCGAGCGCGCCCGAGAGCTCGTTGCTCGCCGCCGTCTTGTCGGGGATCGATTGCGCGCTGCCGATCCGGGCGCGGGCGTCGGCGATGGCGGTGAAGATCGTGGTCTCCTGCTTCGCGTAACCCTTGACGGTCTCCACGTAGTTCGGGATCAGATCGTTCCGGCGCTGAAGCTGGTTCTCGACCTGGGCCCACGCCGTCTTGTTCTGCTCTTGAAGCGAGACCAGGTCGTTATAGGTCGTGCGGACGTAGCCCGCGACGAAAAGCGCGGCGACGACGAGTGCGCCCAGGATGAGCAGCACGACGGTGAGTGCGTTGACGCGCGAAGCCATCGAATCCCCTCCTTTAGGGTCTTGGTGAGCGGCCAGGTCAATCGGCGGCTTCGGTGAGCCGCGTGAGTATCGTCTGCGCCGAGGCGAGCAGCCTCGTCGCTTCAATGCGGGAGCGGGCGTCGAGGTTCCGCTCGATGAGTCCCCGGAGCGCTTCCGAGTCGATGCCGAAGAGAGCCGCGCATCGCGCCGTCAGCTCGCGGCGCGTCGCGGGAATGGGCTCTCCCGCGAGATAGAGCAGGCCCGAGGCCGAGGCGGCGATCGCGGTGCCTGCGCGTCCGGCCCAGTGCCGCGCCCCCGCGGGCGTCCCGGCGAGCGCGATGTAGGTCCAGTTCAGGCCAAGCTCCTGCGCGCGGAGCACCCTCTCGATTTCGCGCTTCAATGCGGTGCGGTCGATCTCGATCTGGGCGAAGCTGTCCTCACCGTGAACGGTTTCGTGGCGCTCGCGGATGAGAAGGTATTCCAGCGGGAACACGTCGAGAGAACGGTTGAGGCCCTCCCGGGACAGGAGGAGCGGACGGATGACGCGATTCCGCTGCCAGATCCTGTGCGCCGGGCGGAGCGCTTCCAGCTCCTCGGGCCCGAGCGCGGAGAAAACGAACGCCATGTTTACGTCCGAGTGCGCCGGCAAGAACTCTCCTCCCGCGGCGCTACCGTAGAGCGTCGCGCCGACGAGCCGGTCTCCCACGGCTCGCAACACCGCGGAGACCGCGCGCGTCGCGGCGGCTCTCCCGTCAAACGGTCGCCTCCTCCACATCAACTCGGATCTCCTTCCGCGCCGTCTTCGCTGTCAGAAGCCACCGCTCGCCCCACCGCCACCGCTCGCCCCGCCGCCGAATCCCCCGAACCCTCCACCGCCACCACCGCGACCCCCTCCACCGCCGCCACCGAATCCTCCCAGCCCTCCAAGGCCGCCTCCAAAGCCGCCCCAGGGGTCATACCAATTCCGTCGACGTCCGCTTCTCCAGTCGCCCCAACGTCCGGACTGCCGGTTCCAATTCATTCGCGCGGACACCAAGATTGGCACCAGGATCGCGATTAGGAAGAAGAGCAGATGCGGCCGGGAAGACTCCGCGCTGGAGCCGGCCGGCGCGACGCCGCTGCCCCGGCGCTCCAGCGAAACGCCGCGATCTTGCGCGATGACGTTCGCGACCGCTTCAGAGCCGCGCAGCAGCCCCGCGCCGAACCGGTCGGCGTGAAGGTCCGGCCCCATGGCCAGACGGATGATCGACCCGGTCTTACCGTCGGGGAGAATTCCCTCGAGCCCGTAACCAACCTCGATCCGAACGCGCCTCTCGGCGAGCGCGAGGAGGATGAGGACGCCTTCGTCCTTTCCCTTCCCCCCGATGCCCCATTGTTTGAAGAGCTCGACCCCAACCGGATCGATCGTCTCCCCGCCCAGGTCCTTGACCGTGACGACCGCGAGCTCCGCGCCGGTCTTCTCCTTCAGCTCTCCGGCCAGGGCCTCGATCGAATCGGCCGTGGCGGGATCGATGATGCCCGCGAAGTCGCTCAAATATCCGCGCGGCGGCGGCCACTCGCGCGCCTCGGCCGGCCGCGCCGGCCCCGCGATCGCGATCGCGGCCGCGAGAAGGAGCCCCGCGAGGCGGCTAGTTCGAGCGATAGTTCGTGAACTGAAGATCAAGCCCGAAGTCCTGGCCCTTCACCCGCTGGATGATCGCTTGGAGGTCGTCCCGGTGTTTTCCCGACACGCGCACCTGCGACTCCTGGATCTGCGCCTGCACCTTGATCCCGGTCGTCTTGATGAACTTGACGATCTCCTTGGCCTTCTCCGACGGGATCCCTTTGCGAATCGTGACGACCTGGCGGACGGTCCCCTTCGCGGCGGGCTCGATCTTCCCATACTCGAGGGCCTTCAGCGAGACCCCGCGCTTCGCGAACTTCCCCGCCAGGATGTCGATGACGGCCTTGAGGCGCGATTCGTCATCGGAGTGCAGCGTCAGGATCTCCTTCTCGAGCCCGATGTCGCTCACGCTCCCCTTGAAGTCGAAGCGCTGCCGTATCTCTTTCATCGCCTGCTGCACCGCGTTCGACACTTCCATCAGATCGACGTCCGAGACGATGTCGAACGAGTTGTCACTCGCCATCCTTCGCGTCCCTCCGGTCGCGACCCACGAAGAAGAAGGGGAAGCCAAGCGCGCGACGCGCTCGCTTCCCCTCCGTACTTGCCACGCTACTCTATGCGAACTGCCTCAAACCCGATGGACCCAAGTAGCGATCGCCACCGTTCATTCGGGCCGGGGTGGTCGACTCTTAGTGGCCGCCCATATGCGTCGAATCCATCGGCATCGCCGCGGCGGACGTATCGGGAGTCGTCGACTGCATTCCCTGCTCCTGGCTTTCCGTCGCCGGCGTCTCCTTCTTGGCACAACCGATGGCGAGCACGAGCGCTAGCGCGAATACGAACACAAGCGTGACGGTGAGAATCTTCTTCACTTTGCTATCACCTCCCTTCGGATGAAGCGAGTGATGCGGGATCGCCTTGAGGCCCCCCGGTCCCCACTACCCAATAAAGCAAAACACCACTGAGAGCAGCGGTGCCGGGGCGAAGTGCAGCCGTTTGTGGTGTAGAAGGTTCGTTCATGTCCGTCCGCCGCCGGGACCCCCCGCGGCAATAACCGGCGGCAGACTAAGGAGTTCGCCTCGGCATGTCAAGAACGATTTGCCCCTAGAGAACGCAGAGGGCGTGGTCGAGGTCCGCCTGCAAATCCTCGAGATCCTCGATTCCCACGGAAATTCTTACCAAGCCGTCAGTTAGACCAACCTTCTCGCGCTCCGGCTTGGGCACCGAAGCGTGGGTCATGGAGGCGGGATGGCTGATCAAGCTCTCGACGCCGCCCAGGCTCTCGGCGAGGGCAAAGATCTTGGTCCGGCGCAGGACGGCCGCTCCTCGCTCGATCGACCCGGTTTCGAAGGCGATCATCCCGCCGAATCCGGTCGCCTGCGACTTGTGGAGGGCATGGCCGGGATGGCCGGGCAGACCGGGATAGACGACGCGGTCCAACTTGGGGTGCTTCGCGAGCCACGCGGCGATCGCGCGCGCGTTCGATTCATGGCGATCCATGCGGACGGCCAGCGTCTTCACGCCGCGAAGGACGAGCCAGCAGTCGAACGGACCGGGCACGGCGCCCACCGCGTTCTGGAGGAATTGCAGCCGCTCGCTCGCGGCCTCATCGCTCGAGATCACGATCCCGCCCACCATGTCGCTGTGCCCGTTCAAGTACTTCGTTGTGCTGTGCACGACCAGATGCGCGCCCAGTTCGATCGGGCGTTGGAAATAGGGCGTCATGAAGGTGTTGTCCACGGCAAGGAGCGCGCCGCGCCCGCGGGTGAATGTCGCCAGGCCGCGCAGGTCTGAGATCAGCATCGACGGGTTCGTCGGCGTCTCGACGAAGAGAAGGCGGGTATTGGGTCGAAATTGCGCCTTGGTCGCGTCGAGGTCGGACGTGTCGACGTAGGAGAAGTCGACGCCCCCGCGCCGCGTCACCTGCTCGAAGAGACGGTAGGTGCCCCCGTACATGTTGTTCGAAGCCACGACGTGGTCGCCGCTCTTCAACAGTTGGGTGATCGACGAGATGGCGGCCATTCCCGAGCCGAACGCGAAGCCTCGCGCCCCGCGCTCCAGAGAGGCCAGGTTCTTCTCGAGCGCGATGCGCGTCGGATTCTGGGTGCGCGCGTACTCGAAGCCCTTGTGCTTCCCGAGCCCCTCCTGGACGTAGGTCGAGGTCTGGTAGATCGGAGTGGTGATCGCCCCGGTCGTGGGGTCCGGCTCCTGGCCGGCATGGATGGCGTCGGTCGAGAATCCCATGGGCCTAGGTGTTGATGTACTCAATGAGGTCGAAGCGGGTGAGAATACCGAACGGGCGGCCGTTGTCGTCGACCGCGATCGCAGCGTTCCGCTCCGAGAGGAGCTTCATGACGCGCGGCAGGTGCTCGTGAAGCGAAACGGTTGGGAGCTGTTTCTCGATCAGGTATTCAAGCCGCGTCTCGGGGGACGCCGTCCCGTCGAGAAGCTTCTGCAAGAGCGCCCCCTCGGTCACGGCTCCGACCACGACGGAGTCTTTGAGCACCGGCAGCTGGGAAATGTTGAACTCGCGGATCAGTGCCAGAGCGCGCGCCGCCGGCTCGTCGTAGCCGACGGAAATCATGGCCGGGACGTGATTCCCCTTCGCGCGAAGGATCTCCCCCACGGTGACCGCGTTCGAGTCGAGCAGATGGTTGTCCCGCATCCACTCGTCGGAGTGAACCTTGCTCAGGTAGCGCTCCCCGGTGTCGGGGATGAGCACGACGATGACCTCATCCGGCTTGGCCTGCCGGGCCGTCTGGAGCGCGGCGTAGAGCGCGGTGCCGGCCGAGCCGCCCGCGAGAATTCCTTCCTCGCGGGCCAGCCGGCGCGCCAGGTTCAGCGACTGGCTGTCGTTCACCGAGATCACCTCGTCGATCATCGAGAAGTCGAGCGTTCCCGGGAAGAAGTCTTCCCCGATCCCCTCGACCTTATACGGCTTCGGCGCGATCACCTTCTTCGTATAGAAGTACTCCTTGAGGATCGATCCGATGGGATCTGCCCCCACGACCTTGATCTTCGGATTCTGTTGCTTCAGGTAGCGCGCGGTGCCGCTGATCGTGCCGCCGGTGCCCAGACCCGCGACGAAATAATCGATCTTCCCGCCGGTCTGGGACCAGATCTCGGGGCCGGTCGTGCGGTAGTGGGCCTCGGGGTTCGTCGGATTGAAATATTGATTCGCGAGGTACGCGCCGGGCGTCTCGTGGGCGATCCGCTTCGCGACTTCGTAGTAGGAGTCGGGAGAGTCGGGCGGAACCGACGTCGGGGCGATGACGACCTCCGCTCCGTATGCCTTCAGGAGGTTGATCTTCTCCCGGCTCACCTTATCCGGCATCACGAGAACGGTGCGATACCCCTTCACCGCGGCGACCAGGGCGAGGCCGGTTCCCGTGTTGCCCGACGTGGCCTCCACGATCGTGCCGCCGGGCTTGAGGAGCCCCTTCGCCTCCGCCTCGGCGACGATCGCCACCGCGATCCGGTCCTTGACGGAGCCGCCCGGGTTGAAGCCCTCGAGCTTCGCGAGCACGGCGGCACGGCTGTCCTTCGCCACGCTCCGGAGTCTCACGAGCGGCGTGTTCCCCACGGTTTCGAGGATGTTGCCGTAGATGTGCGGCTTCGCGGGCGCGGAAGCGCTCGCTCCCTGGGACATGCTTTCGGTTTGGCCTTTCACGGGTCGTCTCGAATATGGCGGAAGGAAATGGACAGGACCGCAGGGTAACGCTACGGTCGCCCCGCAGTCGAGGTCAAGCCTGGAATTCGAACGAATTCGTGCCTACGAGCGGAGGGACGTGGACTTCAACAGCTCCTCGACGTGCGCCAGGATCTCCGAGAAATTGTACGGCTTGGTGACGAATCGATTGGCGCCCATCTCGAGCGCCAGAGCCTGGTCCCCCTCCTGCGTCCTAGCGGAGAGGATGATGATCGGGATCTGCTTGAACCGCTCGTCGAACTTGAGCAGGCGGCAGATCTTGTAGCCGTCCAGCTTGGGGAGCATCAAGTCGAGGAGGATGATGTCGGGCTTCACTTCACGCGCCTTCTTCAACCCCTCCTGTCCGTCCGAGGCGGACTCGACGACGTACCCGGCCGATTGGAGACCGAATTGGAGAATACGCACGAGATCCGGCTCATCGTCGACGACCAACACCCGACCTCGCGGCTGGCCCTGGCTCATGCGATTCACCTCCCTGCGGTGATGTGCGGCGTGATGAAAATAATGAGATCTGTCTTGTCCTTCGTTACGGTCTTGTGCCGGAAGAGATATCCCAGAAGAGGGATGTCCCCAAGCACCGGCACCTTTCGGACGATCTTGCGGTCCAGCGAGGAGATCAAGCCGCCGATCATGATCGTCTCGCCGCTCTTCATAACGATCTGCGTAGTC
>JBGPMG010000151.1:0-6408 GCA_041486815.1 Candidatus Eiseniibacteriota bacterium | reverse complement strand
GGGGGAAAGGCGCGGCACGCCGAGCTGATGGCGGCGGAAATGGGAAAGCCCATCGCGCAGGGAAAGGCCGAGATCGAGAAGTGCGCCTGGGCATGCCGCTACTACGCGGAGAACGCCTCGCGTTTTCTCGAGCCGCTCCCGATCGAGTCCGACGCCGCGAAGAGCTACGTCGCCTTCCCGCCCCTCGGCGTGATCCTCGCGGTCATGCCCTGGAATTTTCCGTTCTGGCAGGTCTTTCGCTTCGCGTCGCCGGCGCTGATGGCTGGAAATGCCTGCGTGCTCAAGCACGCGTCGAACGTGACCGGTTGCGCGCTCGCGATCGGCGATCTCCTTCGCGAGGCGGGCTTCCCCGAACATCTGTTCACCGTGCTCCGCCTTCGCGCCGGCGCGGTGGAGCGCGTGCTGGAGCGCCGCGAGGTGCGTGCCGTGACGCTGACCGGGAGCGCCGCGGCCGGGCGCGCGATCGCCTCCCAGGCGGGGCGGCTTCTCAAGAAGAGCGTGCTCGAGCTGGGGGGGAGCGACCCGTACGTCGTGCTCGAGGACGCCGAGATGGAATCGTCGGTCGAAGCCTGCGTCAACTCGCGCCTCATCAACGCGGGGCAGAGCTGCATCGCGGCGAAGCGGTTCATCGTCGTCGAGACGATCCGCCGCGAATTCACGGAGCGATTCGTCGCGAAGATGCGCGCCAAGCGAATGGGAAATCCCGTCGAGGCGGGAGTCGACCTGGGTCCCTTGGCACGCCGCGACCTGCGGGACCAGCTCCATGCGCAGGTTGTGGAGAGCGTCCGCCGGGGGGCGAAGCTCCTGCTCGGAGGGGAGATCCCGAAAGGTCCAGGCGCGTTCTACCCGCCGACCGTCCTCGCCGAGGTGGGGCCCGGAATGCCCGCCTACGAAGAGGAGACGCTCGGCCCCGTGGCGGCCATCATCGCCGCGCGCGATCAAGCCGACGCGATCCGAATCGCCAACGATTCCTCGTTCGGTCTCGGCTCGGCGATTTTCACCCGCGACGCCGCGCGCGGAGAGCGCATCGCGTCGGAATCGCTCGAAGCGGGCTCCTGCTTCGTGAATGCGCTCGTACGGTCCGATCCCAGGCTCCCGTTCGGCGGAATCAAGGAATCGGGCTACGGCCGCGAGCTTTCCGTGTTCGGGATCCGCGAGTTCGTCAACGTGAAGACGGTCTACGTGCGTTAGGCCGCGAGCCCGGGATGGAGGCGCGCGGCCGGCGGCGGTACCGCTAGGGCGTGTGCGCCTTCGCCATCTGCATCCCTTTGAAGAGGGTCATGAGATGGTCGCGCATCACGTCGTCCTGCGCCGCCATGTTCAAGACCCCGTCGATCATCGTCTGGTCCTTCGCCATCCGCCCCATCATCGCCTGCATCGCGTCGCCGCTGGCCGCGACCTTGTCCAGGACCATGGTCCGCGTCTGCTCGTTCCCGAGGAGCTGGTCTACAAGCTTGCCGGACATGTCGGGGCTCCCGGCGATCGCGTCCATGATCTTGGTCTGCATTTCAGGGTTCGCCATCATCGCCTTGACCGGATCGCCGGCGCAGCCGGAGAGCATGGCCGCGCTGAACGCGATCAAAATGACCAGAGCGAGCTTCCGTGTCATGGCATCCTCCTCCTTGAGAGCTCCGCTTCGGGGGCAGTCGCTGCCCCAGGGAGCCGTATCCTGCCATAAGGCGCGGTTCCCGGGGAAGCAGGGAACGTCGTAGAATCCTTCGCTTCGACCGGCGCGGGGCCTCCCCCACGGCGCCGCGCGCCCGACCCCAACCCGGAGCCGACCCTGATCCGTCTGCAGAACGTCAGCTACTCGATCGGCGCCCGCACCCTTTTCTCGGACATCACGTGGACCGTCTCCCCGGGAGATCGCGTCGCGCTCGTCGGGCCGAACGGCGCCGGAAAGACGACGCTCATCCGGATCATCTTGGGCGAGTACACGCTCGAGAGCGGACAGAGGGTCATGTCCAAGGGGACGCGGCTTGGGTACCTCCCCCAGGAGGCCGCGGAGAAATTCGACGGCACCGTCCTCGAGCGCGCGATGGAGGCGCACCGGCACCTGGTCGAGATGCGCGAGGAGCTCGACGCGCTCTACGAGGGGCTCCAGCACCTGCCCCCCGACGACCCGTCGCTCGGGTCGCTGCTCGACCGCGCCGGCGAGCTGCAGCACCATCTGGAATTGAACGACGAGCACATGCTCGAGCCGGAGGCCCGGCGAGTGCTGGGCGGGCTGGGCTTCAAGCCCGAGGACCAGGATCGGCCGCTCGCGGAATTCTCGGGAGGGTGGAGGATGCGCGCCGCGCTCGCGGCGCTCCTCCTGACCGATCCCACGCTTCTCTTCCTGGACGAGCCCACGAATCATCTCGACCTCCCGGCCCTCGAATGGCTCGAGGACTACCTCGAGGATTTCCATGGGGGCCTCGTCGTGGTGTCGCACGATCGCGTCTTCCTCGATCGCGTGGCGAACGAGGTGCGGGAGCTGGATCAAGAAACGCTGAGCGAATACGCGACCAGCTTCACCGGATACCTGGACGAGCGCGAGGTCAGGCGCGACCGGATCGAGGCACAGAATGTCCAGGTCGAGAAGAAGATCGCGCAGCTCTCGCGCTTCGCGGAGCGGTTCGGAGCCAAGGCCTCGAAGGCCACGCAGGCCCAGAGCAAGCGGAAGCAGATCGAGAGGTTGAAGGCGCAGCGGATCGTCCTCCCGCGCCGCCCGCGCGGGATCCGCTTCAATTTTCCGGCGCCGCCGCACGTCGGCCGGTCGCTCGTCCGGCTCCGGGATTCCTCGTTTGGCTACGCCGCGGCGGACGTCTTCTCGGACGCCTCGTTCGAGATCGAGCGGGGAGAGAAGATCGCGATCGTCGGAGCGAACGGCGCCGGAAAGACCACGCTTCTGCGCGTGATCGCGGGGCAGCTCGCGCCCCGTAGTGGAGAGCGGGAGATCCACCAGCACGCCCGCCCCGCCTACTTCGCGCAGCATGCCGCGGAGACCTTGGACGGGAAGCTCACCGTGCTTCAGGCGGTTGAGGAGGTGGCGCCCGACGACGCGATGCCCCGCCTCCGCTCCCTTCTCGGCAGCTTCCTCTTCATCGGAGACGACGTCTTCAAGCTCTGCCGTGTGCTTTCGGGCGGGGAGCGGCAGCGCGTGGCCATCGCGCGGCTCCTCCTCCAGCCGACCAACCTGCTCCTCCTGGACGAACCGACGCACCACCTGGATCTCGCGGGACAGGAAGTGCTCGAGGAGGCGCTCGAGCAGTATCCGGGCGCCGTGATCGTCGTGACGCATGACCGGTCGCTGATGGCGCGCGTGGCCACGCGGATCCTCGCGGTTCAGGACGGTCGGGTGACCCTCTATCCGGGCGGCTACGACGACTACGAGGCGGCGCGGGTCAAGGCCGAGAGCGGGAGCCCCACCGCGCCGCGGCCGCAGGCGGTACCTCAACCCGCCGCGATCGTGTCGGGCGGAGGCGGAAAGACGGCTTCGAGGTCCAAGGACGGTCCGAAGGGCGCCTCGGGGGCCAAGTCGGGAGTCAAGTCCGGGGACGGCGGCGCTCGGGCCGAATCGCGGCGGCGCGCCAAGGAGTCGGAGCGACTCGAAAGGGAGATCGAGGCACGGGAGGGGGATATCAAATCGGTGGAGGTGGAGCTGGCCGATCCCGCCGTCTACGCCGACGGTGTCCGCACGAAGGATCTCCTCGCGCGATACGAGCGGCTCAAGGTGGAGGTCGAGTCGCTGTGGAAGCGGCTGGAAGCGGTTTGATCCCGGCGGCCCGAGGGGGTCCGATCCCGGCGGCCCAAAGGGGCCCGATCCGGGGCCACCCTCTAGCGTTGCGGAGCCCGGCCGTGGCACACTCGGGGGCACCTCATCGTGAATCGCCGCCCCTCATTGGGGGGATTTAACGCCTTGTCTCACGCTCCTACCGAATCGCCGCCCGAAATGGTCGCGAAGGCGCGAACGCCCACGACGCGCAGCCGCTGGCACAATCTTCCACCGGACCTGCTTCGGCAGTCGTGCAAGCGCGTCGCGATCATGAGCCTGATCTTCGCCTCCTTGTGGACGATCGCGCTCGTCATGAACAACATCGTCGCGCCCCTCCTGGGGCACAACCACGCGATGTACATGCACATGGCGTGGCCGTACCCCGGAAACTGGATCTCCTGGATTGGGCTCGCCATCTCGCTCACGACGTTCTTTCTCGTCGGCCGGCTCAAAGGCAGGCCGCAGACACTGCTCAACGTGAGCCACGCCAACATGATTCTGGGAGCGGGCCTGGTGGCGATCCTCATGCACTGGTTCCCCGTCATCGACGCCTCGCGCATATCGTGGCTCTGCCTCATCATCGTGACCTATCCTTCCATCGTTCCGACGTCGCCGGTCAAGACGCTGCTGATCTCCCTGGTCGTCGCGAGCATGGATCCACTCGCGATCTGGATCGCGCATCTTCGGGGCGTGAGCTTCCATGTCGACACGTTCGCGTTGGTCTGGTACATCCTTCCGAATTACATCTCGGTCGGGCTCGCGATGATTCCATCGACGATGATCGCCGGCCTCGGCAGGCAGGTGAACCGGGCCCGCGAGCTGGGGAGTTACCAGCTGGGCGAGCTGCTCGGCCGGGGCGGCATGGGCGAGGTCTATCACGCGCGGCACCGGCTGCTCGCCAGGCCGGCCGCCATCAAGCTGATCCGGCCCGAGACCCTGGGGGCCGGGAGCTCCGATGCGGCCCAGGTCGTGATCCAGCGATTCTGCCGCGAAGCGCAGGCGGCGGCCGTCTTGCGCTCGCCCCACACGATCAACCTCTACGACTTTGGAGTCACCGACGACGGTGTCTTCTACTACGTCATGGAGCTCCTGGAGGGGCTCGATCTCGAATCGCTCGTGCGGCGCTTCGGTCCGCTGCCGGCGGCGCGCACGGCATTTCTCCTCCGCCACTCGTGCCATTCGCTCGGCGAGGCCCACGCGCGCGGGCTGATCCACCGCGACATCAAGCCGTCGAACATCTTCACCTGCCGCCTCGGCCTGAGCGTCGACTTCGTGAAGGTGCTCGACTTCGGGCTCGTCAAGCATCACGCCGACGGCAAGCACGATCAGACGGTTCTCCTCACCCAACCGGACGTGACCACCGGCACACCCGCCTTCATGGCCCCGGAGATGGCGCTGGGGGAGCGCACGATCGACAGTCGCGTCGACATCTACGCGCTCGGCTGCGTCGGTTACTGGCTCCTGACGGGAAAGCTGGTGTTCGAGGCGGATACTCCGGTCAAGATGATGCTCCAGCACATTCAATCCACACCCGCGCCGCCGTCCCGCTATGCGGAGCAGGACGTGCCTCCCGAGCTGGATCGGATCATCCTCCAATGCCTCGCGAAGAACCCGGACGAGCGTCCCGCGGATACGATGCTCCTCGCCTCCATGCTGGGGGGCCTGAGCCTTCGGGAGCAATGGACGAAGGAGCGCGCGGAGCAGTGGTGGGAAACGCACCACCCAGCGACGGCGCCGTTCACGGAGCTGCGCGAGAAGACCCCTGTAGAAATTCTCTCGGCGGTCACGTGAATCCCTATCGCCGAGCCTCGACCGCCGCGCTCCTTACCGCGCTCCTCTTCCTTCCGGCGGCGCCGCACCCAGCGTGCGCGGCTCCTCGCGAAGAGCCGGCGCCTCAGGACAAGCAGGGGGCTCGCGGCGCGCCCAACGCTCTGACAGCCATCAGCCGGCAATTCCGGAGCCTCGTCGATCGCGTCTCGCCGGCCGTCGTCCAAATTTCCGCCGTCGCGCTCGCTCCTTCTCCTGGCCGAGCGACGTCGTCCGAGGCGCTCCTCGGTGTCCAGCGTCGCGGTGGCTCCGGTGTCCTGGTCTCGAGCGACGGCTACATCGTCACGAATGCCCACGTGGTGGAAGGGGCGCGCCGGCTCGAAGTTCAGCTGTCCCGGCCCGCCTCTCCCGATGCGCCGGGGCGCTCCATCGTGAAATCGGTCGGCCAGCGCGTCGAGGGAACCATCGTGGGGATCGATCTCGAGACGGACCTCGCGGTCGTCAAGATCGGGGAGACCGGCCTTCCCTTTGTGGAGCTGGGCGACTCGGACGGGCTCGGCGAGGGAGACATTGTGCTCGCGTTCGGAAGCCCGTTCGGCCTCGAGAACTCGGTTTCGATGGGCGTCGTGAGCGCGCTCGGCCGCCAGCTCCGGCCGAACGACCCGATGATCTATATCCAGACCGACACGCCGATCAACCCCGGGAACAGCGGTGGGCCCCTCGTCGACACCGAGGGGAAGGTGATCGGCATCAACACGCTCATCATCACGCAGTCCGGGGGGAGCGAAGGGATCGGCTTCGCGGCGCCGAGCAACATCGTCCGGTCGGTCTACAATCAGATCCGCGCGCACGGGCGCGTGCGGCGCGGTGCGATCGGGGTCTTC
>JBGPMG010000150.1:0-6458 GCA_041486815.1 Candidatus Eiseniibacteriota bacterium | reverse complement strand
TCGCGTTCTACATCGGAGGGGTTCTCGGGATCTATTTTCTGTTCGCCCGGCTTCTCGATTGGCGCCCCGGCGCGTTCGCGGCGGCGGCGATCTTCGCGACGCACACGATCCATGTGGAGTCCGTGGCGTGGCTGGCCTCGCGAAAGGACGTCGTCTGCCTTTTCTTTTACGCGCTGGCGCTCAACGCCTACGTCCGCTACGCGGCCGACTCCGCGCGGTTCCATGTAGGAACGTATGTCCTGACATTCCTTCTCTCGGCGGCCGCGATGCTTTCGAAGGGTTACGCGGTGGTTCTCCCGGCGGTGTTTTTCGCGTATGACCTTTGTTTCTCCGGTCGGGTCACGCGACGGCAGATCCTCGACAAGGTGCCGTTCCTGGCGATCGCGGGGGCGGCGGTCCTTCTCACCACGAACGCACAGGACCGGGACAGCGCGCTGATCCAATCCGGACTCCAGGGGGCGGGGCGCTTGGCGCTTCTCGCCAAGATCTTCGCCCTCTATGTTGGCCGCACCATTCTTCCGATTCGGCTCTCCGCGTTCTACTCCGTCGGCGGCGAGCCGGCCGAGGGGCCGATCGTGCTGATCGGCGCCCTCCTGGTCATCGTGCTCATCGCTCTGTTCTTCTCCCTGCGCCGGCGAATCCCGGCCGCGGCCTTCGGGATCGCGCTCTTCCTGCTCCCTCTCGGCACCGTCATGAATTTCTTCTTCACCCTGCGGATCTGGATGACGGATCGATATCTGCTCTTCCCGACGATCGGATCAACGCTCGCGATCGTCGCGTTGGCGCCGCCGCCTTTCCGCCAGCGGGGCGCGGAGCGGGCCCAACCTCGCCGGCACCCGATGCGCACCTGGCTCCCGGCCGCCGCGCTCCTCGTGATCGCCCTCTACTCCGCGCTCACCGTCGCGAGGATCGGCGTCTGGACCAGCAGCGTGAGCCTGTGGAGCGACGTCCTCCGGAAGGACCTCGGTCTGCCGGGGTCGGGACCGGTCACCGCGCGGGATCTGAGCGGATCGCCGAAGCTCGGCATGGTCGCGAACGGGCCCCTCATGGGGCTGGTCCATGCCTACCTCTGGGTGGGGAACCGCGATGAAGCGAACCGGATCGGCGCGCTGGTCGGGCAGTCGGCCGGAGCCGGAGCCGACGACAGCGAGTTGGCGCTGGCGCAGCAGGATCTCGACGCCGGGAGGCCCGAGGATGCGATCCGCCGGCTGAGCCCGATCGCCGCCGGCAGGACCTGGATCGCCCCGCTCGCGACGATCTGGATCGGCGCGGTGGAGAAACAGATGGGTCAGGAAGAAGTCTCCCGGCAGACGGTCCGCCGTGGGATCGAGCTCTACCACAAGTCGGGGCAGCCCGCGACCGACGGCCTGATTCACGTCGGCACGGCCGCGTTCCGTCGCGGCGACTTTCGTCAGGCGGTTGAGTGGTACGGCATGGCGCGGCAGGAGTCGCCCCAGGAAGCGAAGGCCGCGTTTCATCTCGGAAGGGCGCTGGAAGAGAGCGGGGACGTGCCGAAGGCGATGGAGCTTTACAAGCAGATCGTCGGAGGCGAGCTGCGAGTCTTGCCGGACGCCCAGTTCACCGTCCTCGACGTGTATCTTCAGATGGGGGTCGCGGCGCAAAAGCTCGGGCATCGCGAGGAGGCCCTTGGTTACTTCGAAGAGGTCCTCCGGCGCGCGCCCGACCATCCGAAGAGGGAGGCCATCCTGAGTCAGATCAAGCTACTCCGCACACCTCAGAACTGAACGCCGATGGAAGGAACGTCGTGAAGGTCTTGGTTGTCGAGGACAGTCCGCCTACCCGTGATCTGTTGACCCGCTCCCTGCGCGGCGCCGGGATTGATGTTGTCTGTGCGGCGCGAGTCGGCACGGGCTTGGAGAAGGCGGCGGAGCGCGACTTCGACGTGATCGTCCTCGACCTGATGCTCCCGGACGGAGACGGACTCGACCTCTGCCGGGAGGTCCGGGCTCTCGGCATCAGGACGCCGATCCTCTGCCTCACCGCGCGTGGAGAGGTTGCCGATCGCGTCGCGGGACTCGATGCGGGAGCGGATGATTACTTGAAGAAGCCATTCGCTCTGGCGGAGCTTCACGCTCGCCTTCGAGCGCTCGCCCGGCGTCGAGGGACCGCATCGCCCGGAATGCTGGCGTGTGGATCGACCCAGATCGACTTCGGCGCGCGGCGGCTCTCGCGGGGCGGGGATACGGTCCCCCTGACCGATCGCGAGTGGAAAATCCTGGAGCTCTTATCCTCGCGCCAAGACCTTGTCGTCGAGCGAGGAGAAATCCTCGAGGCCGTCTGGCACGACGACAGCCCATCCGCGGCGGAGAGCCTCGAAGTGATCTTGAGCCGGCTGCGGCGGAAACTCGGGGGCGGCGAGGCCGCCTTCGTGATCCGCACGATCCGCGGGGCCGGTGTCGTGTTCGAGCGCAGGCCTTGAAAAGGCCCTCGCTTGAATCGCGCCTGGTGATGCTCCAGCTCGTCCTCTCAGCGAGCGTCATCACAATCTTCGCGTGTTCGGCCCTCTGGCTTTCCTCGCGCACGCTCGCTCGCGAGGAGGAACGGGATCTGGCCTCCATTGCGGCGCAAGTGGCGGAGAGCATTTCGCGAGAGTGGGATGAGGAAGGCGACTTGAGACGCGCGGCGATCAGCGCGCTGAGTGAGGAATCGCCGCTTGGGGTCCGGATCGAGGTGTGGGACGAACAGCACCGGCCCGTTCTCGAGACGCCGCCGGGCGCCGGCCCCAATCCGCGAGCAGAGAAGATACGAGTGACCGTGCCCCTCCCGCGCGGAAAGGGCTGGGTCGTCGCAACCGGATCGACCGAGCCCCGCAGAAGGGCGATGACGGCGCTTGTGGGGGCACTAGCGATCGCCGCGGTTCCCCTCTTTCTTTCGACTCTGGCCGTGAGCCGCGTCCTGGCGCTCCGAGCGCTTCGGCCGCTCTCGAGCATGGCGGAGCAGGCCGAGGAGGCATCTCGGGGCGGGGGAACCCATGAGCTGGGGAGCGCGACCGACCCCGCTGAGGTCGCGACCCTCGCCGGATCGTTCAACCGCCTTCTTGCTCGTCTCGGCGCGATGCTCCGAACGGAGCGCCACTTCACCCAGGACGCGGCGCACGAGCTCCGTACGCCGCTCACCGTGCTGTCGGGCGAGCTCGAGCATGCCGCCGCTGATCCGACCCTCACCGACGGACATCGAGGAGCGCTTCGCCGCGCGTTGGAACAAGCGAGGCAGATGAGCGCGCTGGTCGAGGCGCTCCTGCTGCTCCGCCAGGCTGAAGACGAGATGCTCGTTCGGGGGAGCGACGATTTCCCGATCAATCTGAGCGACCTGGCCCGGGAGGTGGCCGCGGAGCTTTCCCGCGATCATCCCGAGCGAATCGGCGACGTTCGGATCACGGCCGATGACGAGGTCCTCGTCTCGGGAAGGGCGACCCTGCTCTCCGCCGCGATCCGCAACCTGCTCTCGAATGCCATCAAGTTCACCGGCGCGGGGATGCCCGTTAGGATTCTGGTCTCCGCGGGGCGGTCTCAGAATTCCGTGGTCGTGGAAGATGGAGGCCCCGGGATCCCTCCCGGGGAGATGGAGCGGATTTTCGACCCCTTCTACCGGGGGCCTGAAGCGCGGGCCGAGAAGACCGGGTTCGGGCTCGGCCTGCCTTTGCTTCGCAGGGTGGCACTGGCCCATGGGGGCGATGTTCGCGTCGGCCGCTCCGACCTTGGCGGGGCGCGCTTCGAGCTTCACTTGCCTGCCTGGACACGCGTCCCGGAACCTGCCTAACCATCGCTGTTTAGCTGCCGTTCAGGTTCACCGTCCCATGATGCAACTACTGCGCCTCGCCCCGGTAGTGTAATAAGGAGAAGATTCTCGGAGGGGAATGAATCATGGGCTCAAGATCGATCGCAGCCGCGATGCTTCTGTTCCTGGTGTCGCCGGGTTCCGCCTACGCTGGTGCTCCGCTCGAAACCGAGACCGCTCGCCTGCCGCCGAAAGGCACCTTCGAAACGGACGTCTCGCTCGAGGTTCAGACCTCGAGCGACGGCCATGAATTCGCGTCTCCGATCGCTCTCGAGTACTCGCTTACAGATCGGGTCACGTTCCTGGCCGAGCCGGTCCCGATCACCACGATCCATCCGAAGGTCGGTCCCCACGCCTCGGGAATGGGCGACCTGGAGCTGACGCTCACGGGGCTTCTTCTCTCCGAGGGGCGTTCCCGGCCCGCGTTCGCGATCGCGGGCGAAGTGAAGTTTCCCACCGGCGATAGCCCCGTCATCGGGAGCGGAAAGGCGGATTTCACGGGGTACGGCGTGGCCAGCAAGCGGTTCGGCCGCGTCGATACGCACGTCAACCTCGGCTATACGGTCGTCGGCCATCCTTCGGGCACTGAGGTGAAGAACTCGGTCAATTACGCTGTCGCGGGCGAGTACTCGGTCGCGCCCCGATGGGTCTTGGTCGCGGAGGTGCTGGGCAACACTTCATCCCTCTTGGCGACATCGGCCCCCGAGAGCGCCACGACCCCGGAGATCTCGGGCGGGGAGACGATCGGCATGCTGGGGGCGCGGTATGAAATCGCGCCGACGGTGAAGGGCTACCTTGGAGTCGCGGTCGACAACAACGGGGCGGTGTTGTTCCGCCCAGGCCTCTCGGCGCGCTTCTGATGACCCGGCGTACACGCCCGAGCCTCGTGCTCGGCGTCGCCGCGCCGGCGATCGCGATCGCGATCCTCGCGTCCACCCCTCCGCTTTGCGCGGCAACGGATGCGGCGGGCGACTCCACCGCGGGCGGGTCCGATCGGCTCACGGTTGACCAGTGCGTCGCGCTCGCCCTGGACCGCGCCCCCGACGTCCGGTCCAGCGTCCAGGATCTGACCGCAGCGCAGCTCGATTCCTCGGCGGCCCGGCTCAATCGCCGACCCGCGTTCACGCTCTTCGGTGGAGCCACGGTCGCGCCCTCGGGCTTCTACGATCCCGCCTTGACGAACCTCGGCGAATACGGCTTGAAAGTCGGGGTGACGGCGCCCCTCCTCGACGCTGGCGCGCGCCGGCGCGAGCGGGCCCAGGCGGATCTTGGCGTCGCGGGCGCAGCGGCGAACCGCGATCTGGTTGTGCGCGACGCCGGCATCCGAGCGGCGGGTAGCTCCCTCGGGATCTTGCGGCAGCAGGAACTGGAGGCGGCCGCCCGCGACGCGCTGGAATGGCTCGATCGTCTGGGCGCGCTGATCCAGTCCGGGGTTCGCGCGGGGGTCCACGGGCGCTCGGATGCCGTCAGAGTTCAGCTGGCGCACGACGCCGTCGTCGCGGACCTGCTGTCGGTCCGCCTGGTGAGCGAAGCGCTCGAGCGCCAGCTGGCGCAACTCCTCGCGCTCGATCCGCCCCGAACGGTCTCGATCGTCGAGCCCGACGCGACGGCCGATGCCGCTCCTGCCGACGAGGATTCGGTCCGCTTGCTGGCGGCGGTCGAGCGCGCGCCCGAGGTACGCGCGGCGCGCGCGGCCGCGCTCAGCTCGCGGCTGGCGCTGGATCAGGTCCGTCGCCGGAACGGGCTGCTCGTCGATCTCTCCGCGGACGCGGGGGTCTGGGGCTCCGATCTGACCCGCACGGTGCCCGAGAATCTCTCGAGCGTCGATCCGCAGGCGACCTTTGGAGATCGGCTCCGGAGGGACCTGGGCGCCTCGGTCTAGCTCACGTTCCGCCGCCCCTTGCTCGATCCTTCCGTTGGGAAAGCGGTCGGCGCCCAGGAAGCGCGGCTCCGCGCCGGGGAGGGTCGCCTCGCCGCTGGATCGGCGCAACGACGCCGAGAGATGCTGGATCTGCTGGGCCGCTGGAGAGGCGCATCCGAGCGGGCAGCCCTTGCCCGAGCCTCCCTCGTTCGCGCCGAGGAAAACCTCCTGCGCCTTCGCAGCCTCTACGCCGGTGGCGGCTCGAGCCTGCTCGACCTGCTCGACGGCCGGCAGCAGGTGGACGACGCGCGGATTCGCTTGGCGGACGCGCGCCTGGAAGCGCGGCTGGCGCGCTGGGAAGGGGCGCTCCAGCGATGAGCGCCCGCGGCTCGATCGCGACGATCGCCTCGGCTCTCGCGCTCGCTCTTGTCGCCGGATGCGGCAACGGCGGCCGCGGCGAGGGAGCGGCCGACGAAGCGGGCCCGGTCGTCCCGGTCCGTGTGGCGACGCTCGAGCCCCGCACGTTCGCCGATGCCGTCCATTCAAACGGGGTGTGGCGCTCCAGCGGGGAGCTTGTCGTGGCGGCCCCCGTGGCGGGCGTGATCGAGTCGCTCTTCGTCATGGTCGGGGACCGCGTGGCGGCGGGCCAAAGAGCCGGCACGTTGGTGACTCGCGATTCGTGGGCCGCGCTGCGAGGCGCCGAGCTCTTGGGGAGCGAGGCACGCGACGCGGCGGCCCGGGACGACGCGCGGCGCGCCCTGGAGCTCGCGCGCCGCGAGCTCATTCGCGTTCCTCTGGT
>JBGPMG010000149.1:0-6504 GCA_041486815.1 Candidatus Eiseniibacteriota bacterium | reverse complement strand
GCGAAGCATCGTGAAGTTCGCGCGGCTCGAGCCGGAGGATATCCGCCGGTACGTGGCCACCGGGGAGCCGATGGACAAGGCCGGGGCGTACGCGGTCCAGGGATTCGGAGCGCTCTACGTCGAAGCGATCGAGGGATCGTACTCGAACGTCGTCGGGCTTCCGTTGAGCTACTTGAAGAACCTCCTCGGCCTCCTTCGGGCGGCCCCGATCCCAGGAGCGTGACGCTGGATCCCTTCCGACTCGAGTCCGACCGGGTCAGCCTTCTCGACCAGACCCTTCTTCCCGAGGAAGAGCGGTGGATCGCGATCGCCGATGCGGAGGCGATGGCTGCCGCGATCGCGCGGCTTCAGGTAAGAGGAGCGCCCGCGATCGGGATCGCCGCCGCGCTCGCGCTCGCGGTCGAAGCGTCGCGCGGCGGCAAGCCGGCCGAGCGGATGGCGCGGCTCGAAGAAGCGGGCGGTCTCCTCGTAGCTTCGCGTCCGACCGCGGTCAACCTCGCCTGGGCGGTCGGGCGTGTCCTCGCCGCGGCGCGGAAATCGCTTCGAGACGGGCAAGAGAAAGGAGATCTCGCCCGATTCGCCGAGGCCGTGCGCGCGGAGGCGCTCGCGATCTGGGAAGAGGATCGATCGGCCTCGCGGGCGATGGCGACGCACGGGGCGTCGCTGTTCCCATCGGCGAGGCGATTCCTGACGCACTGCAACACCGGTGGTCTCGCAACGGGCGGAGGCGGCACCGCCCTCGCGGTCCTCCTCGAGCTGCACCGTCTTCGCGAAAACGGAATCGAAGTCTGGGCTACCGAGACGCGACCGCTCCTCCAGGGCGCCCGCTTGACGGCCTGGGAGCTTCTGCGCGAGCGCGTCCCGGTTCACCTGATCGTCGACTCCGCGGCGGCCCACACGATCCTCCGGGAGGGGATCGAAGGCGTCCTGGTCGGCGCGGACCGCATCGCCCGAAACGGCGACACGGCGAACAAGATCGGGACCCTCGGCCTTGCTCTCGCGGCCCGGGAGGCGGGCATTCCGTTCGTGGTGGTGGCCCCTTGCTCCACGATTGATCCCGGTACGGCCGACGGATCCCGCATCATGATTGAGGAGAGGGACCCGTCCGAAGTCATTCGGGTCCGGGGAGTTCCGGTCGCGCCCGAGGGGGTCGACGCCCGGAATCCCGCCTTCGACGTAACCCCGGCCCGGTGTATCAGCGCCATCGTCACGGACCGGGGGGTCTTCCGCGGCCCTGCCTACGCGCTCGGAGCCGATTGACAGCCCCGGCACGGGCTTGGTAACCTCTTGCGTTTGGTCCTTCTAACCCAGCTAGGGGAGGTTGTCGGATGGGCACGTACTCGGTGCGCGCCTCGGAGATCCGCCAAGATTGGTACGTCGCGGATGCCGAGGGGCAAATCTTGGGGCGGCTTGCGAGCGAAATCGCGAGCGTCCTGAAGGGAAAGCGCAAGCCGACCTATTCGCCGCATTTGGACGTGGGCGATCACGTCATCGTGATCAACGCGCTGAAGGTGCGGGTGACGGGACGGAAACGCGACAACAAGATCTACTTCCGCCACTCGCTTTATCCGGGCGGACACTCGTTGACCCGGTTCCGCGATCTGCAGGCGGATCAGCCGGAAGAGATTCTTCGCCTCGCCGTGAAGGGGATGCTGCCCCGAAACCGGCTCGGGCGAGCCATGATGAAGAAGCTCAAGATCTACGCCGGAACCGACCATCCGCACGTGGCGCAAATGCCGCGCCCGTTCCCGTGGTCGGAGGGCCGGCTCAAGACAGGAGGTGAGTGACTCTGGCGACACAGTTTCTAGGCACCGGGCGAAGGAAGTCCTCCGTGGCGCGCGTGCGGCTCGAGCCGGGCACCGGCAAGCGCACCGTCAACGGGGTCGATTTGGACCGGTATTTCTCGCGAATCACGCTGAGCCGGCATGCGGTCGGCCCGCTCGCCGTGACGAACACGATTGAGAAGTTCGATCTCCACGCGACGGTTCACGGCGGCGGCCACGCGGGCCAGGCCGGCGCGATCTCGCTCGGCGCGGCGCGCGCGCTTCAGATCATGGATCCCACGCTGCGCGGCCTTCTCGGCAAAGAAGGCTTCTTGACGCGCGACGCTCGGATGAAGGAGCGGAAGAAGTACGGACAGGCGGGCGCCCGCAAGCGCTTCCAGTTCTCGAAGAGGTAGAACGGCGTCAGGCGGCCCCGAGAGGCGGGGCCGTCACTTCACACGCCCCGGGCCGTCGCGGCCGGTCTCCCGAACGGGGGCCGCGCGGAACGATGGGGCGGAGGATCAAGACCGGAGGACATTCGATTGGCTGATATCGGCATGAAGGAACTGCTCGAAGCGGGCGTCCACTTCGGGCATCAGACCCGCCGCTGGAATCCCAAGATGAAGAAGTTCATTTTCATCGAGCGGAACGGGATCTACATCATCGATCTTCAGAAGACGCTCAAGGCTCTCCACGACGCGCGCACTCTCCTCGAAGGCATCGCCAAGCGGAACGGGACCGTCCTCTTCGTCGGCACGAAGCGCCAGGCGAAGGACGCGATCATGGAGGAGTCGACGCGCTGCGGCATGCCGTACGTGAATGAGCGATGGCTCGGCGGGATGCTTACCAATTTCAAGACGATCAAGTCGAACATCCGCCGCTTCAAGGAAATCGAAAAGATGGACGCCGACGGGACCCTCGAGAAGCTCTCCAAGAAAGAGCAGGCCCAGATCGGCAAGGAGCGGACGCGCCTCGAGAAGATCTTCACCGGAATCAAGGAGATGTCGCAGCTCCCGGCCGCCGTCTTCGTGATCGACACCAAGAAGGAGCGGATCGCCGTGGCCGAGGCCAACCGCCTCGCCATTCCGGTCATCGGCGTCGTCGATACGAACTGCGACCCCGACGTCATCGACTTCCCGCTGCCGGGGAATGACGACGCGATTCGGGCCATCCGGGTTTTCGCGCGGTTCGTGAGCGACACGCTCCTCTCCTCGCGGCAAGAGGCGCAGGAAGGCGCGGACCTGGCGGCCGAGGCGGCCGCGGCGGCGCCGCCGCCCGAAGCGAACGTGGTCGCGAGCGCCTGACCCGTACCTACCCGAGCAAGAATCGAAGAGGAAGGAAGGAGTCACCGATGACGATCACCGCCTCGCTCGTCAAGGAGCTGCGCGACCGGACCGGCGCGGGGATGATGGAGTGCAAGAAGGCCCTGGCGGAGGCCAAGGGTGATATCGAGAACGCGATCGACGTCCTCCGGAAGAGCGGCATGGCCCGCGCGTCGTCCAAATCGGGGCGCGAGGCCCGCGAAGGCGTGGTCCACGCGTACATCCATCCAGGGGACCAGGTCGGCGTCCTGATCGAAGTCGACTGCGAGACTGATTTCGTGGCCCGCACGGACGATTTCCGGAGCCTCGTTCGGAACCTGGCGATGCAGATCGCGGCGACGAACGCCCAGGCGGTCGACCGCTCCGGCGTGGATCCCGGGTTGATCGAGCGAGAGAGCGCCATTTTCATGGAACAGGCGCGCGCGTCCGGAAAGCCGGAGGCGATCCTGACCAAGATCGTGGACGGGAAGATCGAGAAGTATCTCGAGGAAGTCTGTCTGCTCGAGCAGCCCTACATCCGCGATCCGGATCGGAAGGTGAAGGAGCTGATCGACCAGGTGATTGCGAAGCTCGGTGAGAACATCGTGGTGCGCCGCTTCGCGAAGTTCCGGATCGGAGACGCCTGACCGTTATGGCAGCGGAGCGCCGGCGCGTCCTCGTCAAGCTGAGCGGCGAGATCCTGGCCGGAACCGCGGGCAATGGAATCGACGCCGTGGCGCTGGGCCGGGTCGCCGACGAGCTTCGTGAGGGAACCGCGGGTGGAGGCGTCGAAGTCGGGATCGTCATCGGGGGCGGAAACATCATTCGGGGCACCGCGGCCGCCGGCGACGAGCTCGATCGCACGACCGCCGACAGCATGGGCATGCTCGGCACCGTCATCAACGCGCTCGCGCTGCAGGACGCGTTGGAGCACCGCGGCCTCACGACGCGCGTCCTGAGCGCGATCGAGATGCGCTCCCTGGCGGAGCCGTACATCCGCCGGCGCGCCGTGCGCCATCTGGAGAAGGGCCGCGTGGTGATCCTGGCCGCGGGGACGGGGCATCCGTACTTTACGACCGACACCGCGGCAGTGCTTCGCGCCGTAGAGATCGGCGCCTCGATCCTGCTCAAGGCGACCAAGGTGGATGGGGTCTTCACGGAAGACCCAAGGCGCAACCCGGCCGCGACGCGCTTCGATGTGCTCGGCTACCGGGAAGCGATCGAGCTGCGGCTGAAGGTCATGGATCAAACCGCGTTTACCATGGGAATGGAGAACCGGCTCCCGATCATCGTGTTCAACGTGACGGTACCGGGAAACCTGGCCCGTGTCCTGCGGGGCGAGACGGTTGGGACCCGGGTGGCCGTGGAGGTCTAGGATGGACCCGAAGCACGCGAAGGACGCCGAAGAGCGAATGAAGAAGGCGGTCGAGACGATCCGCCACGAGGTCGCGAGCATCCGCACAAGCAAGGCGACGACCTCGCTCCTGGACGGCATCAAGGTGGAGTACTATGGGAGCGCCGTCCCGCTGCAGCAGGTTGCAAGCGTGAGCGCGCCCGAGGCACGGCTCCTTGTGATCCAGCCCTGGGAGCGGGCGGTCCTGCCGGAAATCGTCAAATCGATTCAGAAGTCGGATCTCGGGTTGAACCCAGTAGACGACGGCACGGTCGTCCGCTTGAGCCTCCCCCCGTTGACGGAGGAGCGGCGGAAGGACTTGGTCAAGGTGCTCGGGAAGATCGTAGAGGATGGCCGCGTCCGCGTGCGCACGGTCCGGCGCGAGTCGAACGACGACCTGAAAAAACTAGAACGAGATCACAAGATCTCCGAAGATGACAGCAAGAAGACCCAGACCGATATCCAGAAACTGACCGACCGCTACATCGCCTTGCTGGACGACCTGTTTCACAAGAAGCAGGCCGAAGTCATGGAGGTCTGAAGCCCTGGAATCGCGCCGCGTCGCGATCCGTTCGGCCTTTCGATGAGCCTCTCTGCCAAGACGCCGACGCTGGACCAGATTCTCCGGCGCGAAGTTCCCGCGCACATCGCGATCATCATGGACGGGAACGGTCGATGGGCGAAGCGGCGCGGTCTCCCTCGCCTCATGGGCCACCAGGCGGGGCGACGCGCGGTGCGGGAGGCGGTCGAGGGCTGCGTCGAGCTCAAGGTCAAGGTCCTCACCCTGTACACGTTCTCGCTCGAGAACTGGGAGCGCACGCCGCGCGAGGTGAGCGGGCTCATGCGGATTCTCGAGCAGGTGCTGCTCCAAGAACGCGAGGATCTGAAGCGGAACGACGTCCAGCTCCGGACGATCGGACGCGTCGATCTTCTCCCCAAGCACAGCCGCGACATCCTGAGCGATACCCAGCGGTTCCTTTCGGATTCGACCGGGTTGACCCTCGTGCTGGCGCTCTCCTACGGGGGACGCGCCGAGATCGTCGACGCGGCGCGCCGGATCGTGGCGGCGGACCGGGAGCGAAGGATCCCGATCGGAAAGATCGACGAGGAGTTCTTCCGGCACCGGCTCGACACGAACGGGCTCCCCGATCCGGACCTCATGATCCGGACCAGCGGCGAGCTTCGGATCTCCAATTTCCTCCTCTGGCAGGCCGCATATTCCGAATTCTGGGTTACGGATACTTTGTGGCCGGACTTTCGCCGGAAGCACCTCTACCAGGCGGTCCATGACTTCCAGCATCGGAGTCGACGTTTCGGCCGCGCCGATTGAGGGCGGCATCGCGGTGAGCGGCGCCCGAGACGCGTCGCTCCCGGCGCGCGTCCTGAGCGCCGTCGTATTCCTCCCGCTCCTCATCCTCATGGCGCGTGTCGGTGGGGTGGTCTATCTCGTCTTCACTCTGCTCGTCGTGGGCTTAGGACTCCGGGAGTTCTACCTTCTCCTCGAGGCGAAGGGACTCTCTCCCCATTGGAAGTCAGGAATGTTCGCGGGGCTCCTCTTGCCGGTCGCGGCCTACCTTCGCGCCAGGACGCACCGATTCGAGGAGTGGCACGGCGACGCGTTCTTCACGGTCTTGATCGGCGCGATCCTGCTCGCGGAGCTCCGGCGAGGGGCGGGAAAGCAGGCGGTCGCGAACAGCGCCGCGACCTTTCTCGGCGTCCTCTATATCGCGTGGCTCGGCACGCACCTGGTCGCCCTCCGCGAATTGCCGCGTGCGTTCGATCGTCCCTACGCGGAAGGGATGTCGTTCGCGCTCCTGCCGTTTTTTCTCACGTGGATCTGCGATACCGCAGCCTACGTCGTCGGCCGGGCGATCGGGCGGACGAAGCTGATGCCCTCGATCAGCCCCCAAAAGTCGGTGGAGGGGTCGGTCGCCGGCCTCGTCGTGGCGGTCGCGGCCGCGTTCGGCGCGCGCGCGTGGTTCGCCCCTTATCTCACACCGGTCGACGCGGTCGTGCTGGGGCTCCTCGTGGGGGTGTTCGGCCAGCT
>JBGPMG010000148.1:0-6585 GCA_041486815.1 Candidatus Eiseniibacteriota bacterium | reverse complement strand
GGTGGCCTCGGCTCCAGCGGCACCGTCTCCGGCCACGCCTGGGAGAGCGCGGCAAGGGGATGCCCCTTGAGCGTTTCCACTCGGGACCCTTCGACGCGCCAGAGCGCGCCTCCGCGAAGCTCCAACCGCCACACAGGATCAAACGCCAGGATCGTCCATTCGCTGCCAGCGCCGACGGGCCCGCCGCTCTCGAGGAAGAGCGTGTGCGGGAGACGCTCCACCGCGGCGAGAGCTTGGAGGGGACTCCAGTCGGACGGGATCGGCCGCACAAGCGGAGCGACCAACGCGCCGGGGCTGGCTTCCGGGCGCTCCCGCGAGTCGACTGGCTCCGCGAGCCTAGTAGCCATAGTCGACCGGTTCGGCGAAGTGATGCTCCATCGGGATGAGCGACGCGACGCGCTCGTTTCCGAGCCGAGCGAGGTAACCGCCGAGATCCTTCACGCCGTCCACCCACTCCGCGCGCCAGGAAGCGTAACCGTCCTCGGTCTTCGTCCGGCGGTGGTAGTCGGCATACGCCTCGTGATCACGACGGTAATACCCCTGCACCGGCGAAGGGTGCGCACCCCACCGCGCTTCGCAGACCGCGGCCACGACCAGGCCCGGCACGACGACCCGGTTTGGATCGCGACGGATCTGCTCGGGCGCCACGATCTCCTCGGCGGTCACGATCACGGCGCGCGAGGCGCGGGCGGCGTCCGCGGTGATGCCGAGGCTCCCCCACATCACGGCGTTCCCGTGGGGATCGGCGCGTTGTACGTGGACGATCGTCACATCGGGTTGGAGCGGCTTGACCGCGAGGAGGGGGCCGCTTCCAAGCGGATCCTCGATGGGGGCAAGCCACGGATTTCGCCCGACCAATTCCGAGCCGAGCACCGAGCGTGTCGGGAGAAACGGCGCCCCGATCGCGGCGGCGTGGAGCGCCTGCGCGAGCGTGAAGTTCGAGAACTCGACGACCTCGAGCGCGCGGGGCTTGCCCCGCTCCGCCGCACGCCGGAAGCAGTAGGCTGACCCCATCATGACGTTTCCCACCCACGCCGCCGCGACCCGTCGCGCGAGCCCGGCCCCGATCAGCTGGTCGAAGGCGATGTCCGAAACCGGACCCACGAGGGTGAGATCGCCGATCCCTTGTCGAATCAGCTCGTGCGCGGCCGCGAACGGGATCATCTGCTCGAGGCAGGTGCCGAGCGCGACGGTGGCCCCGCGGGAAACGTGGCGGGCGACCGCTTCGGCAAGCGGCATCGTCTTGTCGCTCGCCGGATAGTGCGCGAGCGCGTCCGACCGCGCCGGCGGCCGCCACGGGTAGAGGTCGTCCATACGGACGACAGGTTCCTGAGTCATGGAGAGGGGGAGTATAACGCGCCCGTCGGCCACGGAAACCCCTGCGGCGCTGCTACTTCTTCTCGGGTTTTTCTTTCAAGAAGATCTTCACGATAAAGAAGATGACCGTCGCGATGATGACGAAATCGATGAAGGCCCCAATGAAGTCGCCGATGGCGAGCTTGACGCTTCCGATTTGGAGGACGGCCTCGCGCCAGTTTCCCTGCGGCGTGAGCGTGCCGATCATCGGCATGATGAGGTCAGCGACGAGCGCGGTCACGAGTTTGCCGACGGCGCCGCCGATCACGACGGCGACAGCCAACCCCACCACGTTGTGCTGTTTCAGGAACGCCTTGAACTCACCGAGCATCGATCCGCCCTCTCGATGGCGCCCGCGATCCATCCGCGCGCTTGGCGCCTTGGCGCGCGGTACAAGCCGGTCAATCCGGCGTACGGCGGTACCTTACAGCGTTGTGGTACGCTTGGCCATGTTTCGGTGGATCGACACAATCTTCCCTCGGCGGGCGCTTTTCCAGCGGGACCGGCGGCTCCTCAACCTCTTCGTCGGCCGCGTCATCGCCTCGATCGGCTTCTCGATCGTCATCCCTTTCCTTAGCCTTTACCTCCACGGCACGCGCGGGATTCCGATGAGCGCGGTCGGAGGCGTGTTCTTCATAGCGGCGCTCGCCGGCGCGGTCGGTCAGATCGTCGGAGGAGAGCTGAGCGACCGCCGCGGCCGCAAGTTCGTGCTGGTCTCCTCGCAGCTTATCCGGGCGGTCGCTTTTTTCGGTCTTGGATTCGCCGTGATTGCGCGGGCTCCCTTTGCCGTGTTCGTGCTCCTGACCTCGATGAGCGGGTTCGCGGGCCGGATGTTTGAGCCTCCCTCCGGCGCCATGGTCGCGGACATCGCCGAGGGGCCGCGCCGCGCCGAGTATTACGGCGTGATTCGGATCGGCGGAAACCTGGGCTGGGCGTTGGGACCGGCACTGGGCGGGTTTCTCGCGGCCCTTTCCTACTCCACCCTCTTCCTCATTGCGGCCTGCGTGCTTCTTCTGGGCGCCGCCTTGATGGCGCGGATGGTGGAGGAGACGTCCCCGCGGCATCGCGCCCGGGCCCGCGCGAGCGAGCCTCCTCCGGTTTCCGCGCCGGTCGCGGAAGTGGGTCCCGCCACGAGCGTGGGGCGCTACCGGTTCCAGGACATCGTCGAAACGCTGCGCGACAAGGTGTTTTTCCGCTATTGCCTCGTCTCACTCGTGCTCTACACGGTTACCTCGCAGCTTATCTCGACGCTATCGGTCTACGCTGTGGAGTGGGCCGGGCTTTCGAAGATAGACCTGGGCTTCCTCTACGCGTTAAACGGCCTGATGGTGGTCTTCCTCCAGTTTCCGGCGGTGCGGCTCACCGCGTCGATGCGCTTGACGTCGGCCCTGACGCTCGGCGCCGTGCTCTTTGGAATCGGCTACGGGATGATGGGGCTCGGAAGCGGCTTGCCGCTCCTCTCCGCAGCGATGTTCGTGACCACGTTGGGCGAGATCGTCGCCACGCCCCCCTCGCTGAGCCTCGTGGCCAACTTCTCCGGCGAGTCGACCCGAGGACGCTACATGGGGATCTTCGGGCTGTTCAACTCGTTCGGGTGGTCGATGGGTCCCCTCGTGGGCGGGGTCCTTCTGGACGTGACCCGAGGGAGACCGATGGTCTTGTGGGGTACGATCACGGGGATCGCGTTCTTGGCCGCGGCAGGGTTCCTGGACGTGAGGCGCCGCATCGACACAGCCACCGACCGCAACGTGGAGGCGACGGGCGCGCGCGCCGCGATGGCATGACCCGAATCCAAGGGAGACCGAAATGACTCCGACCGATCACGATCATCGATTCGAGTGCCGCCTAGTCTGGACCGGGGCGACCAAAGGGGGGACGACAAGCTACGACGCCTATTCGCGCGAATGCCGCGTCGACATTCCCGGGAAGCCGTCGATCCGGGCCACGGCGGCGGCCGTGTTTCGGGGCGATCCTTCCCTTCCCAATCCCGAGGACCTCCTCGTCGTCTCGCTTTCCATCTGCCACTTCCTGAGCTACGTGGCGCTCTGCGCGCGCGGCGGCGTGAACGTGATCGGCTACGAGGACGAAGCGTCGGGGACGATGTCGCGGTTCGAACGCGGATTCCACTTCACCGACGTCCTCCTCAAGCCACACGTCACGATCGCGGCGGGCTCCGATGCCGACAAGGCTGCGGCGCTTCACGAGAAGGCGCACGAGACGTGCTTCATCGCGAATTCGGTGAACTTCCCGGTCCGGCACGAGCCGGTGATCCGCGTGGCTGCGGCGGTCTAGGGCCGGTCGGGCATGATCCGAACGATCCGGCGCCCCTGGCAGGTCTACGCGTTGACCGCGCTTTGGGCGATCAAGGGCGCCGAGGAGGTCCTGCGTGGGATGGTGGGGACCGGGTTCTACGTCTGGGCGATGGCCGAGAGGAAGGTGTTCGAGGGCTATGGGCTCCAGCTCGCGCTACAGAGCATGATCTATTCCGCGCTGCTCGCCGCCGGATCGTTCTACGTGATGGTGGCGCTCTGGCTGGGCAAGCGGTCGGCGCGACCCTGGGGTGTCGCCCTCGCGATTCTGAGCGAGCTCTCGATGCTCGGTTACCTGATCACCCGGCCGCCGGAGTTCGGCGGTGACGTGCCGCTCATCCGAACGGTCGTCATCGCCTCGATCGTAAACATGAGCATCATCGCGTTCCTGCTCTTCGATTCGAGGCTCGCGAGTTTCCTGGGCAGTCCACGGCTGGTCGGCTGGTGGGCGCCGCGGCGCCTCATCCGGAGCCGGGACGTCGAGAAGAAGGAGGAGGAGTGAACCCCGAGATCCGCGTCGTGAATATCACCGAGAAGTTGCGGCAATTTCAGGAGCAGTGGCGGCCGAAGATCGTCGGCGAGCTGAACGAGTCTTACGTCAAGCTGGTGAAGTTCCAAGGCGAGTTCGTGTGGCACCACCACGACGCGGAGGACGAGCTATTTCTCGTGGTGAAGGGTTCGATCCGGATGCGGCTTCGGGAGCGGGATCTCATGGTTCGCCCCGGCGAGTTCATCATCATCCCCCGGGGGGTGGAGCACCTTCCCGTCGCCGATGAAGAAACCCACGTCCTTCTCTTCGAGCCGAAATCCACGCTCAATACCGGGAACGTTTCGAGCGAGCGGACAGTCCCGAACCTCGAGCGGATCTAGCCCGATCCCCTGGGCGGGGCATCGGCGCCGCGCCTACCCCAGCGTGTATCCGCCGTCCACGATGATGATCTGGCCGGTGACCCACGAGGCGCGGTTGGTGCAGAGGAACGCCACGACGTTCGCGATCTCCTCGGGCGTCCCGACCCGGCGGAACGGAGTCCGGCGGGTCGACTCCAGAATGATCTCGTCGTACGACGGGAAGATCTTCAGCGAATCGGTGTCGATGAATCCCCCGGAGACCCCGTTCACGTTGATCCCCTTCGACGCCAGCTCGTAGGCAAGGTAGCGCACCAGCGTCTCTATCGCCGCTTTGGAGACGCCGATCGCGGCGTAGCCGGGGATGTAGCGGTGGGAGCCGAGGGAGGTCAGGGCGACGATCTTCCCCCCGCCCGGCATGAGCTTCGTGGCTTCCTGCGAGCAGTAGAGGAGCGCCTTCGCGTTCGTGGTCATCGCGACGTCCCACATCTTGTCGTTCACATCGAGGACGTTGCCGAAGTGACCCAGCGCGGCGTTCGAAACGAGGATGTCGAGCTTGCCGAAGGTGCTTTTGATCTCCTGAAACATTCCGGGGATCTGCTCCGGATTTCCCATGTTCGCGCGAAGCGCGATCCCCTTCACACCCTTCTTCTCGATCTCGGCCACGGCGGCCTTCGCGGCGTCGCGGCTCCGGAAGAAGTTGATCGCGATGTCGGCGCCCATATCCGCGAGCGCGAGCGCGACCGCCTTTCCGATCCCCCGGGTCCCGCCCGTGACAAGCGCCGACTTTCCCTTCAGCTCGGACATGGCCCCTCCGTGTAAGTCCTTGATCGGGCGGAGATTGTTCGGGCCAAACCGATGTTTGTCAACGAAGAAAGGAGGCGGGCGATTCGGTCAGCCCCCTGGGCGGATCTCCCGAGCCGAGAGCGAAAGCGCTCCCTTTTTCCGCCAGCCGTCGACCACCGCGGTGAGCCGGACCTGCGTTCCGCTGGGCGTGGGGGAGAGTGAGGGCTCGATGACGAGCGGGAACGACTGACCGGTCTCGGCGAGCGCGAACGTCGCCGTCCCGTCCTTCGCGAGCCCGATCGTGCCGCGCGCCTCGAAGAGGACATCCACCAGGCTCAGATCGTGAAGCCGGTTCTCCGCCAACGAACGAATGACTTCGCGCAACGGAACGGTGCGCGGCGTCGCGTAGCGGACTTCGATCTGATCGTCGCCGAGCCGGGCCTCGCCGCCGCCCGCGTTCGAGCGAACCATCTGCCGGATGCTCGTACGGCAGTGAGAGCACGACATGCAGCCGCGCACGGCGAGGTAGACGCGCGCGAACGGCGGAGCCGCTTTGACGGACGCGGCTTCTTGGGAGGTCCGAGTGGAGGCGGGGGTGGCCATCGAACCAGCGGGTACCGCGAGAAGCAACGACGCCGCAGCGATCCAAGAGAAGACGCCGGCGCCGCTCGACCAACCGAGACTAAGTATGGAGCGGATCTTCATGAAGTCCCCCTCGTCAGAATCGGAAAGCCAGGCCGAGATTGAGCCGGTCCAGCCTGGTGTCGGTATCGTCCTTCCATTGCTCGAAGTCGCCCTTGAAGGCGATCTTCTCGATCGGAAGGTAGGAAACGCCGGCGGTGATCACCCGCCGTCCGGCCGCCGGATCGCGCGGAAACGCGGGGCCGCTTGGTACGCGATCCATGGTGTCGAACTGTTCGAATCGGCCGAAGGCCACCAGCGCGCGGCGCCTGCCCTCCCGGCGGTCGGCTCTAAGAAGGTCGTAGGCGACCTCCCCATACCACCCGGTCATCGCCTCGCCGATCGTCTGCCCGATCAAGGTGCTGACCTTATCCGCGCCATCCACCTTGACGTAATAGGCGACACCGCGGATGTCCCATCCGTGGCGCCGGTATCGGGCGTCGGCGCCCCCGATCCCCACGAAGATGTTGTGGAGCGCTGGATCGCCTTGGTCCGCGCCTCCGTAGTAGCCCGAGGCCCCAACGGAGAACCCGGCGGTCGAGGCGTACTCGAATCGCGCGACGACACCGAGATCCTCCGCTTTTCCCTCGGCCCCGTGCGGGATCCC
>JBGPMG010000147.1:0-6679 GCA_041486815.1 Candidatus Eiseniibacteriota bacterium | reverse complement strand
CGCATGTAGCCGTACCCGCCGAAGATCTGGACCGCGTTGGTCGTGACCTCCATAGCGACGTCGGTCGCGAAGAGCTTGCACATGGCGGAGAGCTTGGAAACGTTGGGAGCCCCACTGTCCACCGCCATCGCGGCGACGTAGACCAGGTTTCGCGCGGCCTCGACCTTCGTCGCCATGTCGGCGAGCATCGCCTGGATCATCTGGAACGAGGAGATCGGCGCCCCGAATTGCTCGCGGTGCCCTGCGTAGACCATCGCGTACTCCAAGGCGCCCTGCGCCAGCCCGACCGCCTGCGCGGCGACGCCGGGGCGCGCCTTGTCGAGCGTCGCCATCGCGTGCTTGAACCCCAGACCCGGCACTTCGCCCAGCAGGTTCTTGGCGGGCACACGGCAGTCGTCGAAATGGATCTCCACGACCGGGACGCAACGGATCCCCATCTTGTCCTCGATCTTTCCGATCCGGAAACCGGGCATCCCCTTCTCGAGCATCAGGGCGCTGGTCCGCCGGGATTTCGAGGAGGGATCGGTGACGCAGAAGACCGTGTAGATGTCAGCCGCGCCGCCGTTCGTGTTCCACTTCTTCTCGCCGTTCAGGACGTAGTGGTCGCCCTGCTTGACCGCCGCCGCCCGAAGGCTCGCGGCATCGCTCCCGGCGAACTTCTCCGAAAGGCCGAACGATATGAGCTTCTCCCCCTTCGCGATCGGGGTGAGCCAGCGGTGCTTCTGCTCCTCGGTGCCGCCGACCAGGAGCGGGAACGTGCCGAGCGCGTTCACGGCGTAGAGAACGCCCACGCCGCCGCAGGCCCGGGACAGCTCTTCCACGCAGATGCAGAGGTCGAGGACGCCGCCGCCGGCGCCGCCGTATTCCTTGGGGATCCAGACGCCGAGGAGGCCCGCCTTGGCGATCGCGTCCTTGATGTCCCACGGGTATTCCTGCGCCTTGTCGTACTTGGCGGCGTTCGGCCGCACGTACTTCTCGGCCACCTCGCGAGCGCGCTCGCGCCACATCAAGTTTTGTTGGGAGAACAGACCGGACACGGGACCCCCGTGATGATCGAAGGATTCGGCCCCGAGAGGGACCGGACAATTCACGCGGGCCCCGAAGGGCCGCGGATTTCGAACGCCGCATCGGCGCGGGCCGGGCGGAGCCGAGATTATTCCCTATGGCGCGTGTGTTGGCTACCCTGAGTTTTGCGCGTCAGGGCCCGGCCCGGCGTCACATAGGGGGAGCCAGCCTCGTAGAACCGCCACGGGATCAGGTCCCACGGCGCGGGCGCGGTCTGGCAGCCGATGCGCGGCGACGCGGCGACATGCGAGTCGGGGAGCGGGTCCCCGGGCTCGATCCGAAGCTCCGGGCCGAGGAGATCGGAACGGTTTTGCCGCAGGTCGAGCCCGAAGGCCTGGCAGAGCTTTGCCGGCCCGCTCGCGATCGCTTGCGGCTTGAGGGCGCCGTCGCGCGAAAAGCCGCGCCCGCGAGCCATCCGTTCGATCCCTTGGAGCGGCTCCACCGCGCGAATCAGGACCGCCGCGGGCCGGCCTGCCGGCTCCGTGACCGCGTTCAGCATGTAGTGCATGCCGTAGGTGAGGTAGACGTAGGCGATGCCGGGGGGGCCGTAGAGCACGTCGGTGCGCGGCGTCCGGCCGGCGCGGGCGTGGCAGGCCTTGTCTTCCTCTCCGACGTAGGCCTCCGCCTCCACGATTCGCCCGCGGAGGAGCTCCCCGCCGGCCCTCCGAACCAGCACGCACCCCAAGAGCTCCCGCGCGACGGTCAGGGTGTCGCGGGCGTAGAAAGAGCGCGGCAACGGTCGGGGCACAACGGGATTGTATCCGTTGACCGCCCCGCAGCGCGTTCCTAGAATCCGCGCGTGACGCGCCCCCCGAGCAGGCCTTCCTGACCGTACGTGGGACCCCGAGTCGTACTCTTCCTCACGGTCTTCATCCATCTCGTCGGATTCGGGCTCCTCATTCCCCTCCTCCCGTACTACGCGGAGACCTACGGAGCCACCGGGGTCGCGGTCGGGCTCCTGAACACGTCGTACTCGTTCATGCAGTTCCTCTCCTCGCCGCTCTGGGGACGGCTCTCCGACCGGATCGGCCGGCGCCCCGTCATTCTCGGGAGCTTGGTCGCGACGGCGGCGGCGTACATCGTCTTTGGACTGGCGACGTCGCTCCCGGTTCTCTTCGCGTCCCGGATCTTCGCCGGGATCGCGGGCGGCGTCATCCCGACGACGCAGGCCTACATCGCCGACACGACGACTCCGGCCGAGCGGACGAAGGGCATGGGATTGATCGGCGCCGCCTTTGGCCTCGGGTTCATTTTCGGCCCCGCGCTCGGCGGCGTCCTGAGCCGCTACGGCTACTCGATCCCGGCGTTCGCCGCGGCTGGCCTCGCGCTCCTCGCGGCCCTCTTCGCGCTCGTCCTCCTGCCGGAGTCGCTGACGAAGGAGGCGCGGGCTAACGCGGCCGCGCAGCGGCTCGCTCGGGGGTCGAGGCTTTCGGCGCTCGGCAGGCCGGAGCTACGCTCCGTGTTCCTGCTCTTCTTCATAGGGACGCTCTGCTTCTCCGCGCTCGAGGGCACGTTCGCCCTCTTCGGCGAGCACGTCTACCGCATCGGACCGCGAGAGGTGGGATATCTGTTCGCGTTCGTCGGATCGCTCGCGGCGCTGATGCAGGCGGGCGTCGTCGGCTGGCTCGCGCGGCGGTTCGGTGAGCGAGCGCTCGTGCTGGCCGGCTTCCTTCTCATGGGGCTCGGGATGGTCCTCGCCGGCACGGGCCCGGCGTTCGGGCTCATGCTCACCGCGATGGGAGCCGTGTCGGTGGGGAACGGGCTTTCGTCCCCATCGTTGGCGGGCCTCGCTTCGGTCACCTCCCGGGCGGAAGAACAGGGCGCGGTCCTCGGGACCTACCAGTCGCTCGGAAGCCTGGCGCGCTCCGCGGGTCCGTTCCTAGGCGGCCTCGCCTTCGACCACCTCGGCGCAGGAAGCCCGCTCTGGCTGGGTGGGATCGTGATTGCCCTCGCGTCAATTCTCGCGTTTCAGCTCCCCAAAAATCGGCCCGTCGCCGCCGCCTAGAACGCTCCGGTGGGTGGGCGTTTGCCCTCAGTCCGGGTAACCCCCTCTTAGTACAGTCCCTTCAACGACTTCCAGGCCCGATCAGAGGGGCGTAATTCACCCCCGCAATCCTCCGACGCCACCGCGCTGAAAGCGTGATGGCATTTAGGTTTCGCCCCCGATCGGCCGAAGAATGCTCCATATGAGGAGAGCTCGAATTTGCGGCGTCGTTTTGCTCGCGCTCGGACTCGCGTTCGGCAGCGCCGCGGCCGGAACGATCCGTGGCCAGGTGCGCGTTCCCCCGCTCGGCAATGACGGTCTGGGCGCTCCGAATCCCTATCCGGGCCGGGCGTCGTCGATGGGCAAGCGGGCGGTCTCCGTGCGCGGCTCCGTCCTCGACGCGGTGATCTATGTCGAGGCGATCCCGCCTTCGGTCGACTCCACCCTCACCGACGCGACCGGCACGCCCGCGATGGAGCAGAAGGACCAGGCGTTCGGACCGCGCGTGCTCGCCGTTCCCGTCGGGGGCACTGTCGCCTTCCCGAATCGCGATCCGATCTTCCACAGCGTGTTCAGCGTCTCCCCCGTGAAGCGATTCGATCTCGGCAAGTACGGTCGGGGAAAATCGAAGAGCGTCACGTTCACAAAGGCGGGGGTCGTGAACGTCTTCTGCGACATCCACTCCGACATGGCGGGCTTCATCCTCGTCGTCCCCAACCGCGCTTACACCCAGCCTGACGCCGACGGCCGGTTCGCGCTGCCCTCCCTTCCGCCGGGAACCTACACCGTCGTCGCGTGGCACCCCGATCTCAAGCCGGTGCGCCGCACCGTCCAGATTCCGGAGAACGGCGACGTCGCGGTGGACTTGAGCTTCTAGTCATGAAGATTTCGCTCCGCGCCAAGATCCTCCTCTTCACGGTCCCGCCGCTTATCGCACTCGCCGTCGCCGCGCCCTGGATCGTCAACCGGACGATCTCCGCCGAAGTGCAGAAGAACATCGAGGACGAGCTCCGGCGGGCTTCGACGCTCTTCGAGGATCTCCTGGCGACGCGCTCCGAGCACCTCGCCGTCAACGGCATGGTGATCGTCCAGGACCCCCGGTTCTTCTCCGTCCTGACGCTCCCCGGATCGCCGCGGGATCCGGAGTTTCGGGCCACGGTCGCGGGGGTGGCGAACGCGTTCAATTCGATCACCGAGACCGACCTCTTCGAGGTCTTCGACTCGCGCGGCCGGTCAATCACGTCCATGGGACACGAGCAGTGGGACGAGCGCGCCCTGGCCCCCTTCATCTCCTCGGCCCTGTCCGGGGCTCAGCGGGTCGGCCTCTTGGCGGGCTCGGAGCGGAACTACCAGGTCGCCGCGACGCCGGTCCTGGCCGGAGGGCGGGTCGTCGGCGTCCTCCTCCTGGGCGACCAGGTCGGCCGCGAGCTGGCAGAGCGGCTCAAGACCACGACGCGGAGCGAGGTGACGTTCCTCACCGGCAAGCTGATTACGGCGAGCACGCTCGAGCATCCCCAGGAACGCGACGCGGTGATGGACGCGCTCCGCGAAACGGATCCCAAGCTCTCCGCCGAGGGAACGATCTCGGAGATCCGGGGCCGCGACCACGTTTACCTCACCCTCATGCGCCGGCTGCCCGAGTCGGATCTGGCGCCGCCGCAGTTCTACGCGCTGCAGCGTTCGCTCGACGTCGAGACCGCGTTCCTTCGCTCGATGCAGAGCCGTCTCGTCGAGCTGGGGGCCCTGGCTGCGTTCATGGCCCTTCTCGCCGGCCTTCTCATCTCGGAGCGGATCACCTCGCCGGTCCGGCGGTTGGTCCGCGGCGCTGAGGAGATGGAGCGGGGCAACTACGACTACCCGATCGACGTCGCGACCCAGGATGAGATCGGCTACCTGGCCTCGCGGTTCCAGGAGATGCGCCAACGCCAACGCGCGTACGTGACGAGCCTGGAGGAGGTGGCGCGCTTGAAAACCGAGTTCATCAGCGTCGCTTCCCACGAGCTTCGCACTCCGATGAGCGTCATCCGGGGATATCACGAGCTCTTTGTCGGGGACATGCTGGGGCCCCTCACGCCCCCGCAGCGCGAGGCGCTCGAGGCGATCGGCAAGAGCGTGACCATGCTCAACCGGATCGCGGATAACGCGACGCGGTTCGCGCAGATCGAGGGGGATCGGTTGGACCTGCGCCCCGCGAGTCATCCGCTGTCGAGCCTCATCCGCCGCGCGGTGGAGCGCGCGCAGGCGGAGGGCAAGGGCCGCGCGGTCAAGGTGGCCGCGAAGGTGGAGGAGGATGACATCGTGGTCCGCGTCGACGCGGCGCGGTTCACGGAAGCGCTCACCAATCTCATCGCAAACGGCATCCGGTTCACCCCGGACGGCGGCTCCGTCGAGGTCACGAGCCGCATCGACGAGGATTACGTCGTCATCGAGGTCGCGGATACCGGTATCGGGATTCCGGCCGAGAAGAAGAAAGATCTCTTCGGCCGTCCGCTCATGCTTCGCAACTCCGAAAACCATCACTCCTCGACGACGCTCGAGTTCAAGTCGGCCGGGCTGGGTCTTGGCCTTTCGATCGCCCAAGGCATCATTCAAATGCATGGTGGAGTGATCGAGGTTGAGAGCGCGGAAGGAGCGGGAAGCGTGTTCACCATCCGGCTGCCTGTGGCGAACGTCGCAGAAAGGAGAGCCGCGTGAAGAGGGTCCGTTGGGTCCGAGTGCTGAGATCGCTCTTCGCTCTTTCGGTGACATTCCAGGCGTGCGCGTGGACGCCGCCCTCGGCGGCCGCTTCCGACGTCCGGGTCCGGGGGATTCTGGGTCTCGTGTTCGACGACAAGGGCGAAGGCGCCGAGGTGAATTACCTGTGGGGCGACAACGCCTTGGATTCCTACCGGCTCCGGCTCTTCGTCGAGTCCGCGGTTTCGGAACACCTCGACGTCTTCACCGAGGCGCTCTACAACGAAGACATCGGCGTTCTCCCCTTCGGGGCGTACGCGCTCTTTCATCCCTCGCCCGGGCGCGATATGCACGTGATGGCGGGCCTGATCCCATGGCCGATCGGAACGTGGGCGCCCCGCGCGAACTCCGACAAGAATCCTCTGATCGGGTTCCCCCTTCAGTACCAGTACCACACGACGTTGACCCCCTTTAACGTCGTTCCCAGCGCCGATGCGCTGTTGGGAGAGGCAGGCCAGGGTGAAGAGGGTGTCAATTACACCCCCGGCCCGGGCGGGTCTCTGGGGATGCCGATCGTCTACGATCAGTGGTGGGATTTCGGCGCTGTGTTCCTGGGAAGTGCGCGCCCGCTCGAGTACGCGGCGGGATTCGTGAACGGCTCGCCGTCGTGGCCGAGCCCGGGGCGCGACGGCTCCCCTGGGAAATCGTTCCTGGGGCGGCTCGGGGTCGCGCCGATGCCGGGACTTCGCTTCGGCGTCTCAGGGTCGTACGGCCCGTACCTGATCAAGGACGCGGTCGAAGGCTCGCTTCCCCCCGGGAAGGACGCGGCCGACTTCCATCAGGTGCTCGGGATGGCCGATTTCGAATGGTCGGCCGGGCACGCGGAATTGCGGGCCGAGGGGTACATGAACACGTGGGAGACGCCGCTCCTGGGAGATCTCAGAGTCCACGGTGGGT
>JBGPMG010000146.1:0-6689 GCA_041486815.1 Candidatus Eiseniibacteriota bacterium | reverse complement strand
GGCACCGAGCCTTCAGGTCTCGCGATCGACCGCGAGCGTCATAGGCTTTTCGCGGTCTGCGCCGACAGCCTGATGATCGTTATGGACTCGGACAACGGCCGAGTGATCACCTCGTTACCGATCGGACGCGGCGTAGACGCTGCTGCTTTTGATCCGGCGACACGGAGGGCATACAGTTCAAACGGCGTTGGCAGCTTGACGGTGGTTCAGGAAGAGAGTCCGGACAGCCTCCGCGTCCTCGAAAACGTGCCAACCCAGCCCGGCGCGCGCACCATGGCCTTGGACGAGAAGTCACACCGCGTTTTCCTGGTGAGCGCGGATTTCGGTCCACCTCCCGCGGCCACACCGGGACACCCCCATCCGCGGGGCCCCGTCGTGCCCGGGAGTTTCGTATTGCTCGTGTACGGTGAGTGACGAGTCGCGAACTCTAGGGTTCGCCCTGAGCATAGGGCTCCGCTGGCATGAGATTGGTGGCGAGGGTAGCCATCAAGAGACTCTTGATTCTTACGACCGCGCTCATGGCCATCACCCTGGCGGGCGCTGGCGGTTATTACATCCACCAGCAAGCGGACGGCAATTTTCACGTCGTCGCTCCGGGCAACTTCTATCGCTCACGGCAACTGTCCGGCCAGGAGCTCGAACGGTCCATCGCCACCCATCGTATCCGATCCATTCTCAATCTGAGGGGCCCCAACCCGGGTGCGAATTGGTACAAGAACGAGATCGCCGTCTCTGCCGCGCGAAACGTGGCGCACTATGACTATGGCATCTCCGCAAGCCGACGTGTGACCCCCGGGCAGCTCGAAGAAATCCTCCAAATCATACGAGATGCACCCAAACCGATTCTGGTCCATTGCCAGGAGGGGGCGGACAGAGCCGGTTTGGTTTCGGCGGCGTATCTCTTCTCCCGAGGCGCGGGGGCCGACGAGGCGCGACGGGAGCTGTCGCTGCGCTACGGCCATTTTCCCTATCTCGGGAGTGCTACGATTGCGATGGACGAGAGCTTCGCGGCCTATGTGCTGGGCGCTTCTAACGTCCCCCCGAGGCTATACTCTTGGGGAACGCGCACTCCAACGGGGAAGGAGAATCCACGATGAGGAAGCGCAGGCTTGGACGGCAGGGGCTCGAAGTGTCGGCCATCGGGCTGGGATGCATGGGAATGTCGGAGTTCTATGGTCCGTCCGACGAGAATGAGGCGCTCGCCACGATCCAGAGGGCCATCGACCTGGGCATCACGCTCTTCGACACGGCCGACATATACGGTCCATTCAAGAACGAGCTTCTCCTCGGGCGCGCGATCAAGGGGCGTCGCGACCGGGTCGTGATCGCGACGAAATTCGGCAACGTGCGGGGCCCGGACGGGGGCTTCCTGGGGGTGAATGGTCGCCCCGAGTACGTGCGTGCCGCTTGCGAGGCATCACTCAAACGACTCGGCGTGACGACAATCGACCTCTACTATCAGCACCGCGTAGATCGCACCGTGCCCATCGAGGACACGGTCGGCGCCATGGCCGCGCTAGTCGCGGAGGGCAAGGTCCGCTACCTGGGGCTCTCGGAGGCGTCCTGCGCTACGATCCGTCGTGCCCACAAAGTCCATCCGATCACGGCACTGCAAACGGAGTACTCGCTTTGGACCCGTGACCCGGAGGATGAGATCCTTCCGACGTGCCGGGAGCTGGGCATCGGATTCGTCGCCTATAGCCCCCTTGGCCGCGGATTTCTCTCGGGACGATTCAAGAAGTTCGACGACCTACCGCCCGAGGATTTTCGCCGCAACCATCCCCGTTTCCAGGGCGAGAACTTCCAGAAGAATCTCGACCTTGTCTCGAGTGTGGAACAGATCGCTCGCGAGAAAGGCTGTACGCCCGCCCAGCTTGCGCTGGCCTGGCTGCTCGCCCCCCAGGCTCAGGATATCGTTCCGATCCCCGGCACGAGGCACAGCAAGTTCCTCGAGGAAAACGTGAGCGCCCTGAACGTCGCGCTGACTTCCGCGGACCTCGAACGCATCGAGGAGGTCGCACCGAAGGGAATCACGGCGGGTGACCGCTATCCGCAGGCGGGGATGCTCACTATCAACGGCTGAGCACGCGCAAGCGCGACGGGAAGCACCATCGAGCGAGCGCAGAGAGCCACGGAGAATGACAAATGAAAGTCGGTATTCTTGGATCGGGTGAGGTGGCGAGGTCACTGGCCTCGGGCTTCATGGAGAAGGGTCACGTGGTCATGCTGGGAACGCGGGACCCGTCCAAGCTCGAGGACTGGGACTGGAAAAACCGCGGGGGGATCGTCGGCAGCTTCGCGGACACGGCGGCGTTCGGTGAGACGCTCGTGCTTGCGGTCAAGGGATCTGCGGCGGCGGATGCACTTCGCGCGGCCAGCATTACGAGCCTCGCTGGGAAAACCATCATCGATGCGACCAACCCGATCGCGGATTCTCCACCCGTGAACGGAGTGCTCCGCTTCTTCACGAGCCTCGAAGAGTCGCTCATGGAGCGGCTGCAGCGCGCATTCCCGGCGGCGAACTTCGTCAAAGCGTTCAACTCCGTGGGCAGTGCGTCCATGGTCAAGCCACGGTTCAAGGGCGGGAAGCCGACGATGTTCATCTGCGGCAATGACGAGGGAGCAAAGAAGACAGTCACCGGCATTCTCGATCAGTTCGGATGGGAGACCGCGGACATGGGCAAGGTGGAGGCCGCGCGCGCCATCGAGCCCCTGTGCATTCTCTGGTGCATTCCGGGCTTCCTACGAAACGACTGGTCCCACGCGTTCAAGCTCTTGAGCTGAGCCGCACGGCTAGTATTTAGGCGGCAAATGGGTTATGATACTCGCCGCATAGCAGCCGGTGCAGGGCGTCGGGCGGTGGTATGGTGGTGCATTCGGTCCCGGAAGAGTTCGACCCCGATGACCCGTTTCACGCGATGGCTCTCCGTTGCACTGGCCGTAGTGTCGTTGTCCGTCAACAGCGCGTCGGCCGCCGCCCAAGGCGTACCCTCAATCGAGTTTGTCTCTCCGCTCCCCGGCTCCACGCTGGTTCTTCCACAAACGAACATCATTCTTCGCCCAGGCGGAATTGTCGATGCCGCCTCCGCTGTTGAAAGCCCGATCGTTAGCGTCAGCGGATCGGCCTCTGGTTCGCACGACGGGCAGCTTCGCCTGTCGGACGATCGCCAGACCCTGACGTTCCAGCCCAATACCCCGTTCACCTATGGCGAGCTCGTGACGTGCCGGATCGGATCGGGTCTCGTGACCGACGCCCGCGGTATGATCCCGCCGGCATCGTTCACGTTCACGATCACGGGACCCGAGCGAGCGAGCCTCGGTGATGTTCCTGTTCCCGAGGACGAAGACGAGATCCCTCCGGCTCCGCCCGTCGGCGCCCCTTCGACGCGCGCCGTGAATCTACAGAGCGCGACCCTGGTCGCCGATTCGCTGCCTCCGGATTTTCCCAATATCCAGGCCACCGTGTACGGGCAGACGGCGCCGGGGCGGCTGTTCTTGTCCAACATCCGTTTGGGCGCTCCCATCCCGTCGGACCTCATGATCCTCGAGAACGACGGTACCCCGTTCTTCCACCGTCGCCTTTCGGGCCCGTCTTTCGATTTCAAGATGCACCCGGACGGCCGGCTGACCTATTTCGACACTGCGGCCGGCGGCTTCTACGCGCTGAACGCCCTGTACGACGTGGTGGATAGCTTCCGCTGCGGGAACGGCTACTCGACCGACGATCACGATTTGGTTCTCCTTCCGAATGGCCACGCGGTCCTGATGAGCTATGACACCCAGATCATGGACCTGAGCCAAGTCGTGGTCGGAGGCAGGTTCGACGCGCGGGTCATTGGTTTGATCCTTCAAGAGTTGGATCGCGACAAGAACGTAGTGTTCCAGTGGCGCAGCTGGGACCACTTTCAGATCACGGACATCGTCTCGCATAGCCTTACGGCGAAGACCGTGGACTACGTCCACGGCAACTCGATCGACGTCGATCCGGACGGGAACCTCATCCTCTCCAGCCGCCATTTGAACGAGGTGACGAAGATCAGCCGTACCACTGGAGATATCCTCTGGAGGCTGGGCGGGAAGAACAACCAGTTCACCTTCGTCAATGAGCCGATCTCCTTTTCCCACCAGCATTGCGTCCGCCGGTTGCCGAACGGGAACCTCACCCTGTTCGACAACGGCAACTTCCGTACGCCGCTGTTCTCGAGGGCGGTGGAGTATGCGATCGACGAGGCGCAGAAGACGGCGACGCTCGTGTGGCAGTACCGCCACAACCCCGATGTTGTCACCGTCGCGGCGGGTTCGGTACAGCGGCTCTCCAACGGGAGCACGCTGATCGGTTGGGGTACGGCGAATCCGACTCTCTCCGAGGTCACGGCCGATGGAACCCTCGTTTCCGAGCTCACCTTCGACCCCGGCATCGGGTCGTATCGGGCATTCCGCTTCGTATGGCCGCCCGTCAAGCCGGCGACCATCGCGATCAACACCGGAGCTCTCAGCGTCGATTCTCGTGGGGGCTGGATGACGGTCCAGATCCGACCGGAGGCCGCAAGTTTTCCGATATCGGACGTGGAGCTTCTTACGATCCGACTCAACGGAACGGTGCCGGCTGATACGGCGAGCGCAAAGTGGGGCGATGCGAAAAAGGACAGCATTCCTGACCTGACGCTGAAGTTCGCCCGCGACGCGGTCGCCCCCCTCCTCGTGATGGGGATCAATCGCATCGACGTGAGCGGGTCGCTGAAAACCGGTGAAATCTTCCGGGGGTTCGCGGACCTGCGCTTACTCCCATCGCTGAAGGACAAGGTCCTCACGAGTCCGCTCCGGATGGTCTCCCTACCGGGCGCGATCCCGGTGGTGCTCGCGGTCGCAGGGATCGGGACTCAGCGGACCTTCGCCGTGTATGACGTGCAGGGACGCCTCGTGACGCGTTGGCGGACGACGGTGGGCGCGGCAGGAAGCGTCGCGTGGGACGGCCGAGGGTCGGATGGACGACGGATCGGCTCCGGGATCTATCTCGTTCGTGCGGAAGACGGCGCGCACGGGCGTGCATTGAAAATCATCATCACCCGCTAACGCGCCGCCTCGCCCTCGACCTCCGCGTGCGTCTTTCGAAGCGGGATTTCCTTCAAGAAGAGCGACACGAGAAACGCGATCCCCATGAGCACGCCCGCGATGAAGAACGCTTCGGTGATCGAGAGGGCGAACGCGGCCCGAGCCCGCGCGACGAACGCTTGAAACGCGGCTTGCGCCTGCGGCTGTAGCGAGGCCGGGAGGTGGGCGAGTTGGGCCTCGAAGGCGCCGCGCCCGGGTTGCGTGAGTATCCCCTGTAACGAATTCGCGTCCGCATTCTCGAGGTGGACGTGCGGGGAAACGCGGTCCGCCAAGCGGACAAAGGGATCGTTCGCGAGATTCCCGAGCTCGCGCGCGAGACGAGCATTGAGGACGCTGCCGAGCACTGCCGTCCCCACCGTGGCGCCGATCGTTCGAAAGAGCTGCGACGATGCTGTCGCGATGCCGAGCATCGCGTGATCGAACGCGTTCTGCACCGCGAGCGTGAAGATGGGGAGCGAGGCGCCGATTCCGATCCCGGTCGCCACCATGCGCGCGATCAGCGATGCCTGCGACGTCGAGGCCGTCATCCGCGACATGAGGAAGAGCGACACCGTCGCCAGGGCGAGACCAACGACCGCGAGCGCCTTGTAGCGTCCCGTGCGAGAAGAAACCTGCCCGGCGGTGACGCTCCCCGCAACGAAAGCGAGGGTGAGCGGCGTAAGGATCGCTCCGGAGCTGGTCGCGGTGATTCCTAGGACCAGCTGCACGAACAGAGGGACGAAGACGATGGCGCCAAACATCCCGATGCCGACGAGGAACACGGCGGCCATTGAAACCGAGAAGATCGGGTTGGCGAACAGGGAGAGCGGAAGGATCGGCTCCGCCGCGCGTGTCTCCACGAAGGTGAAGGCGATTAGGATCACTAGCGCGGCCGCGAGGAGGTCCCGGATGATCGGTGAGCTCCACGGATATTGCGCGCCTCCCCAGATCAGCCCCAAGAGGAGCGAGACGAGGCCCGCGGTCAATAGCACCGCGCCAACGTAATCGATCGAGCGTCCCTTCCGGTCCGGTTCAATGTGCGGGAGAAGCGAGCCCACCGCGACGAACGCCAGAATGCTCGTTGGGATATTGATGAAGAAATTCCACCGCCAGGAGGCGTGGTCTGTCAGCCAGCCGCCGAGCGTGGGGCCGATGATGGAGGAGACGCCGAACACGCCGCCGAGGAGGCCCTGCCACCGCCCGCGCTCGGCCGGCACGAACAAGTCTCCCACCACCGCGAACGCGTTCGCGAAGATGGCGCCGCCGCCCAATCCCTGGATCGCTCGGAAGAAGACCAACTGGAGCATGTTCTGTGACATTCCGGAGAGCACCGAGCCGATGAGAAACAATACGATCGCGGAGAGAATGAAGGGCTTTCGCCCGTAGATGTCGGAAAGCTTGCCGTAGATGGGAACCACGACCGCCGAAGCGAGAAGGTAGGCGGCAATGACCCAGCTCAAGTGTTCGAGGCCGTGGAACTCCTGAACAATGCGGGGTAGGGCCGTGGCGACGATGGTCTGATCGAGCGCCGCGAGGAAGAGCGCCAGCATGACGCCCACCATCACGAGCAGCTTTCGAGAATCGGGGATGTTCGCGAG
>JBGPMG010000145.1:0-6756 GCA_041486815.1 Candidatus Eiseniibacteriota bacterium | reverse complement strand
CGAGATGAGTACCGTGGAGCCCGCCGGCAGCGCCTCGATCGTCTGATAGGCGGCCTCGACGCGAGGGCTCACCGTGATGGGCAGGTTCACGGGCCAGAGGAGCGGAATCGCGGTGCCGAGGCCCACCAGCACAAAGATCAGGCGCCGATCGATCGCGAGGATGCGCGCCATCCAGCTCATCGCGATCTCCCAAGGTACCCGCGCTCAATCCCGAGGATGATCTTGAGCGCGGTGGAGACGGCGCCGAGCCCGACGCCGATCGCGATGGCGCGCTTGGCCGCGAGGTTCGGCACGTCGAGGAGCCACTCGGTGAAACCAGGGAACCCCTTCCAGATGAACTCCCCGATCGAGACCCTCCCGATCATCATGAGGAGGGCTGTCACGAGGAGGAGGGTCGCCTCGACATTTCGCGCGCGGAAGGCGCGGAAAGCGGCCGACGCGATGAAGAAGGCGAGCAGGGCGAACATCGTGGAAGCGAGCGGGGAGTTCACCATGTTGTAGATCCGGTTCACGAGCGTCCCCTCGCCGACTCCCTGCCAAATCCCAAGCCCGGTCACGACGACGAGGGTGACCAGGGTCACGAGGCTGTACGGCCAGCCGTCCAGCTTGAATCGGATCTTCCGAGCATGCGTGTTCCAGAGCGAGATCGAGCCCAAGATCAGCGCGAAGGCGTAGACGATCGTCGCCCATAGCAGGAGCTCGGAGTTGACCGCCTGTGCCTTGGGATTCGGGATGAAGAAGACCGCGATGAGCGTGGCGCCGACAAGGAACGTGAGAACGATCGGTCCGAATCGCATCGCGGCCGGCCTACGCGCTCATGACGTCTTGAGGAGGAGGCCCAGCCCGGGATGGCCGAGCGCCGAGAGGGCGATGGCCGCGACGATCATCGCGGCGGCGAGCGCCTTGGCCCAGTCTTGAGCCGCGATCGTCGCGAGCTGGACCGGCTCGCGGCCGATGTACGCGCTGGCGGCGAAGAGCTCCTCGCCGAGGAGCGTGTAGTCGCAGGCGCAGACGAAGAAGGGAAGCTGGGTCACCTTGTCGCATCCGGCGATCTGGATCGCGCCGGTCATGTTTCCGGTCTCGGCCAGGAAGAGCGACTCAGCGTAAAAGCTCCCCATGTAGATGATCGCCGCGGGGCGCTCGCGGACCATCATGCCGGTGACCGCCGCGACGTACGCGAACTGCTGCGCGCTGACGTAGTGGATGCTCCCGGGCTTGTACTGGTCGCCCCGGCCGGCCTCCAGATACGCGTGCCGCGCCACGTCGTCCATGATCGCCATGACGACCGGGTCGTAGCAGGGGACCTCCATCGTGCACCCAAGGTCCGCCACCTTCCGCGCCACACGGCTCATGATCGTGATCGAGGCGAGCGTGCCGACCTCGCTCATGTCTCCGAGGCCGGGCAGGTAGAGGATCGGACGGCCCATCTCGGTCGCGCGCCCGATCGCCTCGTCCAGCGCCTTGAGCCCGGCCAGAGGGCGGATATAGATCGCGCCGCCGGCCTTCGCGCGGAGCATGTTGATGACGAGGAAGGTAAGGAATAGGAGGAGTCCGACGAGAAGATTGAGGCGGGCGGGGTCAAACCACCGGGTGTCGAGCGCGGCGCCCATCACCCGACCCTAGCACGTCCCCGAAAGAGGGGTCAACGCGCGGGCTTCGTCGGCGGTACCGGGTGGGACGCCTTGAGGACCGTGCCGAACACCTGATCGAGCCTTCCGACCGCGTCCGGGTCGAGCTTGCGCACCGCCTCCCGCTCGCTCGACGCGCGCTCCCGATCGCCCAGGCGGAGGTAGGCGAGGGCCAAGTTCATGTGCGCCTCCACCGAATTGGGCGCGACGGCGACAAGCCGGGTGTAGAGGTCGCGCGCCTCGACGAGCTTCCCCGTGGATCCGAGGAGCGCGCCAAGATTGTTGAGCGCGAGGACGTTGTTCGGCTGAAGCGCGATCGCTCTCCGGTATGCATGGATCGCGGCGTCCGTCTCTCCGCGCGTCGCGAGCGCGACCCCATAGTTATACCAGCCGTCCGGGTAGGTGGAATCCACTTCCGTGGCCGTTCGGGCGACGGTGACCGCCTCTTCGATCTTCCCCTGCCGAAGGAGGGCATCGCTCAAGTTCGCGTACGAAACATTGTCCTTGGGGTTGAGCTCGATCGCGCGGCGCGCGGAGGCTTCGGCCTCGGAAAAGCGGCCCAGACGGCTCAGAAGAGCGGTGCGCTTGGAGACGGCGGCGTAGTTCTTTGGATCGAGCGCGATCGTACGGTCGAGCTCGGTGAGCGCCGCGGGCCAGTTGCCGGCCTGGGCGTAGTAATCCACGAGCGTGATATGCGGCCTGGGATCGGCGGGATCGGCCGCGGCCGCCGCGATCAGCAGGGAAATGTTGTCCTTCCAGACCGGGAGTCGGATCAGCGTGCCGAGGGCCGCGAGGGCCGCGATCGCGATCGCCGCAAGGCCGAGGATCGCTCGAGCCGCGGGGAGTCTGCCCACGATCCAGCTATAGACCGAGGCGACGAGAAGGCAGAAGCCGACCGACGCGAGATACGCCGCGCGCTCCAGAACGAAGGAGCCGATGAAGCCGGGGAGCGGAAGCGCGGGGAGAATCGGGAGGAGGAGCAAGAGCGCGCCCCCGCGCGCAAGCGGATCGCGCCTCCGCCATCCAACGAAGAGCCCGACGATGGCAAGAGCCCCGAAGGGCGCGAGCCGATGGGCCCACGATGCGACCTCCGACGCGTGGAGCGATCGGAACGCATTCAGAGGGTGGGGAAATACGAACATCTTCAGGTACTGGAAGAACGCCGTCGGAATCGCCCAGCCCCTCGCCGCGCTGTCGATGCCGGTGATCGCGTCGGCGCTCCCCGGCGTCGGCGTGGCGCCTCCGCCGACGGTGTAGCGGGCGAGCAGGTAGACCAAGGCGATCGCGAAGAATCCCGAGTAGTGAGTGAGACGCCGGCGCCAGGGTACTTGGACGGGGCCCCAGCGATCGAGCCCGACGAGTACGAGAGGGGTCACGATCGCCACCTCGTCGCTCAGGACCGCGGCGGCCATCGCGACGTAGGCCGGCCAGATCTTCCACGAGCGGCTTCCCTCCGGGCTGCAAAGCTCGGCCGATCGCGCCAGGAGGAGGGCCGTCACCGCGAACACCGAGGCGAGAAGATCGGGCCGGCCCGAGACGTAGGCGACCGCCTCGACATGGACCGGGTGCGCGGCAAAGAGGAGCCCCGCGGCAAATGCGACTCCGGGCTTCGCCCCCAGGTGGATCGCGAGCCGGTAGAAGAGCCACGTCGCGAGCCCGTGGAGGAGGATGCTGACCCAGTGCGCGAGGAGGGGGGTTCCGTAGCCGAGGGCCCACTCGATGCGGAAGAGGAGCGACGTGAACAGCCGGAGCCCCTCCGCGCCCACGCCGCCCGCCCCCTTCGAGAGCGCGAGCAACCGATCGTCCCAGACCCATCCGTAGGGGAGGGACGGGAGATAGAGTGCGATCGCGGCGAAAGCGCAGAGGATGCCGAGGGCGTTTGGGCTCAGGCCCGCCCGTCGAGCGGCGGCGCCCGACGGGGCCGCGGGGACCCCTGCGTGTCGGATCTTGGCTTCCCTCTTGGCGGGCACGGCGGTAGAGTGCCGATCATCGCCGGTCGGTTCAAGGGCACAATTTCACAAGGAGGCCTGAATGGCCGATGTCATGGATGAACGGATCCGATCGATCGAGTTCTGCGCGGGACTCAGCTTCACGCTCGGGGCCCTCTTGCTGTCGCTCTCGCTCTGCCTCTATCCCAGGCTGGCTCCCGCGAATCAGACGAACTTGATCCTCGAGGCCCTCTCGAAAGAGGACGTCGGATCGTGGATGGGTCTCCATGCCGTCATGGTGATCGGTTTCTTCTTCGCCACCCTCGCTTTGGTCGCGTACGGGTTTCTCCTCCACCTCAAGGGCTCGTCGGGTCCCGCCTCGGTGGTTACCACCTGCGCGGTGATCGGGGGCGGGATCTGGGCGACGTTTCTCTCGATGGAGTTCTTCGTCGGGCCGTTCCTCAAGACCTACTACCCGGTCGACCCCGGCCTCGCGACGATGCTCTTCAGCACCGTCTGGTACTGGAAGATGGGCGCGCTCGCGGTGGCGGCCGTCCTCCTCTTCACGGCCGTGATCGCGGCGGGCGTCTCGGGCACGTCGCGGGGGATGATGCCGCTCTGGCTCGGATGGGGAGGCGCCTTCTTCGGCGTGGTCGGAATCCTGGTCTACCTGTTCGAGTTCTGGACCGCGACCGCGACCGGATCGGCGATCAACCCGCTCCGCGGCTCCGGCGTTCGCTTCGGCGTGGGGCTTCCGATTCAGCTCTGGATGATCGGCGTCGGGCTCATGCTCCTTCGCGACTACCGGGACCACGCCCATACCCTCCCGCCGCAGGCGCGGACTCCCGTCCCGCCGAAGCGCGAGCCCGTGATGCCGAAGTTCCCGGAGCCGCCCCCGCTCCCGCCGCCGATTCCGTAGGGGGAGCCGTTCGCTGCACCGTTCCGCGCGTTCACCCGCGGCGAAGCAGGCCATTTCGTTCGCCGTGGGCGTGCTCTGCTACATCGCCCTGCTCGTCCATGCGTCCGCGCGTCCCGGTCCCCGGCTCTGGGGAATTCACCTGATCGGATTCCTGCCGCCTCCGGCGGCGACGTTGATCTGGTGCACGCTCTTCGCCGCGCTCGCCCTGGCGGTCGCGGGCGCGGTGATTTTGAATCGGGGCGCCGCGGCGAGTGAGGCCGCGAATACCGCGGAATCTCAGATGCCGCCGGCATCTGGTTCAACCGGCCACGAGGCGATGCTCCATGCGCGCCGCTGGGCGCTGGCGGTGTTCGTCGCGGCGTCTGGGTTGATCTTCTGGTTGTTCCGCGCGCGGACGCAATTTCTCGGCGACGGGCTTGTGTGGCTCGCCGGATTGAAACGCGGGGAGATGCCGGAGGGGAGCGAGCCGCTCGCGGGAGCGCTCTGGATGGCCGTCGTGCACGTTCTCCGGTCGGCGGGCGTCTCGGTCACAGCTGCCGCCGTGGGACAGTTCTCCGTCGTCTGCGGGCTCATCGCCGCCCTCGCGATCTGGGGCATCGCGCGGGAACTCTCCTCGGATTCGCGGCGGTTTCTACCCACGCTACTCCTGCTCGCGACGTTAGGAAGCGCGGCGCTCTTCTTCGGCTATGTCGAGAGCTATCCGCCGGTGGCGGCGGCGGTCCTCGCGTTCGTGTACGTCGGCCTCCGCGCCTGCCGCACCGGCTCGGCGCCGTGGCTCCCCTGGATCGTGCTCGCGCTCGGAATCGCGAGCCATCTGGCGTTCGGCTACCTGGTGCCCGCGTACGTCTACCTGGTCTTCCGAAACGTGCGCGGGGTGGGGAAGCGGATGGCCTATCTCCTCGCCCCGGGCGTCGCGGCCCTCGGCTTGATGCTCGCGCTCGGCTTCGGACCGGACCGGTGGCAGGAAACGCTGCGGATCTCGACGCGCGCGCTCGATCCGGCGGGGGCGGCGCGGGCGGCCCAGCTTCACCCGTGGGACGCACGCCCCTATCCGATTCTCTCGCTGGCTCACGGCCTCGATGTTGGAAACCTTCTCCTGCTCGTCCTGCCGGCTCCCTTGCTCCTCCTCCTCAGCCGCTCGTTGGCGGACCTGGGCCCGGTCCGCCGGAAGAGAAGCTCCGCGGACTCGTTCCTGGCGATTTGCGCGGCCTCGGGCTTCATCGCCGCCTGCGGCCTCGTGCTTCCCGTCGCGGCGGCCCAGGACTGGGATCTTTTCTCCCTCCTCCTGATCCCGCTCGGTGTCTGGGCGGTCCGGGTCGGCATCGAGGAGCTCGCGGGATTGGGGGGAGCGCTCCTGGCGACCGCAAGCGTGCTCGTCGGGGCCGCAAGCCTCGGCTCGTTCGTCTTGGTCAACGCCGATCCAACGGCGGGCCTGACGCGATATAGGGTCCTGACCGGCCCGGGCGCGCGGATCACGCCGCGCGCACGCACCTACGCCTACGACCTGATCGCGTCCTATTACCGAAGCCGCGGCGACTCCCGTGGCGCGCTCCGCTACGCCTCCGCACTCCTTGGGATTGAGCCCACGAACCCGCGTTACTGGGAGATGGTCGGGTCCATCCACTACTCCCGCGGCGACTATTCCATGGCGATCCCGTTTCTTGAGGAAAGCGAACGTCGGGGGAGCAAAAGCGCAGGGGTGTGGACGAACCTTGGAATCTGCTACACGCAGACGGGCCGGAGCCGGGACGCGCTCGCTCAGCTGCACATCGCCGCTGCGATGGAGCCGGAAATGCCCCAGAACCAGCTCAACCTGGCTTTGAGCCTCTTGAATGTCGGGCGCGCGGACTCGGCGCGGGTCGTGCTAGAAAAAACTCTGCGCCGGTGGCCCCAATATGCCCCGGCGCAGAGTGCGATGAAGAAATATTTCGGACGGTAACGGCCGGCTAGGTCCGGCGGCCTACGCGCACCCGCTCGTGGCGCCGCAGTTCAGGCACGAGTAGCACGCGCCGCGGCGGACCATGATGGAGCCGCACTCGGTGCAGGGAGGCGCGTCGGACTGGGTTACGAAGGAGCGGTCGTCCGCACCTTCCCCCTTGCCGTGCCCGTTCGCACCGCCGTTGATCAGCTTGAGCTGCACTTCCGCCACCGCCTGAACGCCGCCCGCCTCCAGCGGATCGTCCTTCGCCGCCTCGTGCTGTGTCGACGCCGGCGTCTCACCTAAGAACTTAATCCCGAGCCAGCGGAAGATGTAATCGATGATTGATTTCGCGATCGGGAT
>JBGPMG010000144.1:0-6775 GCA_041486815.1 Candidatus Eiseniibacteriota bacterium | reverse complement strand
CGCGAACCGCCCGGTGCGGGGACGCCTCGCCGTTCATCACGCGCTCCACGGCGCCATCCAGCTCCGCTTCGAGCCCCCGGTCCCGAAGCCACCCGTCCAGCAGCTCCTCGCGAACGGCGTTCTTGAGACGCATCCGAGTCTTCTCGCGCCGGAGCGCGCCCGAGACCTCGGGCCGTCCCGCGTACGCGCGATGCTCGAGGAGCGCCTGATGCAGCTCTTCTAACCCCTTCTTCTCGATCGCCACCGTTCGAACGATCGGAGGGCGCCAGCCGCCTTCCTTCCGGAACGCGAGCGAGGAGCGCAGCGCCGCCTCCATCGCGTCGGCGCCCGCGTGGTCGGCCTTGTTGAGGACGATCACGTCGGCGATCTCCATGAGTCCCGCCTTCAGCGCCTGAATCGAATCGCCCGATTCCGGCGTGAGCACGACGGCGACCGTGTCGGCCGCCTCGGCCACGTCCAACTCCGATTGTCCGACGCCGACCGTCTCCACCAGGGTCACCTGGCTCCCCCAGCCGTCCAGGATCTCGCAGAGATCGCCGGTGCGGGCCGCGAGCCCGCCCAAGCTCCCCCGGGTCGCCATGCTCCGGATGAAGACCTTCTCGTCCGTGGCGTGCTCCCCCATGCGAACGCGATCGCCCAGGATCGCGCCGCCGGTGAAGGGGCTGGTCGGATCGACCGCCACCACGCCGACTCGAAGCCCGTCGCCCCGCAAGAGCCGCGCGTACTCGGCGACAAGGGTGCTCTTGCCGGCGCCCGGAGGTCCGGTGATCCCGATTCGCGGGGCCGGGGCCTTCTTCCCGTAGACCGATTCGAGGAGCGCCTCCGCCTCGGGCGCTCCGTTTTCCACCAAGCTCATCCCGCGGGCCGTGGCCCGCGCGTCGCCGCGCAGAATTTCCGCGGCCAGGGTCGTGACTTCCGCGGCGGCTTGCGCCGTCAATACTCCATCCCGGCGCGCGACTCGATCCCCTTCTTGTAGTGGTGCTTGATCTCGCGCACGTCGCTCACGGTGTCGGCCAGCTCCACGAACGGCGCCGGGGCGCTTCGGCCGGTCGCGATCAGGTCCATCCAACGCGGGCGCGACCGCGCGAGATCGAGCACTTCTTCCACGGGCACCAGCCCGAAGTCGGCGACGACGTTGATCTCGTCCAGGATCAAGAGGTCGTGCTCGCCGCCGCGCACGATCTCCCACGCCTTGTCGAGGCCCTTGCGCGCCAACTCCACGTCCTTAGGGTCGGGATGCTTCGGGTCGACGAAGGCGTTCCTACCGAACTGCCAGACGTCGATTCGATCCAGGGACCGCAGCACGTCGAGCTCGCCGTAGATCCGTCCCTTCATGAATTGGATGACGGCGACGCGGAATCCGTGCCCGAGCGCGCGGAGCGCGCTTCCAAATCCGGCTGTGCTCTTCCCTTTGCCGTTTCCGGTGATGACGAGGAAGACCCCCTTGCGGGTCTCCCGGCCCTCGGTCGGAACGGCCGATCCCTCTGTAATGCCGTCACTTGCGACAATTTCGGACATCAAGTGATCCTACCATCCGCCGCCAGGGGTGTCAATCGGCCCAGGATCGAGCGGGCGACGTCGAACGCCGAGCGGGGACGCCCGATCGCGGCCGCGCGGGCTCGCATTTCGGCCAGGTGCTCCGGCACCGCGAGGAAATGCCGCAGCCGGTAGTGGAGCTCATCCAGGTCATGGGCGCGAAGGGCGGCGCCATTCTCTTGTAAGAAGTCGCAGTTCCGTTCCTCCTGCCCCGGGATCGGGCGAAAGACGACCAAGGGCACGCCGCGAGCCATCGCCTCGCTCGAGGTCAGCCCTCCCGACTTTCCGACGATCAGATCGGAGGCCGCCATGAAAAGATCCATCTGATCGGTGAAGCCGTGCACCTTGATCCGGCCCTCATGCCCCCGCGAGCGCTCCAAGAGACGCTTCCGCAGCCCCTCGTTCCGACCCGCGATCACCAGGGCCTGGACGCTGGCGGGCAGCTCGCGGACGATCTCGAGCATCCCCTCGATCGGCCCCCAGCCGAACCCACCTCCCATCAGGAGGATCGTCAGCCGCGACGGGTCGGGATCAAGGCCGAGCGCCTTTCGCGCGTCGGATGCCGGCATGGTGATCGCGAAGCGCGGATCGATCGGGACGCCGGTCACCTCGATCCGGTCCTCCGGCACGACGCCGGTAGCGGCAAGCTCTTCCCTCACCGCGTCGGCCGCGACGTAGTAGCGATCGATGCCGCGATACACCCAGATCGGATGGATCGAGTAGTCGGTGATCGCGCACGCGACCGGCACGCGGATGCGCCCCCGCTCGCGCAGGAAGGCGAACACCTCGGCGGGCAGGAACTGGGTGCAGAGAATGGCGTCGGGGCGGTGGCGCTCGACCGCGTCGAGGTAGCCGCGGCAGTTCCAGAGGGTGAGCCGCGTGCGGATCTCCTGGCGGAGTCCTTCGACGGGGGTCCGCTCCAAGCGCCGGTAGACGAACCCCCAGACGCGCGGCAGGCGGGCCACCATGCGGTTGTAGGTCGAGGCGTAGAACGCCTTGAAGAAGGGTGAGGCGTACTCGAGGGCGTCCCGGACGATGACCTCGGCGGTCGGATCGAGCTGCTGGGTCGCGCGCTCCACGGCGCGCGCCGCGCGCTCGTGCCCGGCGCCCGCGCGAACGTGGAAGATCAGGATTCGCTTCGGCGGGATCTCCCCGCGGGGGCGCTCAGAAGAACTGGCGCCGGCCTCCGGGGAACGCGTTCTCGACATGCTCGACACGGAGCTCCGATCCATCGGCCCCCCACGTGATGCCGATCACGTCGAAGCGCACAGGACGCCCGAGGAGGCCGCGCCGCGCCAGGTAGAGCGCCGCGGCCCTCGCCACATCCTCCCGTTTCTTGAAATTCACCGCGAGGAGAGGCGCCGCCCGGTCCGTGCCCGTACGAAACTTCACTTCGACGAAGACGACCGTGCCATGGTCGAGCGCGATCAGATCGATCTCGCCGCGACCCTCCCGGACGTTTCGGTCGATTACCTCATAGCCGCGCAGGGAACAGAGCGCTTCCGCGATCCGCTCCCCGCACCGGGCCGCCCGCTCCCGCCACTCCCCCGTCCCACCCCGCCACATCCCGTCCCCCGCGAATCAGAATCCCTCGAACGCCTCCTGCACGAAGAGAAGCTCCCGGACGGGGCGGAAGCTTCTTCGATGGATCGAGCACGGCCCGTGGAGCCGGAGAGCCTCCAGGTGCTCGGGCGTGCCGTACCCCTTGTGCTGCGAGAATCCATAGAGCGGATAGCGCGCGTCGTCCTCGTTCATGAGCGCGTCGCGCGTCACCTTGGCCACGATCGAAGCGGCGGCGACCGCCTGGCTCTGGGCGTCGCCGTCCACGACGGCCGCGCAGGGGATCGAGGTCCAGACGGTGTCCTTCCCGTCGACGAGAAGGCCCTCGGGCTCAAGCCCCAGGGCCTCGATCGACCGCCGCATCGCGAGCAGCGTCGCCATGCGGATGTTGAACGCGTCCACCTCGATCACGCTCGCGATGCCGACCCCCACCGCGACGGCCTCCGCGCGGATCCGCGCCGCGGCCTCGTCTCGAGCCGGTGCCGTCAAGGTCTTGGAGTCGCGCACGCCGCGCAGCTTGGCGCCGGACCGCAACGCCACGCACGCCGCCACGACCGGGCCGGCAAGCGGACCGCGCCCCGCCTCGTCGATCCCCGCTAGGAGATCGCCCCAGCGCGCGCGGTACTCGTTGTCGAAGCGGACGAGCCGCCTAGGCGCCATCGCCCCCGAGTTGGTCCCGCTCTTCGACTTTGGCCGCCTTCCCTCTCCGACCACGGAGATAGAAGAGCTTGGCGCGACGCACTTTTCCCTTACGCGCCAGCTCGATCTTCGCGACCGCCGGCGAGTGAAGCGGGAACGTGCGTTCCACGCCGATCCCGCCCGAGACCTTCCGGACGGTGAAGCTCGATCGCATCCCGCTCCCACGCACGCTCGTGACCACGCCATGGAAGATCTGCGACCGTTCCTTTTCCCCTTCGATCACCCGGACGTGCACGCGAACCGTGTCCCCGGGCTCGAAATCCAGCGTCCGGTCGGTCTTGAACCGGGCTTCGAATCGCTCCAACACACTCATGGTCCCGCCTCCTCCTCTATTTCGTTCAGCAGCTTCCGGTCTTCTTCGCTCAGGGTGCGGCCGGACAGGAGGTCGGGCCGACGCTCACGCGTCCGCCGGAGCGCCTCCCGGCGCCGCCATCGGCGGATCTGTTCATGGTTTCCGCTCATGAGGATCTCCGGGACCCGATGTCCCCGAATATCTTCCGGGCGAGTGTACACGGGCGCGTCCAGCAGCGCCTCCGAAAACGAATCGGCTTCCGCCGATTCCGAGTCCCCCAAGACGCCTGGCTGAAGTCTTGCGAGCGCGTCGACGATCACGAGCGCCGCGGGCTCGCCGCCCGACAGCACGTAGTCCCCGATCGAGACCTCCTCGGCCTCGAGGAGCGGGATCGCGCGCTCGTCGATCCCTTTGTACCGCCCGCAGACGAGGATCACGTGCTCCCCGCCGGCCAATTCTCGCGCCCAGCCCTGCGTGAAGGTGCGGCCCTGCGGCGTCGTCACGAGCGTCCGGGTCTTGAGCCCGCGTGCCACGTGGAGCGCGCTTTCGTGCGCGGCCACGATCGTATCGGCCTTCATCACCATTCCGGCCCCGCCCCCGTAGGGCGTGTCGTCGGTCGTGCCGTAGCGGTCGGCCGCGAAGTCCCGGATCGGAACGACCGCCACGTCGACGAGCCCCTTCTCGCGCGCGATCCGGATCATCCCCTCTCCCAGGGGCCCCTCGAAGAATCCAGGATTGAGCGTCAGGATCGAAACACGCACGGCTCAGTCTTCATCCCAGCCCGGAAGCCCCGGCGGCGGCGCGACGGTCATCGTCTTCTCAGCGACGTCGATGTTGACGATCACGCCCGCGATCGCGGGGAGCAGGATTTCCCCGCGCGGGCCTCGCACCACGTAGACGTCGTTGCCCCCGGTCGAGAAGACGTCCGCCACCTCGCCCAGGAGATCTCCTTCTCGCGACCGCACCGTGAGCCCTACCAGCTCGAATCGGTAGTGGCGCCCCTCGGGAAGCGGCTTGACCTCGCTTCGCGCGACCACGAGATCCGCCCCGTGGAGCGATTCCGCGTCGGTCCGCGTCTCGACCCCTTCGAACCGCACGAGGAGCCGCTGCTGGAACGGCCGGACCGCCGCCACGACGAGCCGCGCGGACTTCCCTGAGGGAAAGGCCGCCGTCAGCACGCTTCCCGGCGCGAATCGCTCGGGCGTATCGCTGTACGGATCGACGACGACCTCGCCGCCGAGACCGTGCGGCCGCGCGATGATCCCGACGAGGATCGGCGGCTCGCCGCCCGCCTCAGTCGGCAATCTCGAGGGTGGCGCGGCGTCCTTGCGACGAGGCGGCCGCCGAGAGAAGGAGGCGCATCGCCTGCGCCGTTCGCCCCTCGCGGCCGATCACCTTGCCCAGGTCTCCGGGCATGACCCGAAGCGTGAGCACGGTGGTCTCCCCAGCGTCGTGTTCGTCGACGTGCACGCCCTCGGGGTGATCGACGAGCCGCCGGGCGCAGTACTCGATGAGGGCTTTCACGGAATTCTCTCCCTACTTCTTGGCCTTCTTGGCCTTCTTCGCGGCCTTCGGCTTCGCGGTTCCACTCTTCCTCTTCGCCTTCGCCTTGGCTCGCGTCTTGGCCTTCTTCACGCTCGCTTTGCTCGCCGCCTTCGGCTTCCTGGCGGTCTTCGGCTTCGCCGCCTTCGCCTTCTTTGCCTTCTTCGGCTTCGCCTCCGCGGCCGGGACCTCCGAGAGCGCGGGCGCGACCAAAGGCGCTGGGTGGAGCGCCTCCGGGGCGTGCTTCGAGACCATCACGCCGACCGACTCCGAGGGGAGTGCCCCGCGGCGGATCCACTCCGAGAAGCGGTCCGTGTCAATCCGGAAGGTCGCGGGGTTGGTGAGCGGATCGTAGTACCCGAGCTGCTCGATGTAGCGCCCGTCCCGCGGGTTCCTCGAGTCCGTGACAACAACGCGGAAGAACGGACGCTTTCTCGCGCCCGCGCGTTTCATTCGTATGACGACGGCCATTCCTGAATTCCTCCGTAGTGGAACACGATCGCGTCCGGCCGCCGCGTCAGCGGAGCCCCATCGGGTGCTTGCCGCGCCGTCCGCCGCCGAAGCGCTTCAACATGGTCTGCGTCTGCTCGAACTGCCGGAGCACGCGATTCACATCCTGCACCGTGGTGCCGCTGCCGCGCGCGATCCGCTTGCGGCGGCTCCCGTTGATGACCGCGGGGCGCTCGCGCTCTTCCCGGGTCATCGACTGGATGATCGCCTCGGTCCGCTTGAGGTCGCCCTCATCGACCTTGGCGCCCGCCGGGAGCTTCATCCCCGGCACCATCTTCACGATCTCCTCGAGCGGCCCGAGCTTCTTCATCTCTTGAAGCTGCCCGAGAAAGTCCTCGAGCGTGAAGCGATCCTTGCGGAGCTTCCGCTCCAGCGCCTCGGCCTTCGTGAGGTCGAGCCGCTCCTGCGCCCGCTCGACGAGGGTGAGCACGTCCCCCATGCCGAGGATGCGCGACGCCAGCCGGTCGGCGTGGAACGCCTCGAGCCCCTCGACCTTCTCCCCGATCCCCAGATAGCGGATCGGCGCCCCGCACACCGCGCGGAGCGAGAGCGCCGCTCCCCCGCGCGCGTCGCCGTCCATCTTCGTGAGCACGAACCCGCTCACCGGGAGCTGCTTCGTGAACGCTTCCGCGATCG
>JBGPMG010000143.1:0-6847 GCA_041486815.1 Candidatus Eiseniibacteriota bacterium | reverse complement strand
GCCACGACGAACGCGCGAATGATCGCGCGCCGCAGCTCCTCCAGGTGATCGAGGAACGACATCGGCGAATCGCTGACCGCTGCGGTGGCGACGGTAGGTGGAATCACTTGAGGAGGGACCGGAGCTCTTCCAAGAACTGGTTCAGATCCTTGAAATGGCGGTAGACCGAGGCGAACCGCACGTACGCGACCTCATCCAGCTCGTGGAGGGCCTCCATCACGCGCTCGCCGATCTCGCTCGATTTGACCTCGTCCAAGCCTTGGCGGAGGAGATCCGCCTCCAGCCCGTCGACGATCGAGTGGAGCTTCTCGGCCGCGATGGGCCGCTTCTCGCACGCGCGCAGGAGTCCGTTCAGGATTTTCTCGCGGCTGAACGGCTCGCGCCGGCCGTCCTTCTTGATCACGAGGAGCGGCGTGGTCTCAAGGGTTTCATAGGTGGTAAACCGCCGATGGCACTGGAGGCACTCGCGCCGGCGCCGGATCGCCTGCCCTTCCTTCGCGGAGCGGGAGTCGATCACCTTGTCCTCGAGGTGGCCGCAGGAGGGACACTTCACGCCATTTCCCCCGCGGAAACGACCGTTGCCTCGGCGCGACCGCGCTCCCGGATCCGGAGCGCTCCGCTCTCGGTGATCCCCTCGACGACCCCCTCGATGCGGCGGCCACCGCTGACCACGGCTACTTCGGCGCCGGGTTGGGGCAGCCGAGTCGTGACCTCGCGCCGGAGCTCCGTGGCGTCGCCGCCGGCGGCGAGCCCGAGGTACTGCTCAAGGCGCCCGAGAATCGCCGCGAGGAGGCTTTCTAAGCGAAGGGGATTCCCCCCGCCCGCGATCCGGAGCGACGTCGCCCGGTCCCGAAGGTCGGCCGGGAAATCGCCGGCCGTTTGATTCACGTTCACGCCCGCGCCGAGGACGACCGCCGGGCGCTGGGAAGACGGGACTCCCGAAACCCTGGACTCGGCGAGGACGCCGCAGAGCTTTCGGCCGTCGTGAAGGACGTCGTTCGGCCATTTCACGGTGAGGACCGCCCCGGTCGCCTTCGCCCCCGCGTCCGCGACGGAACAGGCGAGCGCGAGCGCGAGAAGCGGGCATTGGGCGAGAGGGATCGTGGGCCGGAGCAAAATCGAGAAGAGGAGCGACGCTCCGGGAGCGTCCCACCACGCGCGACCTTGGCGGCCGCGTCCCGCGGTCTGGGCGCCGGCGAGCACGACGAGCCCCTCGGGGGCGCCCTCGTCCGCGCGGCGAAACGCCTCGTCGTTCGTCGATCCGATCGAGGCGTGGCGCTCCACCGGCACGCCGAGGAATCGGGCCGGAGCGGCCTTCACGGCGGCGGCTGGGTCGGTCATTTTCCCGCCTTCACCTCGTCCATGACGAGCGAGAGATCGACGGCGGGCGCGGAATGGGTGATCGCCCCGACCGAGATGTAGCTCACCCCGGGGACGGCGAAGTCGCGGACGTTCGCGAGCCGGATCCCGCCCGAGACCTCGATCTCGGGCCCGCCGCGCAGACGCTTCAGGACGGTCACGATCGCGCTCGGCGTGAAGTTGTCGAGGAGGATCCGATCGGGCTTCAGGTCCGCGGCCTCCAGGGCCTCCTCCGGCGTCCTGGCTTCCACGATGATCGAAAGCCCCTCCGCCGACTTCCGCGCGCGCTCGACGGCCTGCTTCATCCCGCCCGACGCCCGGATGTGGTTCTCCTTGATCATGACAGTGTCGAAGAGGCCGAAGCGGTGGTTTCCCGCTCCCCCCGCGAGTGCGGCGTGCTTCTCGAGAAATCGAAGGCCCGGCGTCGTCTTCCGCGTGTCGAGGATCCGGACACCGGTCCCCTCCACGGCCTTGACGTAGGCTCGGGCGAGCGTCGCGATGCCCGAAAGATGTTGGAGGAAGTTGAGCGCGACCCGCTCGCCGCTCAGGATCGCGCGCGTCCTGGCCGCGATCGTGGCCACGCGCGCGCCGCGGGAAAGCGCGCCGCCCTCCGAGACAAGCCATTCCACCTTCGCGGCGGGATCGAGCTCCCGAAACGCGAGCGCCGCGACCTCCGTGCCGGCGAGGACGCCTTCCTGCTTCGACTCGATGTGGGCGCGCCCTTGGGCGCTTTCTTCAACGACCGCGTCGGTGGTCGCGTCCCCTCCCCCGATGTCCTCCGTCAGCGCGAGGCGGACCAGGGGAAGGGCGATCGCTTCGAGCCGCATGGCCGGGTTCCTTTCCGATCGAGAGGCGGATCTCGTCCAGCCGGTCCCGGAAGACCGCCGCCACCTCGAAATCCTCACGGGCCGCCGCGGCGAGCATTTCCCGCTCCAGCAGATCCATGAGCCCATCCTGATCCAGGTCGAGCGCGGCGCTCGGGAGAATCTCCTCCACGGCGATCGCGGTGGCCGCGTCGGCCACCGAGGTGGAGCGCATGATCTCCTCGACCGATTTGACGATCGTCTGGGGCGTGATGCCGTGCTCCGCGTTGTAACGGAGCTGGGCATCGCGCCGCCGATTCATCTCCTCGATGGCCCGCCGCATCGCGCCGGTCACCTGATCGGCGTAGAGGAGCACCTCCCCGCGAATGTGGCGCGCCGCGCGCCCCGCGGTCTGGATCAGCGACGTCTCCGAGCGGAGGAACCCCTCCTTGTCCGCGTCGAGAATCGCGACGAGCGACACTTCGGGCAGGTCGAGCCCCTCGCGCAGGAGGTTGATCCCGACCAGGACGTCGACCTTCTGGAGCCGCAGGGCGCGGAGGATCTCCACCCGCTCGATCGTCTCGATGTCGGAGTGGATGTAGCGCACGCGGACCCCGGCCTGAAACAAGTAGTCGGTGAGATCTTCTGCCATCCGCTTGGTCAACGTGGTGACCAGGACCCGCTCCCCGACGTCGACGCGCTTCCGGATCTCTTCCAGGAGGTCGTCGATCTGTCCCTTCGTCGGGCGGATGGAGAGCTTCGGATCGATCAGGCCGGTGGGACGGATGATCTGCTCCACAATCACGCCCCTTGTCTTCTTCAGCTCGAATTCCGCCGGCGTCGCGGAGACGTAGACGACCTGATTCGTCAGGGACTCGAACTCGTCGAAGCGGAGGGGGCGATTGTCGAGCGCCGAGGGAAGACGGAAGCCGTGATCAACCAACGTCTGCTTCCGGGAGCGATCGCCCTCGTACATACCGCCGATCTGCGGGACCGTGACGTGCGATTCGTCGACGATCAGGAGGAAATCGTCGGGAAAGTAGTCGATCAGGCACTGCGGCCGCTCGCCGGGCGCGCGGCCCGAGAGGGGCCGCGAGTAGTTCTCGATCCCGGGGCAGTAGCCGATCTCCCGGAGCATCTCCAGGTCGTACTCCGTGCGCATCTTGATCCGCTGGGCCTCCAGCAGCTTCCCTTCCCGCTCGAAGAGCGAAACGCGCTCCTCCAGCTCGGACCGAATGGCGTAGAGCCCTTCCTGAAGCCGCGCGGGCGTCGTGATGAAATGCTTCGCGGGATAGATCGCGGCGGTTCCGATCGGCTGGATCGTCTTCCCGGTGAGCGGGTCGATCACCGCGATCCGCTCCACCTGGTCTGCGTTCAGCTCGATTCGGATCGCGGTCTCCTCGTAGGCCGGGTGCACCTCGACCACGTCCCCGCGCGCGCGGAACGTGCCGCGCTTCAGCTCCAGGTCCCCGCGGCTGTACTGATTGTGAACGAGCTGGCTCAAGATCTCCTCGCGGGTCATCTTCTCCCCGGTCTGGATCAGGAGCATCTCACGCCGGAACGACTCGGGAGAGCCCAAGCCGTAGATGCTCGAAACGCTCGCCACGATGATCACGTCGCGGCGCTCGAGCAGCGCGCTGGTGGCTGCGAGTCGGAGCCGGTCGATGTCGTCGTTGATCGAGGCGTCCTTCTCGATATAGGTGTTCGTCTGGGGAACGTACGCCTCGGGCTGGTAGTAGTCGTAGTAGGAGACGAAGTACCCGACCGCGTTCTCGGGAAAGTAGCCCCGGAACTCCGCGTAGAGCTGCGCCGCGAGCGTCTTGTTGTGGGAGATCACGAGCGTCGGCCGGTCGAGCGCGGCGATCACGTTCGCCATCGTGAAGGTCTTCCCCGACCCCGTGACCCCGAGCAGCACCTGCTCCTTGTCCCCGCGCTTCAACCCCTCGATCAGCTCCGCGATCGCCCGAGGCTGGTCGCCCTGCGGCTCATAGGGGGAGCGGAGCTTGAACGGCGCGGGGGGATCCTCCCGCGTGAGAAGGGCGCGCGGGCGCACAGGCGTGGCGCGCGAGGCGCCGCGGCTCAGCCCGCCGGCGCTCACGACCGGCTTCGGAGTCGATAGACGATGGTGACCGGTTTCTCGGGCGCGCAGCGCGCGACGAACTCGAAGGTCGTCGCGTCCTTCTTCTTCGCCGGCTGCGACGAATCGACGATCTCCCAGTCGCCGTACGCGTGCTCCACCACCGTCACCTCCGCCGCCTCCGCCTTGTGATTCTTGAGCGTGATCTCGAACGAAGTCTCCAAGATCCGCGGTGTGATCTGCTTCGTGTCGGTCTGCTTCCGCTCCGCCGCGATGTCGAACGCTCCGCCGACCGAAATGCGGACGGTCTCGTTCTTAGGGGTGTGGCTGATCCGGTCCTCGCCCGCCAGCTCCAGCGACTCGTCCCGATCCCGCTGGAAGACCCGCACGATCCCGCCCGGCAGGGGCATCCCCAGGCCGGACGACGCGGCGTTCTCGAATTCGACCGTCACCATCACCTGCTTCGGGTCCTTCTGCGCCTCGTAGGTGAACTTCTTGGTCGACTTGATGCCGGAAGCCTGGAGGAGCCCGAGCTGCTTCACCTCGTTGTTCGCGAGCGTGGCGCGGAGCGGGACCTCGTAGAGGTGGTACTCGAAGAAGCCGCGTTCCTCCATTTTCATCATCATGTCCGCCGCGACGCCTCGCTCGAAGAGGGGCTGCGGCGGCCGCTCCGGCCCCGCGCGGTGGATCGAGCCGGCTACCAGCTTGATCTTCGCGTCGTCGAAGGTCGCGCCGGAGCGGTTCTCGACCGAGGCCCACCCCTGGAGGTCGAGGCTCGACCCGGCTTCGTCGATCACGGCGACGTACTCGGCGTGCCAGCCCATGCCGCCCGTCATGTAGGAGACCTCGAGCGGCTGCTCGCCGCCCCCTCCGGAGCGCACCCGCCAGACGAGGGTCGGGCGCGTGATCAGGCCCTTCGGCACCTCTTTGAGCCCGACCTGGCGCACCTCCGCACGATTCAGGAGCGTGAGGCCGCCGCCGCTCTCCTGAAGCACCAGCGACGCGGCGTCGAACGAGAGAAGCGTCCCGCGCTTCATCTGATCGTCCTTGGTCGACACCTCGATCGGCTGATCGACGTAGCGCTCGAGGAGCTTGTCGGTGCTGACGAGATCGAAGCGATAGTCCTGCCATAGGATTTCGAGCGGGGACTTCCCGAGCGGCCGCAGGTGGACGGACGTCGGCTCGATCAAGGACGCCACGTCCGTGAACCGGATCTCCGAGACGCCGCTCGCGACCGAGAATCGCCGGCGGTCCTTCACGACGCCCAGGTTCTCGTTGTAGACCGTGACCGCGACCTCCCGACCGCCGCCGGCCGCTCCGGCCGGCGCGCCGTCCCGCGGCTGCGCCCCTGCCGCGGCCGGAGCGCCAAGGAGAACCGACGCGACCACACCGACCATCCCTAGTCTCCGCATCATCGCTTCAATACCTCCAGGTTTCGCTCGAGCTTCTCCTTGGTGGTGCCGAGCGTCTCGAACTTCTCGCGCTCCCGCTCCACCACGTCGGTCTTCGCCTTTCCGAGGAAGTCGTCGTTTTGGAGCTTTCGCCTCGAAACGTCGAATTCCTTCAGCACGCGGTCATATTCCTTCTGGAGCCGCTTCAGCTCCACGTCCACGTCGATCAACCCCATCAGAGGCAGGAAGATCTCGTGATTCCGAACCACCGTGGAGGCGGCGACGTCCGGCTTCCGGACTTGGGGTCCCACCTCGAGCGACTCTCCCCGGCCGAGCAGGATGATCAGCTCCCGCTGCTCTCGGAGCACGTCCGCATCATGCCCCTCGGCCCGGATCAGGATGGGAGCCTTCCGCGCTGGGGAGATGTTCATCTCGGAGCGGAGGTTCCGCACGGCGCCCACGATATCCCTGAGAAGAGCTATCTTCGCCTCGGCCGACGGGTTCGCGGACCCGCGCGGGGGCGTCGGCCACTCGGCCACGCAGACGTCTCCCTGCGTGCCGGGAAGGGCGTGCCACAGCTCCTCGGTCAGGAACGGCATGAACGGATGGAGCAGGCGGAGCACCGTGCTGAATACCTGGTGGATCGTATAACGGACGGCCGCCGCGTCGGGGCCGTCGGTTCCCGCGTAGAGGCGCGGCTTCGCCATCTCCAGGTACCAATCGCACAGCTCCCGCCATGTGAAATCGTAGATGTCCTTGGCCGCGTCTCCGATTCGGTAGGTCTTCAGATTCCGCGTCACCGACCGGACGGTCGACGCGAGCGTGCTCAGGATCCAGAGATCGGCGTCGGTCAGCACCGGGCGCGCCTTCGACTCGTCGGGCTCGTAGTCCCGAAGGTAGGGCTGGACCAGGCGGAACGCGTTCCAGAGCTTGTTCGCGAAGTGGCGGCCGAGGTCGACCTTCTCGTCCGAGAAACCGTGAATATCGGCTCCTTGGGGCGAGAGCAGCACCATCGTCATGCGGAGGGAATCGGCCCCGTACCGATCCATCAACTCGATCGGATCGGAGGAATTTCCAAGCGACTTCGAGAGCTTCCGCCCCTCGGCGTCGCGCACGATCCCATGGAGGTAGACCTGCCGGAACGGTGTCGCGTTCATGAACTCGTAGCCGGCCATGACCATCCGCGCCACCCAGAAAAAGATGATGTCCGGCCCGGT
>JBGPMG010000142.1:0-6959 GCA_041486815.1 Candidatus Eiseniibacteriota bacterium | reverse complement strand
GGAGATCCGATGGTCGCTACCGTAGAGCATCACTCCCACGATCCTGTTCCGAGCCGCTGGCCGATCATCACCGCGATCGGCGTGGGCATGATCCCGATTGGGCTCGTCGGCAACGCGCACGGCTGGAAGGGCGGCCTCGCGCTGATCGGCGTGGGACTCCTCGTGGCCCTGAACGGCGCCGGACGCTGGTGGGGCGAGCTTCTGCGCGACAAGTTCTTCGGGCGGGACGCGGTCGAGGCCGATTCCCGGCTGAAGCGGGCCTTCGCGTTCTTCATCGCCTCCGAGGCGATGATCTTCGGAGCCTTCTTCGCGGCCCTCTTCTACGCGCGACACCACGCGCAGATCTGGCCGCCGACGGGAATGCCGCACTTCGAGATCCTGCTACCCGCGGTCAACACCGTCATCCTTCTCACGAGCAGCGTGACCCTCCACCTCGGACATGTCGCGCTCGAGCGGGGCCGGAGGGACGGCGTGATCGCCGCGCTTCTGATGACGATCTTTCTCGGGGCGCTCTTTCTTTGCGGGCAGGCCTATGAATACGGCTTCCTGAACGGCTCCGCGTTCAACGTAAGGAGCGGGATCTTCGGCACCACCTTCTTCATGCTCACCGGTTTCCACGGCCTCCACGTGTTGGTGGGGATCATCTTCTTGAACGTCGTCTATGGCGCGGCGATCCGGAACCTCATGACGCCCGAACAGCACTTTCCGTTCCTGGCGGCATCCTGGTACTGGCACTTCGTCGACGCGGTGTGGGTATGCGTCTTCACCATCGTCTACCTGCTCTAGCCCTCGCGGCGGGGCTCGCGCTCTCGCTCGCCTCCTGCCAGACGCTCAGCGGCACCAAAGCCTCGCCCGAAGAGTTCAAGGCGTTGAAGGAGGCGCTGAGCAACGATAGGGCCGGGCTCAACCGCGCCCTCGCCGCGGGCGAGCTCGATCGCGCGACGGGCTTCCTCCAAGGAATCAGCACGCGATTCGATGAGATTTGGGCGAAATCTTCAGCGATGAACCTCCTCGATCGGGAGCATCTGGCCATCCAGCTCGCCTCGGGCCGAAGGATGCTCACGTCGATCAACCAGTGGGTCTCTTCCAGTGACATCGACGCGGTCCGGTCCGAGGTGGAAAAGCTGAATCCTGTGCTGGACGACGTCGACACGCTCCTCGATCACACGATCCGCGCCACCGCGGTCGACACCCCAGACGCCTCTTAGGAATTTTCCGGTGGCTCCCGAGGAACGCGTCGAAGCCCTGATCGACGAGGGCGACGAGGCGCTCGAGGCGGGCGACTACGGGCGCGCTCTCGAATCGTTTGGACTGGCGCTCGAAGCGGACCCTGAGCACTGGGGAGCCGCGCTGGGGCGGATCGAAAGCCTCGAGATGCTGTGGCGAACCGACGAGGCGCTCCGCGCGGTGCGCGCGCTCCGCCCCGCCGAGCCCGGCCAGGACGACCCCGAACGCGCCGAGCTGGAGGCCCGAATCCTCGAGGCCCGAGGCGACTTCGTGGATGCCGACCGCCTCTTCGCCCTCGCGCACGAGTTGGCGCCGCGAGAAATTCCGCTCCCCGTGCGAACAACCGTATCCGATTTCCGCGCGATCCTCGATAAAGTGCTGGAATCGCTCCCCGACGTGATCCGCTCCGCCGTCGCTCAGGTGCCGGTTCTCGTCGAGGCCAAGCCGACGCGCGCGATCGCGGAGCGCGCCCCCCAGATCACGCCGGAAGTGCTGGGGCTCTTCGTGGGCACGACCGTCGGAGAGAAGGTCTTCGCCCCTTCGGGATATCCGAACGTGGTGCTCCTCTTTCAGCGAAATCTCGAGCGGGCGGGGCGTTCCCGGTCGGAGGTCTCGAAGGAGATCAAGATCACCCTGCTCCACGAGTACGGCCATTACCTCGGGTTCGACGAAGAGGAGCTGGAGCACCTGGGGCTCGGATGAGATGAACGGACGTTCCGTTGCGATCATCGGGGCGGGGCCGATCGGGATCGAGGCGGCTCTCGAGGCCAGGCGCCGCGGATTCGATGTGACGGTCTACGAGGCCGGGCGCGTCGGAGAGCATCTCCTCGGCTTCGGACACGTCAGGCTCTTCACCCCGTTCCGCATGAACTCCACCGATGCAGGGCGGCAGGCGCTGCGGGATGCAGGCGCGGCGATTCCAGGCGATGACGACCTCCTGACGGCCGGAGCGCTCGTGGAGCGATATCTGTCGCCGCTCACGCGCCTGCCGGAGCTTCGGGATTCGATCCGCGAGCGGACGCGGGTGACGCACCTCGGCCGCGAGGGCCTCGCGAAACCGCGAGGGATCGCGGCGTCGGAGGATCGAAGCCGGGAAGACGCGTCCTTTTTGATCCGTGTCGAAACGCCGGATGGGGCGGTCCGGTTCGAGCGAGCGGACATCGTGCTCGACGCGAGCGGCGTCTACGCGAATCCCAACGCCACCGGACCGGGCGGGCTCCCAGCCGTCGGGGAAGAACGCTTGGGCGATCGAATCGACCGGAGCATTCCCGCGATGCGGGGTGAGGCGAAGGATGGGTACCAAGGCAAGGCGGTCTTCCTGATCGGCGACGGCCACTCGGCCGCGGCCTTCCTCGCGGAGATCGGTGCGCTCGTGCGGGAGGAGCGGTGGGCGAGGGGGATCGAGGTCCACTGGGCGCACCGGGAGCGAGGCGGGGGAGAGATCTTCGCCGAGATCGAGAGCGACCCGCTGCCCGCGCGCCGCGATCTCGCGGCGAGCGCGAACACGGTGGCCCGCTCCGCGAAGTGGATCACACGCCATCCGGGAGCGATCGTCGACTCCTATGCCGGCACCCGCGAGGGCCGGGTGCGCGTCCAGCTTCGATATCCGTCCGGCGAGGAACGCCGGATCGAGGTCGACCGGGTTCTCGCCCTCGTTGGATATCGCCCCGACACATCGATATTTCGCGAGCTCCAGGTCCACCTTTGCTACGCGACCGAGGGACCGATGGGTCTCGCCAGCGCCCTGCAGGCGGCGGACCTCAAGGCGCCCGGACGGTCGGGAGACTGCCTGTCGCAGGTCCCCCACGGGCCCGAGTCACTGCGGACGCCCGAGCCCGGCTTTTTCATTCTGGGTGCGAAGAGCTACGGTCGGAATCCCGCGTTTCTGCTCACGATCGGGCACCGGCAAGTGGTCGATGCGCTCTCCCTATTGGCAACCGAGGCGCCGGTTGGTGGCGCCGCGGCGCCGGCCGAGCGGTAGGCGCGCCCGTCTTTCCCGGTTGCACCCCCAGGGCCGGGGGGTAGAATGATCGGACTTGACCGCACTTGGCGCCCTGCAGCGATCCACCGTGCAGGGCGCCGTCTCGCCAGCCAACCAGGGGGTCCGCGCATGGCCGTGGTCGCCGAAGAAGTACGCAATCCGTTTGAAATCGCGCAAAGACAGTTCGACATCGCCGCGAGTGCCCTCAATCTCGAGGACGGAATCCGGCTCAAGCTACGGGTCCCGCGGCGCTGCCTGACCGTCTCGGTACCGTTCGAGATGGACGACGGCACCTGGCGCGTCGTGACCGGCCACCGCGTCCAGCACGACGTCTCCCGCGGTCCGGCGAAAGGCGGCATCCGCTTTCATCCCCAAGTGACGCTCGATGAGGTCAAGGCGCTCGCCGCGTGGATGACCTGGAAGTGCGGCGTGGTGAATCTCCCCTACGGTGGCGCCAAGGGCGGCATCGAGGTGGATCCCAAGGTGCTCTCGATGCACGAGCTGGAGCGGATGACGCGCCGCTACACGAACGAGATCGCGATCATCATCGGCCCCGAGAAGGACATCCCCGCGCCCGACGTCTACACCGACGCGCAGGTCATGGCGTGGATCATGGACACGTTCACGATGCGCCAAGGGTTCGCATCGCCCGGCGTCGTGACCGGGAAGCCGATCTCCCTCGGCGGTTCCCTCGGGCGCCGCGAGGCGACGGCGAGAGGCTGCACGGTCACGATTGAGGAGGCGTGCAAGCACCTGGGCCTCAAGCTGGCCGGGCTTACGGTGGCGATCCAGGGCTACGGAAACGCCGGCTCGATCGCCCATGACCTGCTCCACGCGCGCGGGGCGAAGGTGATTGCCGTGAGCGATTCCCGAGGCGGGATCCAGAGCACGAAGGGACTCGACCCCGCGGCGGTCCAGGCGCACAAGGCGAAGGCCGGGAGCGTAACAGGGATGCCGGGAACGGACCGGATCTCGAACCGCGAGCTCCTCGAGCTCAAGGTCGACATCTTGATCCCAGCCGCTTTGGAAAATCAGATCAACGAGGAGAACGCACCCAAGATTCGGCCGAAGATCCTGGCGGAGGCGGCCAATGGGCCCACGACGCCGGAGGCCGATCCCATCCTGCACGAAAACGGCGTCTTCCTGATCCCCGACATCCTGGCGAACGCGGGAGGCGTCACGGTCTCCTACTTCGAATGGGTGCAGGACCTCGCGAACTATTTCTGGAGCGAAGACGAAGTGAATCAGAAGCTCGAGACGGTGATGCGGCGATCATTCGCCGACGTCTTGGCGATCGCGCAGAAGCATCGCGTCCACATGCGCACGGCGGCGTACATGCTGGGTGTCGGGCGCGTCGCGGAGGCGACCCGGCTCCGGGGGCTCTACGGTTGAAATCGAAGACGGTCGGTGAAGCAAAGCCCAAGCCGAAAGACAACGTCCCGGACGACTTTTTGAAAATTCGCGGGACCGACCATGTCGAGTTCTACGTCGGAAACGCGAAACAGGCAGCTTACTACTACGCGCACGCGTTCGGGCTCTCCGTGGTCGCGTACGGCGGCATGGAGACCGGGCAGCGGGACCGGGCGTCGTACGTGCTCCAGCAGGGAAAGGTGCGGTTGGTCCTGACCGCCCCGCTCGGCCCGGACGGTCCGATCGCCGACCACGTTCAGCGTCACGGCGACGGCGTCCGGGACATCGCGCTCGACGTGGAAGACGTCGACCGGGCGTGGGAGGGGACGACGAAACGGGGCGCCCGCTCGATCGAGGAGCCTCACGACGCCAAGGACGAGCATGGTGTGGTGCGCCGCGCCGCGATCGCGACGTACGGCGACACGATCCACTCCTTCATCGACCGCTCGAAGTACAAGGGGATATTCCTTCCCGGCTACCGCGCGACCGGCGCCAAGGCCGAACAGGGCCCGCTCCTCTACATCGATCACATGGTCGGAAACGTCCCGCTCGGGGACATGAACCGCTACGTCGCGTACTACCGCGACGTCATGGGCTTCAACCAGTTCCAGCATTTCGACGATAAGGACATATCGACCGAATACTCCGCTCTGATGTCCAAGGTCATGGCGGACGGCTCGGGTCGGATCAAGTTCCCGATCAACGAGCCGGCGGAGGGGAAGCGGAAGTCGCAGATCGAGGAGTATCTCGAGTTCTACCGCGGTCCCGGCGTGCAGCACATCGCGCTCGCGACGGCCGACATCGTCCACACCGTGGCGCGGCTCCGCGACAGCGGCGTCTCGTTCCTCACGGTGCCGCCCGCGTATTACGAAATGCTGCCGACGCGGGTCGGGAGCATCGACGAGAACATCGACACTCTCGCCGGGCTCGGGATCCTGGTCGACAGGGACGAGGAGGGCTACCTCCTCCAGCTCTTCACCAAGCCCGTGGAGGACCGCCCGACGGTCTTCTACGAGATCATCCAGCGAAAGGGAAGCCGCGGCTTCGGAAAGGGGAATTTCAAGGCCCTCTTCGAGGCGATCGAGCGGGAACAGGCGCTCCGGGGCAACCTCTAACCCGCCGATGCGTCTGGTCTCCTTCTCTCCGAAGGGGGCGGGTTCCCGCGCCGTAGGCGCGCTCGAGAACGGCTCGGTACTCGAGCTGGCGCGCGCGGCGGCGGCCCTGGACGTACCCGACGTCGGCCCCGCGCTCCTCGCGACGATGGAATCGCTGCTCTCCGACTGGGAGCGCGGCCTCGCCGCCGCCCGCGAGACGGCGGCGCGCGCGGCGGACGCGGCCGGCCCGGGGCGGGAGCGCCTTTCCGATGCGCGCCACGATCTCGGCTCGGTCGTTCTCCATGCGCCCGTGAGCCACCCCCCCAGCGTGCGCGACTTCTATTCCTTCGAATCCCACGTGCGGACCGCGCGCTCGCGGCGAGGGCTCCCGGTTCCGCCCGAATGGTATGAATTCCCGGTCTTCTATTTCTCGAACGCGGGCGCGCTGGTGGGGCACGGCGAGCCGGTGCGGAAGCCCGCGTGGACCGAGGCGCTCGACTATGAGCTGGAGATCGCTTGCGTGATCGGAAAGCAGGCGAAGGACGTGCGGGCGGAAGACTGGCGATCGGTCGTCGCCGGCTTCACGATCCTGAACGATTGGAGCGCGCGCGACGTGCAGGGCCGCGAGATGGCGGTCGGCCTAGGCCCGGCCAAGGGCAAGGACTTCGCCACGTCGCTCGGGCCGTCCCTCGTGACGCTGGATGAGCTCGAGCCGCGCCGCCGTGGGGATCATCTCGACCTCAAGATGGAGGCGCGGGTGAACGGAAAGGCTCTCTCCCGGGGCAACGCGCGCGACATGCACTACACGTTCGGCCAGATGATTGCGAGGGCCTCCCAGGACGTGTATCTTTTCCCGGGCGACGTGATCGGGTCGGGCACCGTGGGGGGAGGCTGCCTCCTCGAGCTCGGACCCGAGGTCCACCGCTGGCTCCAACCCGGCGACGAGGTGACGCTCGAGATCGAGCTCCTCGGCGCCCTGACGAACCGAATCGTCTGAATTCCCGCGCGAGGTAACATCGATGCCGATCTACCACACCCTGGGGCAGGTCCCTCACAAGCGCCACACCCAGTTCCGCCGCCCGGACGGAAAGCTATACACCGAGCAGCTGATGGGATCGCGCGGGTTTTCGGGGCGCTCTTCGCTGATCTACCACCACAACATGCCGACCCAAGTCCGGCAGATGCGCAAGATTCAAGACTGCCGGGTGACGTACTCGGACGAGCAGGGGCTCCGCCATCACCACTTC
>JBGPMG010000141.1:0-7058 GCA_041486815.1 Candidatus Eiseniibacteriota bacterium | reverse complement strand
CGCTAGCTCGATGTTATCTCGTCCTCCCGACTCGTGCGGATCGTGAGAACCAGCCTACCTTAATGACGCCCGATCCAGCCTCGGCAGGCTCAGACCAGTCGGACGTGGCAGCTAAGCCGCCAGAGCCAATTCAGAATTGGCTGTTGTGTTTTGCCCGTGGTTTTACGAGGCCTACGGGCACCTCGGCGCGCGCTTCTAAGTTCACTACTCCGTCGAATCCGTTCGCCCCCATTCGTTCTACTGATGATAGATCGGCCGCTGCGGTTCAGAGTTTAGCACCGTGGCAGGCCGAAGTGTCCACGGACTTGATCCCGCCTCGTCTCCCCCGTAGGCTCGCTCCATGATCGGACGCCTCCTTTCCCATTACCGAATCATCGAGACGCGGGGCTCCGGCGGCATGGGCACGGTATATCGGGCGGAAGATACACTCCTGGGCCGCCCGGTCGCGCTCAAGTTCCCCCACGCCGCCTTGTTACAAGGCCCGGGCGCGCGAGACCGGTTCCTCCGTGAGGCGCGCGCCTCCTCCGCGCTGGATCACCCCAATGTCGTGGTCCTCTACGACGTCTGCGACGTGGACGGCGAGATCTTCCTCGCGATGCAGTTCGTCGAGGGGGTCACATTGCGGGATCAGCTTCGCTCGGGTCCGATCCCCGCCTCTGAGGTCGTCCGAATCGCCCGCGCGATCGCCGAGGCACTGGCCCACGCCCATTCCCGCGGGGTGATCCATCGCGACATCAAGCCCGAAAACATTCTCGTCTGCCCGGACGGCCGCGTGAAGGTCGCGGACTTCGGTCTCGCGCTTCTTCTGGACGACACGGACCAAACGCAGACAGCGGGCATTCTCGGCACGCCGCTCTACATGGCTCCCGAGGTGGCGCGGGGAGGGACGGCCAACGCTCAGAGCGATCTGTTCTCGCTCGGCGCCGTGCTCTACGAGCTGTGCACCGGAACGCCCGCCTTCGCCGCCGCGAACCCGACGGCGGTCCTGCACCAGGTACTGACGCGGGAGCCATCCCTTCCAGCCGAGACGCCCGCCTCGATTTCCGACCTGGTGCTGGCCCTCCTTGCAAAGGACCCTTCGCAGAGGCCGCCCGGCGCGGCCGCCGTCGCGGACCGGCTGGCGTATGCCACAGTTGGGTCCACATCCATGGGGGCGAACGTGGGGCGGCACACACCGGGAACCGGACCGCCGCAGCCCGCAGCGGGTCCGCCGCCGCGGTCGATTGTAATCCTCCCCTTCGAGAACCTCACGGGGAGCGCCGGGGACGACTACCTAGGCTCCGGGATCACGGAGGACTTGACGACCGAAATTCTCAAGATCCCCGATCTCAGCGTCGCATCCCGAACGCTCGTCGAGGGGCTCAACGTGAAGCGGGCCGATCCGCGCCAAATCGGACGGGACCTGGGGGTAGCGACGATCCTCGAGGGTGGGGTTCGACGCGCCGGCAACCGGATGCGGGTTACCGCGAGGCTCGTCCGAACGGACAACGGATTTCAACTCTGGGCGGAGCGCTACGACCGGAATCTCGAGGACATCTTCGAAGTCCAGGAGGACATCGCGCGGCAGATCGCGGCCTCCCTCCGGCTGGCGTTCGAGCCGGTGGAGCGCGAGGCGACGCTCGGGCGGCGGACCCGGAACCCCAAGGCGCTCGACCTGCGTCTCCGTGGACTGCAGCATTTCCGGCGGATGGACCTCGACGACGTGAAGCGGTCGATCGAACTCTTCGAGGAGGCGCTTCGTGAGGACCCCGATTACGCCGTCGCGCGCGCCGATCTGGCCGAGGCGTGCGTTCAGATGATCTGCAAGGGGTGGGATAGGGATCCGGCGTGGCTCGATCGGGCCGAGCGCGAGGCGAACCGGGCCCTCGCGGCCGCTCCCTCGCTCCCGGAGGGATACCGAACGCTCGGACATCTGTGGAACCACCGGCGAAAGCCCCAGATGGCTCTTCGCGACTTTCACAGGGCGGCCGAGCTCGACCCGCGGTTTGCGGGAGCGGTGACGCAGCTCGGCACCACTTACAGGATGCTGGGAGACTTCAGCCGCGCCGAGGTGTACCTGCGCCGGGCCGTGAGCCTCGATCCCGGCGAGGCGCGCCAGCAGGAATCTCTCGCGGCTACTCTCCTGCGTCAGAATCGATTCGCGGAGAGTCGCGAATACGCCCGGGGCGCACTCTCGGTGCCTCATGCCACTTACATCGATCGATGGGCGCTCGGCGGGATCATCCTTTCCTATGCGCGAGAGCAGGACTTGCCTCACGTCGCCGCGGTGGCGGAAGAACTGCGCCGGCGCTGCGGAGAGGCGGATTCGCTCGCCCGCGGATTTCTGGCGTTCGCCGCCGCCACCCTCGGCGACCTGAGCGAGGCGCACCGGCTCCTCGAGGATGGGTCGCTCGAGGGCTGCAGGTACACGGAAGTGTTCATGGTCCGAGCGCGCGTATTTCTTCTCCTCGGTCAGCGCGACGAGGCGATCTCTTCTGTGGAGCGGGCTTCCGCCATGGACATCATCGATATGTCCGAGCTGCAGGTCGACCCGTTGTTCTCCACGCTGCGGGACGATCCGCGGATTCGGAAGGTTCTGGCGTCGCAGGACTAAGGGTAGTGGGCCTGTCTGACATCCGCGTCAGCGAGGGGTGAATGGAATCGACGATACGGTACGCCCGCCGCCAGGACGTCGATCTAACACGACTCAGCGCCCTCTTCGCGGCAGCCTGGGGGTCGAGGAAGACGGGCTACGAGCGCGTGTTCGCCCACAGTTTCACCTGGATCACCGCGACGAGCGGTGACGACCTCGTCGGGTTCGTGAACGTAGCGTGGGACGGCGACGTGCATTTCTTCCTACTCGATACGACGGTGCATCCGAATTGGCGGCGCAGAGGCATCGGGCGTCGCTTGGTGGAGGAAGCGATCGAAGCGTGCCGCGGGCGGGGCGAATGGCTCCACGTCGACGCGGACGAAGAGCTGATGAGCGGATTCTACCAACGATGCGGTTTCGAGCCGACCCGGGCTGGGCTCGTGGATCTGACCCTAACGAGCTAACAGGCGCCGCGCCACCTTGAGATCCACGGCGGCACCGGTCGAGTCCCCGAGATTCCATCGGCAGACGGCCCGGTTGTAGAACACATTTGGATTTGCGGGGCTGATCTCCAGGGCTCGGTCATACTCGGCCACCGCCTTCCTGAACTCCTTCAGGAGCAGGTAGGCGTCTCCGCGCGCCGTATGGAAGAGCAACGCCTCGGTGGGGGCCAGCTCGCGGGCCCGTTCGAGATCGCGGAGAGCATCCCGGGGACGCGCGAGTCGCAAGTACGCTATCGCGCGGTTGAAGTAGAGGCGACCCATGTTCGGTTGCAAGGCGAGGCCCGTGTTGTACATGACCAGGGCCGAATCTGGGTGACCCAATGCGACGTACACATTCCCGAGTCCGTCGTAGAGACTCCCCTGTTTGCACCCCAAGCTTCGAGCCGCCAAAAGATCGCTCTGCGCTTCCCGAATTCGGCCCGACGCGCCTCTCGCGTTTCCCCTGGCGAGGTAACCCAGATCGCTGCGTGGATACAGCCGAATCACGTTGCCCCAAAGACTATCGCTGTCCTTCCAGACCTCCACCTGGCGGGTGGTTTGGACGAATGAGAGCACCGCGAGCAATCCGAGCGCGGCGGAGGTAGCGGCCAACCATCCGCGGCTCTTCTCGGCGATGCTGGAACCCCCCATCGCGAGCGCGAAGAGCGGTCCCACATAGGAAAGATACGTGTAGCGGTCCGCGACGATCGCGTCGCCCACCGGGAGCCACTGGAGCACCGGCGCGATCGTGACGAGGAACCAGCCGAGTCCGAACGTGAGGACGCGCGTGCGGCGGAAGTCCCAGACCACGAGCGCCACCGCCGCGAGCAGCAGCACCGGCGGGATGAGATAGATCGGCCCACCGGCTTCGGCCGGCGAAGGGTAGGGGTAATAGGCGCTGAGGCCCGTGGGAATGAAGAGCTTCCACAGATAGATCGCAAACCCGTAGGCCGGCAGCACCGCGCGTTCCCACGCGGAGAACGGCAGAGAGTCGGCGAGCCCCTTCAAGTGGGCGCTCGTGCGGATGAGGAGCCCATGAACGTCACCGCCCGCCTGGACATCGATGGCGATCAGGCCGAACAGAAGCGAGGTAGCGAAGAAGGGCGCCTTCTCCAATAGAGCGCGGGATTCCAGGACGGGACGGCGACGCCAGAGATCGAGCAGCACCATCACGAGCGGGAACACGACCGCCATGCCTTTCGAGAGGCACGAAAGCACGAACAGGAGGAACGTGACACCCAACCACCTCCATCGGCGCACGTCCAGGTAGCGCCAGTACGCGATTGCCCCCCCGAGAAAGAACGCCGTGTAGAGCACGTCCTTCCGCTCCGAGATCCAGGCGACCGACTCCACGTGCATCGGATGGATGCCGAAAAAGAGCGCGCTCCAGAACGCCGCGAAGAGACGCCGGCCCGAGAGGAGAAGCACAAGCCAGAAGACGAGCCCGGTGTTGATCGTGTGAAGGAGCGCGTTGGTCAGGAGAAACGCTCTCGGCGAGAGCGGCGGCGCCGCATTCATCGCCAAGGACAGCATCGTGAGGGGATGGTAATTGTTCGAGACGATCGTCCGAAGAAGCGCGCCGTAGTCCCGCTCGATAACGAGCGAGTTCCTCGCGACGTATTCCAGATCGTCCCAGCCGAGGAACCCGTGGCTCAAGGCGCCCGCGTACGCCGCGAACGTGATCGCGAGGACGATCAGGAGCGACCCGAGGAGGGGGGCGAGTGGCGTGCCCGTCCCGCGGTCCCGTGTGGATTCTTGCATCTTTCGCATGCGATCCTATCTTGATAGGAAGTTGGAGCTCGATCGAGAGGAAAGAAAGGCCAAGAACATGACCGGACGGCGCCATGGGAGTAGCAGCGGCGGCACGGTGGCTCTGGGTGACGTCGACGAGCGGCACCAGTACGGAGTCACAACGTGGGCCGTATGGCTCGTGCTCCTCGGTGGCCCCCTCTTGGTAGCCATCGTTCGCTTGGCGCAACTCTGGAGCTCGCGTCCTGACTGTTCCGCGTGAAATCCGGACCGATCGCTTGCTGCTACGCCGGTGGCTCGCCGCCGACCTGGAGCCATTCGCGGCGCTGAATGCCGACCCGAGGGTCGCCGAGCACCTGCCGACGCCACTTTCCCGCGAGCAAAGCGAAGCCTTCGTCGCGCGGATTGAGGCCCACTTCGTCCAGCACGGTTTCGGCCTTTGGGCCGTCGAGATCCGCGACGCAGCGTCGTTCGCGGGGTTCCTTGGCCTTTCGACCCCTCGCTTCGAAGCCCATTTCACACCGAGCGTGGAGATCGGATGGCGGTTCAGCGCGGAGCACTGGGGCCACGGGTACGCGACGGAGGGAGCTCGGGCCGTGCTCGCCTTCGGCTTCGACGTGCTCCGGCTGGAAGAGATCGTATCGTTCACGGTGCCGGGAAACGCGCGCTCGCGTCACGTGATGGAGAAGATCGGGATGAAGTACGGTCCAACAGACGATTTCGATCATCCGTTGCTGCCAGATGGGCATCCGCTTCGGCGCCACGTGCTATACAGGATCACTCGCTCGGCCTGGACGCGCGGGCGGACTAGGGGGGAGGCCACCCAATCATGAGCAAGGTGAAACCGATACCCGACAACTCCTCGGTCGTGATGCCGATGTTGGTATGCCGCAACGTCGCGGCCGAGATCGACTTCTGCAAGACGACGTTCGAAGCCGCGGAGCTCGGGCGCCGACCGGGTCCGGACGGAACCGTGGCCCATGCGCTCCTGACGATCGGCCCCGCCATGGTCATCATCGAAGCAGAGTGGCCAACCCTTGCGAGCCGCGCTCCGCAGCCGGACGGCAGCTCCCCCGTGGTGATCTTTGTCTACGTTGAAGATGTGGACAAAGCGGTTGAACGGGCGGTGGCCGCAGGAGCGAAGGTCCTGATTCCGGTGAAGAACCAGTTTTGGGGCGACCGCACCGGGCGGATCCTCGATCCGTCGGGGCACGTGTGGACCATCTCCTCGCGTATCGAAGAGACTTCGTCGGCGGAGCGGGAGCAGCGGTGGTCCAGCATCGTCAAGCGATGATGGGCTAAGAGAAGGAGGCCGCCCCGGAAACCCGAGGCGGCCTCTCGAAAATACCTTGGCCTGAGGCTAGCTCACTTAGGAATGACGTCGATCGTGATTGTCCCGCTACAACTGCCGCCGACGATCAGATTGGCTGTGAATCCAAGGGTGACCGTCCTGGCCTTCTTGCCGTGGAAATTGCTGAACAGCTGCTGCAGGTCGGTCTTGATGAAGGGAATATTGACGTCCTGAATGCCGTTGTTGTTCGCATCCGATATGAGGATTGGCTTGTTGGTGCGGCAAGGGATCTGCGAGACCGATCCGGTTCCGTTGGAAATGAGCCTGATTGAAAAGATGTCGATGTCGCTGGCTTGGAACTGTGTGCCGACGGGCTCCACGTGCACGGACCAATCCGTGCCATCGGCGAGCCGAATGGCGTCATTGGTTCCGGTCACGAACATGTTCACCGAGAACTGACATTGGGCCGGCGTGGTAAGTCCGAGCAGAGCGAGGGTGGAAATGGCGAGCGTGAGCACCGCTGTCTTCAAAGCCGCATGCGTCTTCATACGAATCGCTCCTCTGGGTTACGGGTTGAACGGACCCCCGAAGCTACGTACCACCTACCCACGCTCTTGGTTCTGAGCGTGGATTCTTTCCGGGGGCGACCATCGTATCCTAGGACAACGAGAGGAAGAACGTTCGGGAATCTTACAACGTGTCCGGTTTCGAGGAGGTAGGACGTGTCCAAGCTGCGCTTCAGGATCTCGATGTCGCTCGACGGCTTCGTGGCCGGTCCCAGTCAGAGCGTGGACAATCCCCTCGGGATCGGTGGCATGCGTCTCCACGAGTGGGTGTTTTCACTCAAGGCCTGGCGAGCGATGCATGGCCTTCCAGGCGGCGAGGTCAACGAAAGCGCGCGGGTCGTCGAGGAGTCGCTTGCCAACATCGGAGCCACGGTGATGGGGCGCAACATGTTTGGCGG
>JBGPMG010000140.1:0-7064 GCA_041486815.1 Candidatus Eiseniibacteriota bacterium | reverse complement strand
TGGGGGTGACAGACGCTTCATCGCCCGTGACTGAGTGGATACCCCCGCGCAAACCTTCGGTTTATAGCAGGTCGGGGGGGCCCTGTCGAGGGGCGGAAGTGGCTATGCCGAAATGAGTTTTGCGGACGGTTCGGGGCCTGAGGCCGGATCCGGGCCGGTTCCTATCCCTCGTCCGCCTCGTTCGCGAGCATCTGCTCAAGCGTCTGGCGGCGCCGGACGAGGCGGAATCGGCCTTCGCCCTCCCGAAGTACCTCGGGCGCCGCGGGATACGAGTTGTAGTTGATGGTGGACATCGCGGCGCAATAGGCGCCGGCGCCCCCGATCAAGACGAGATCGCCGATTTCGGGCCGCGGGACCTCCCTCGGCGCGAGGGCCTCGGGATCTCCCGGGGCGGGGGTGAGCACGTCCCCCGTTTCGCAGCAGGGACCGACGAATACGACCGCGGCCTTGGACCGGCCGTCGGCCAGGACATCGATCGGGTGTTGCGCACCGTAGAACGACGGCCGCGTCACCTCGGTCATTCCCGCGTCGAGCTTCGCGAAGACGTAGCCGCCGGAGCCCGTGTCCACCACGTCGACGCAGCTCGCCACGACGAGGCCGGCGTTCGCGACGAGGTAGGTGCCCGGCTCGATCTCGAGCCGTAGCGATCTTCCGGTGCGGCGATGGAAATCCAGCAGCGTCTCGCGGACGATCGCCCCGACTTTGGAGAGGTCGGTCTCGTCCTCGCCCGGCATGCGGGCCACCTTGAATCCGCCCCCCAAGCTCACACTGGTCGCGTCGGGCAGCCGCTCTGCGATGTCGAGAACCATCCGCGCGACCCGGGTCCAAACCGCCGGATCGTTCCCTGAGCCGATGTGCGTGTGGAGGCCGCGGAGCGTGAGCCGATGGCGCTTTGCGAGCGCCTTCGCGTCGTCCAGGTATTCGTGCCAGATCCCGAAGCTCGAGGCGGGCCCGCCGGTATTCACACGGTGGGTCGAGCCGCTCCCCAGGCCCGGGTTGACGCGGATGACGACGTCGCGCCCGGCGAACGCACGGCCATAGCGATCCAGCTGATGGAGCGAGCAGGCGGTGTAGAGGATCCCCCGCCGGACAAACTCCTCCAGGCGCCTGGAGGGAACCTGCGAGGTGAGCGTGATCCGATCCGGCGCGAACCCGATCCGAAGCGCGCGCTCGACCTCGGGGTCGCTCGACGCGTCGAGGTGGAGTCCGAGGTCCCGGAAGAGCTTCAGGACGGCGTGGTTCGAGTTTGCCTTGAGGGCGTAGCGGACGGTGAGGCCGAAGGCGTGGGGGAACGCGAGCGCGCGGCGCGCGGCCGCTTCAAGGGTCTCGCGATCGTAGACGTAGCAGGGGGTGCCGAAACGCTCGCGTACGGCCGCTGCTTCGGCCGGGGTCAGAATCAAATTGTTACGCGTCCGGACTAGCGGCCCACCGCCTGCGTCGGCCGCGGATTCGCGTGGCGCTGCACGTTCTCTTCGCGCCCCGAGCCGACCGAGACAAGGCGGATGGGAACGCCGGCCAGCTCTTCCAGCCGATCGAGGTACCGCCTCGCCTCGCGCGGCAGATCATCCCACTGGCGCGCGCGGCTCGTGGGAGCCTCCCATCCCTGGAACCGCTCGCAGACCGGCCGGGCGTCGCGCAGCTCGGCGAGCGACTCGGGCATCTCCGTCACGCGCACGCCCCGGATGTCGTAGGCCGTGACGGCCTGCACCTCGGGCAGCGCGTCGAGGATGTCGAGCTTCGTAATGATGATCTGGGTGAGTCCGTTGACGCGGACCGCGTGGCGGATCGCCACGACGTCAAACCAGCCGCAGCGGCGCGGCCTTCCCGTCACGGCGCCGTATTCGTTCCCTTCCTGGCGCAAAGTTTCAGCCAGCTCGCCGTCGAGCTCCGACGGGAACGGGCCGTTCCCCACCCGGGTCGCGTAGGCTTTCGCGACGCCGATCACCTCGTCGATGTGCGTCGGTCCGATTCCGACGCCCGTGCAGGCGCCGCCCGAGACCGCGCTCGAGGAGGTGACGTATGGATAGGTGCCATGATCCAGATCGAGGTGCGTCCCCTGCGCCCCTTCGAGCAGGATCCGCTTTCCCGCGGCGAGCGCGGCGTTGATCTCGCGTGAGACGTTCGCCACGATGGGTCGGAGCATCTGGGCGTCGCGCTCGCAGCGCGCGAGCACCTCCTCCATCGGCTCGACGGGCGCGTCCGGGCCGACGATACGGAGCGTCCGCTCGCGGAGCGATTGGAGGCGTTCCTTCCGAATCTCCGGATCGAGGAGGTCCACCACGCGCAGCCCGACGCGCCCAGCCTTGTCGGTGTAGGCGGGGCCGATACCGCGTCCGGTGGTTCCGATCGGAACCTTGCCGCCCTCGGTCTGGCGCTCGAGGACGCGGTGGTCGGGAAGGATGACGTGCGCCGATCCGGAGACGAAGAGGCGTCCTTCGACCGAGATTCCCTGCTTCAAGAGCGTCTCCCGCTCCGCGCGCAAGGCTTCCGGGTCGATGACGACGCCGTTTCCGATGTAGCAGACCGTGCGGGGCCGGAGAATTCCCGATGGGATCAGGTGAAGTATGAACTGCTTCTCGCCCACGCAGACGGTGTGCCCCGCGTTCGGGCCGCCCTGGTACCGGGCGACAATGTCCGCCTCCTGGCTCAGGAGATCGACGATCTTTCCTTTTCCCTCATCGCCCCACTGGGCGCCCACGACGACACGGCACGACATGACGCCACTCACCTCCAAACGAAAAAAGACCGCGAGGACGGAAGGTCTCGCGGTACTCCGACTCCACCTTAGCCGATTGACGTTACCAGAGCCTGTCCGGGCGCGTCAACGCCTGACGGACACCACATAACGCGCAGTCTTTGAGCGAGTTATACGTCACTCCCGTTCCGCCGAAAGATCTCGAGGAAGTACCCGAGCGCGTCGTCCAGGCTCTCCACCACGCGGGCCGAGGGCAGTCGATCGCGAAGAACCGCAACCGGGCGATAGAGGATCGGGTAGTCGGCCATCTGTAGGAGAGTCAGATCGTTAAGGCTGTCCCCCATGCCGATCACCTTGAATCCCGCATGCCTGAGCCCCTCGAGGACCATCGCCTTCCGGCCCCGAATCCGCAGCTTCCAGCCTACGATCTTCCCTTCCCCGTTGATCTCAAACCGGTTCGCGAAGAGATTGAACCCGCCGAGTCGCTCGACCAGAGGCTCCGCGAACTCGTGAAACGTGTCGGAGATGATCATGACCTGGCAGAAACGCCGGATGCGGCGCAGGAACTCCTCGGCGCCGAGGTAGGGTTGGACCTGGTGGGCCACCTGCTGCACACGCGCGAGCGTGAGCCCTGCCCGCGAGAGCGCGGCGACCCGCAGCCCCATCAACTCCTCGAAGTCGCTCGTGTCGCGGGTCGTGAGGCGGAGCTCGGCAAGACCGAACTGCTCCCCTAAGTGGGGCCAGATCTCCGGCGCGAGCACGCCCTCAAGGTCGATCGCGGCAATCATTGCGGGTCATGCTACCAAAAAAAAGAGAGGGGAGAGGCCGACTGCTCCTCTCCCCGACTTCTCCGGTGGGCTGTTGAGATTAGCCAGGCCACACCAGGCTAATGCGCGCAGCGTGTAGCGCTAGCTACAGCCACCTCCGCTGATCCGTCTGCCACATTTATGCAATGGACCACCTCCTTTCCGCGATTCGACAATGCTCGCGCCGTCTCGAAACCGTGTCAACGAAAAATCTGGGCCCGCCGGAGCGCCCGCAATCGCGGTCAACGGCCCGCCCGCGCGCCCGATCGGCGAATTCAACGGCCCGCCGGGGAGGCCGCCATCCGGGCCAGCAGCAGCTTCACGATCTCCTCCCCCACCGCCTCCTGGGCCTCGACCGTGGCCGCGCCGATGTGGGGCGTCAGGACAACCCGGGGATGGCCAAGGAGCGGCGACCCCTTGGGCGGCTCGCCGGCGAACACGTCGAGCGCGGCGCCGGAGAGGGCCTCGCTTTCGAGCGCGGCGAGAAGGGCGGCTTCGTCGACCAGCCCGCCGCGGGCCGCGTTGACGAGGATCGCTCCGCGCGGCATCCGCGCGATCTGGCTCGGGCCGAGCATCCCCTTCGTCTCGGGCAGAAGCGGCACATGGAGCGTCACGATGTCCGCTCGGGCGAGGAGCGCGTCGAGTGCGAGCGGCTCCACGCCCATCGCCCGAACGTCCGTGTCCGAGACGAGCGGGTCGTGCCCGACGCAGGTCATCTCGAACCCTTGTGCGCGCCGGGCCACGGCCCGGCCGATCTTTCCCAGCCCCACGATCCCGAGAGTCTTGCCGCGGAGCTCCCGCCCCATGTAGCGCGACTTGTCCCACTCGCCGCGCCGCACGGAGGCATCGGCGGCGGGGATCATTCGGAGGAGCCCGAGGAGGAGGCCGAAGACCAGCTCGGCCACGGCGACGGCGTTCGCCCCGGGCACGTTCAGGACCTCGACGCCCCGTTCCTTCGCCGCGGGGAGATCGATGTTGTCGAGCCCCGCTCCGGCACGCGCCACCCAGCGAAGCCGCGGCGCCGTCTCGATCAGGCGGCGCGTCACCTTGGTCCCGCCGCGCACGATCCAGGCGTCGATCTCGGCGACGAGCGGCAGAAGCTCCGCTTCGGTGAGGCCACGACGCTCATCGACGTCGATTCCGGGTGCGGCGCGCAGCGCCTCGAGCGCGCGCGCGGAGAGCGGATCGCTGACGAGGACGCGGCGCCTCACACGGAGACGCGGCGCGTCACGCCGCCCTCCGGCGAATCACTTTGCCGCGCGGCGGAACGAATCCTGAGCCGCGCGAAGCGCCGTTCCCGCCTCGGCCTTGTAGCCGTGGTCGACCAGGGCCGATTCGAAGGCCCCGACGAGGCGGAGGATGTCGCCCTCGTCGTAGTAGCCGATATGGCCGAGGCGGAGGATCTTGCCCTTGAGCTGGTTCTGCCCGCCCGCGATCTTGACCCCGTACCGCTGCTCCATCGTCTTCATGACCGCGTTCCCGTCGACCCCGGGCGGCACCGTCACGGCTGTGAGGGTATTCGAGGGAACCTCCGCGAAGAGGGTCAGCCCGAGCGCGGCCGCGGCCCGCCGGGTCGCATCCGCGTTCCGCTGGTGCCGCTCGAAGACCCGGTCGCGCCCCTCCTTCGCCATCAAGAGCGCGGCGGCGCGCGCGGCCAGGACGAGGCTGATGGCCGGCGTGAAGGGGGTATCGCCCTTCTCGAGCTCGGTGCGGGCCTTCAGGAGATTGAAATAGTAGCGAGGCAGCCGCGCCTTTTCGGCCAGGGCCCACCCGCGGGGAGAGAAGGAGACGAACCCGAGTCCGGGCGGGATCATCATGCCCTTCTGGGAGCCCCAGACCACGCAGTCGAGGTCGGACTTGTCGAAGTGGAGATCGTAAACGCCGTAGCTCGTGATCGCGTCGACGACGGTGGCCACGCCGCGCGCCCTCGCGGCGCGCGCGATCTCGTGCGCCGGAAAGAGCGCGCCCGTCGAGGTCTCGCTGTGCGTCAGGAAGAGGACCTTCGCGTTCGGGTGCGCCGCGAGGGCCGACTCGACCTGCTCCACGGTGGCCACGCGGCCCCAGGGGACGCTCACCATACGCGGCGTGACGCCGTAAGCCTCGCAGATCGCGCGCCAGCGGTCGCCGAACTTCCCCCCTTCCACGACGAGCGCCTCATCGCCCGGTGAGAGCACGTTGGCCGCCGCCGCCTCCATCGCCCCGCTGCCGGAGCAGGAGAGCGTGAGAACCGGCTGGGCGGTCCCTAAGTGCTCCGCCAAGAGCCGGGTCATCTCGAGGAACTGCGTTCGGTACTCGTCGGTCCGATGGTGGATGATCGGCCGCGCCATCGCCTCCAATACTTCCGCTGGGAGCTGCGTGGGGCCGGGCGTGAAGAGGACGCGCTTCAATCGGGGCTCCTTCGCGCGGCGTACTTCCGGAGGGGGTGGATCAGTGGGCCAGGTGTACGCGCTCTTCGTCGGGATCGGCCTGGACGCTCCGCCTTGATTCGCTCGGGTTGAGAGCGATCTCGAGCACTTCGTCCATCGTCTCGACGAGCCTAAAGGTAACCCCGTTCCGGACGAAGTCGGGGAGCTCCTTCAGGTCCTTCTCGTTCAGTTTCGGGATGATCACCTGCTTCACCCCGGCGCGCATGGCCGCGACCACCTTCTCGTTCAGCCCTCCGATCGGGAGGACGTTGCCGAGGAGCGTGATCTCTCCCGTCATCGCCACGTCGTCGCGGGTAGGAATGCCCGTGAGCGCCGAGACGAGGGCGGTGGCCATCGTGATGCCGGCCGAGGGGCCATCCTTCGGGATCGCGCCTTCGGGCAGGTGCACGTGGACGTCGATGTCCTTGTAGAATTTCTTGTCGAGGCCGAGCGGCGTCGCCCGCGAGCGCGTGTACGAGAGCGCCGCGAGGCCCGATTCGCGCATCGTCTCGCCCAGCTTGCCGGTCAGGGAGAGGGCGCCGGAGCCGGGAACAACGCTCACTTCCACGTTGAGCAGATCTCCGCCGGCGTCGGTCCACGCCAGGCCGGTCGCGACCCCAACGCGCGAACGCCGCTCGATCTGGCTTTCCAGGAACTTCGGGATGCCCAGATACGCCTGGAGACGGCCTTCGGTGACGTGGAAGGTGCGGCTTTTGCCGCTGGTCGCCTTCTTCCGCGCGACCTTGCGGCAGACGGAGGCGATCTCGCGCTCGAGGTTTCGGACCCCCGCCTCGCGCGTGTATTGGTTGATGATCCCCCGGAGCGCCTTGTCGCCGATCTTGAGATCGGACGGCTCGAGGCCGTGCGCCTTGGTCTCCTTGGGCAGCAGGAACTTCTTCGCGATCTCCACCTTTTCGAACTCCAGATAGCCGGGCAGGCGGATGATCTCCATCCGGTCCACCAGCGCTGGAGGAATCGAATAGAGCGTGTTGCTCGTCGTGATGAACATCACCTGCGAGAGATCGAAGTCGACCTCCAGGTAGTGGTCCTGGAAGGTGTGGTTCTGCACAGGGTCGAGCACTTCCAGGAGCGCCGACGCTGGATCGCCTCGGAAATCCATTCCCAGCTTGTCGATCTCGTCGAGGAGGAACACCGGGT
>JBGPMG010000139.1:0-7166 GCA_041486815.1 Candidatus Eiseniibacteriota bacterium | reverse complement strand
GCCTCATCCGAACGGCGATGTTAAGTTTGTAAGTGCGATGGGTGAAAAGACTTACAAGTCTGCTGTATTGAAAGCCAAGGAGCACATACGCGCGGGCGACGTGGTCCAAGTGGTGCTCGCTCATCGCCTGGAGGCCGCCGTCCCGGTCTCGCCGTTCGACGTCTACCGGGCGCTTCGCGTACTGAACCCGTCTCCCTACATGTTCTATCTCAAGTTCGGGGAGCGGGCCGTCGCGGGTTCGTCGCCCGAGATCCTGATCCGCGTGAGCGGGGACCGGATCTCGCTCCGCCCGATCGCGGGGACTCGTCCCCGGGGCGGAGACCCAGCGCAGGACGAGTCTTTGGGCCGCGAGCTCCTGGCCAGCGAGAAGGACCGGGCCGAGCATGTGATGCTCGTGGACCTCGGCCGAAACGACGTCGGCCGCGTCGCCCGAATCGGGAGCGTGAAGACAACCGCGTTCATGAATCTGGAGCGATACTCACACGTCATGCACTTGGTGAGCCACGTCGAGGGGATACTCCGCGACGGTCTCGGGCCGTTCGATGTGCTGCGCGCCTGCTTCCCGGCCGGCACGGTCAGCGGAGCGCCCAAGAAGCGAGCGATGGAGATCATCGAGGAGCTGGAGGCCGGGCGCCGCGGGGCCTACGCCGGCGCGATGGGGTATTTTGATTTCCACGGGAATGCCGATTTCTGCATCACGATCCGGACAGCCCTCTTCGATGGAGGGCGCGTTCAATGCGGCGTCGGGGCGGGGATCGTCGCCGACTCCGACCCCGACGAAGAGTGGATCGAGACGTGCAACAAGGGGCGCGCCGTCGAAGAGGCCGTCCGACTCGCGGCCCGAGGGCTCGACTCATGATCCTCATGATCGACAACTACGACTCGTTTACATGGAACCTCGTGCAGTACTTAGGGGAGCTCGGGGACACGCCGGTCGTGAAGCGGAACGACGAGATCACGGTCGATGAAATACTCAAGTCCAGGCCGCGGGCGATCGTCATCTCGCCGGGGCCCGGCCGCCCGGCCGCGGCGGGCGTGAGCAGCGAGGTCGTGCGACGCTGCTCCGGGACGATCCCGATCCTGGGCGTCTGCCTGGGCCATCAATGCATCGGGGAGGTGTTCGGGGGCAAGGTCGTCCCCGCGGATCGATTGGTGCACGGGAAAACGTCGGCCGTGATCCACACGGGCCGGGGCCTGTTCCTCGATATCGACAATCCCTTCCAAGCGACGCGATATCACTCGCTGATCGTGGCGCGAGAAGGCCTTCCGGACTCGCTTCAAGTAATGGCCTGGACTCCGGAGAATGAGATCATGGCGCTCCGGCACAGGGACCATGAGACCTGGGGGGTTCAGTTCCACCCGGAGTCGATCCTCACGACGGCGGGGAAGGAGATCCTCCGAAATTTCCTCCTTCTCCTGCCGGCGACCTCGCCTGCCGGAGGGCGATGATCCGCGAGCTCCTCCCACGCCTCCTGCGCGGGGAACGCCTCACGCGCGAAGAGGCGGCCGCGGCGATTCGCTCCATCGTCCGCGGCGAGAACGACAACGCCCTGGTCGCGGCATTTCTCATCAGCTTGGCGCAGCGCGGAGAAACGGTGGAAGAGTTGGCCGGCGGCGCGGAGGCCCTTCGCGCGGAGGCCGTTCCATTTCCGGCGACGGAGGGTCCCATCCTCGATACGTGCGGCACCGGCGGAGACGGCTCCCACACGTTCAACATCTCCACCGCCGTGGCCCTTGTGGCCGCGGGAGCGGGCGCACGGGTAGCCAAGCACGGCAATCGCTCCGTCTCGAGCCGCTGCGGGAGCGCTGATGTGCTGGAAGCGCTCGGCGCGAAGATCGAGGTGGGCCCCCAGGGAGCCGCCCGCGCCCTTGCCGAGACCGGCTTTTGTTTCCTCTACGCGCGCCGCTTTCACCCATCGATGCGAAACGTCGCGTTCGTGCGGGAGGCGCTGGGCATACGCACCCTGTTCAATTGGCTCGGGCCGCTCGCCAACCCGGCCCGCGCCACGCACCAGCTGGTCGGAGTTCCAGAGCGCTCCCGCATCGAGCCGATCGCCCGCGTCCTTCTCGCGCTCGGCGTATCGCGCGCGCTCGTGGTGCACGGGACGGGCGGCTTGGACGAGCTCTCCCTCGAAGAGGGGAACGAAGCGGTCGTCGTGGAGCGGGGAACGCCGGCGCGGAACGTGCGGATCGAGGCAAGCGCGCTCGGCCTGACGCCCGCCCCGGCGTCGGCGCTCCACGGGGGAGACGCGGCGGCGAACGCGGCGTACGTGCGCGGCGTCCTATCCGGCGATCGGGGCCCGAGGCGGGACGCGGTCATCTTGAACGCGGCGGCGGCGCTCTGGATCGCCGAGCGAGCCTCGAGCCTTGAGGAGGGCGCCCGACTCGCGGCGGCGTCGCTCGATTCGGGCGCGGCGGCGCGGACCCTCGCGCGCTACGTCGAGCTCTCCCAAACGGCCGGGGAACAGTGACCGATTTTCTCACCACCATCTCGCGGGAGCGACGAGAGCGGGTCCTCCGCGACGAACGCCGCGTCTCCACCGCGGAACTTCGGGATCGCGCCGAAATGCGGAGCGCCGACGTCCGGCCCTTCGGCTCAGCGCTCCGTCGCGGAGCCGCGGATCGCGTTCGAGCGATCGCGGAGGTGAAGCGCTCCTCGCCCAGCGCTGGTGTCCTGCGCGAGGAGTACGAGCCGGCCGCGATCGCCATGGCCTACGAGAAGGCCGGGGCGTCGGCCATCTCCGTGCTGACGGAGCCTTCCCGATTCGGCGGCTCGATCGACCACCTCACACGCGTTCGGGACCGCATCCGGCTGCCGGTGCTGCTCAAGGACTTTGTGATCCACGAGCGCCAACTCTATGAGGCGCGTGCAGCTGGAGCCGACGCCGCGCTCCTGATCGTGGCCTTATTGAGCCCCGCCCAACTGCTCGATTACGCCGCGCTGGCGCGCGAGCTCGGCCTGGAGCCGTTCCTCGAGATACACGAAGAGCGCGAGCTGGAGGCGGCGTTCGCTGTAACGGGCGCCGGCATCGGCGTCAACAACCGGGATCTCCGCACGCTCGAAATCCGAAGAGGCTGGGCGGAGCGGATCATCCCGAAAATCCCCGCCGACCGGCTGCGCGTGGCCGAGAGCGGCTACCGGGAGCGCGCGGAGTTGGAGACGCTTGCGCTCACCGGAGCGGACGCGGTGCTGGTAGGCGAGAGCCTGCTCCGCTCGGAGTCGCCGGGGGAGGCGCTCCGCGCCCTTCTCGGTGGACCCGATGCGCCAAAGCAGGGAACGGGAGAATGAGAACCAGGATCAAGATCTGCGGCATCACGCGCGCGGAGGATGCGCGGATGGCCCTCGAGGCAGGCGCCGATTGCGTCGGTCTGATCTTCACGGAGAGCCCGCGCCGCCTCACGCTCGAGCGGGCGGCGGCGATCCGCGCGGCCCTTCCGACCGCCGCTGCTGTCGTAGGCGTTTTCGCGGACGAGAGACCGGACCAGGTCGCTCCCTTCGTGCGAACGCTCGCGCTTCACGCGGTGCAGGTGGCCGGTTGGGCCGATCCGACCCCGGAGATCCCGTGCGAGATATGGCACGTCCTCCGGGGCAGCGACCTTCCGGACCCGGCGCAGCTCCCGATGGTTCCGCTTCGCACCTACCTGCTGGACGCATACGAGCCAGATCGCGCGGGCGGCACCGGAACGCGCGCCGATTGGGCTTGGGCCAAGCTCTGCGTCCAGCACGGCCGCCGCCTCATCGTGGCCGGTGGATTGAACGCCGGGAACGTCGAGTCGCTGCTGTTCGAGGTACGCCCCTTTGGGGTAGACGTCTCGAGCGGCCTCGAATCGGAGGTCGGAAGGAAGAGTCCCGAAAAGGTGCGCGAATTCATCCGTCGGGTCCGCGTGGCGGACCGCGTCCGCCCGAAGAGCTCGTGAGCGGCAAGCGAAGCGGCGTGGCCCCGTCCGCTCCGGGCCGCTTCGGCGAGTTCGGCGAGTTCGGCGGCGCCTACGTCCCGGAAACCCTCATGACGCCGGTGCTGGAGCTGGCGGAGGCCTATGAGGCGGCGCTTCGCGACCCCACGTTCGCCGGCGACCTGAATCGGGAGCTCCACGATTTCGCCGGCCGACCGACGCCGCTCCAACCGTCTCCTCGCTTCGCCGAAGCGTCGGGCCTCGCCCACGTCTACCTGAAGCGGGAGGATCTCCTTCATACCGGAGCCCACAAGATCAACAACGCGCTCGGCCAAGCGCTCCTGGCCATCAGAATGGGGAAGACCCGGGTGATCGCCGAAACCGGGGCGGGGCAGCACGGCGTGGCGACGGCGACCGTCTGCGCGCGTTTTGGGCTCGAGTGCGTCGTCTACATGGGCGAGGTCGACATGGCTCGGCAGCGACCCAACGTCGAGCGGATGGGTCTCCTGGGCGCCGAAGTGCGCGCGGTCGGGTCGGGAAGCCGGACGCTCAAGGATGCGATCAACCAGGCGATGCGCGACTGGTCGGCGAGCGTCCGGACCACCCACTACCTGCTCGGCTCCGTCCTGGGGCCGCATCCCTACCCGACGATGGTGCGGGATTTCCAATCGGTGATCGGGCGCGAAGCTCGGGAGCAGATTCTGGCGAGGGAGCGGCGTTTGCCGGACCTCCTCGTCGCCTGCGTCGGCGGCGGGAGCAATGCGATCGGGCTCTTTCATGCGTTCCTGGGCGACGCCTCCGTTCGCATGGTCGGCGTGGAAGCCGGCGGAGAAGGGATCTCCACGCGGCGCCACGCCGCTCGATTTGCCGAGCCACTGGCGGGCGTACTGCACGGAACACGCTCGCTCGTGCTGCAAGACGAGGCCGGACAGGTTCGGGAGACCCACTCGATCTCCGCCGGGCTCGACTATCCGGCCGTGGGGCCCGAGCACGCCGCGCTCGCCGCTTCGGGAAGGGCGAGTTACGACTCTGCCACCGACGAGGAAGCGCTGGACGCCTTCGACCTGCTGGCGCATACGGAGGGGATCCTCCCGGCGCTGGAGTCGGCGCACGCGATCGCCTACGTGAGCCGGGAGGGAAGGCGCGGAGCGATCGCTCGAGACGCGCTCGTCATCATCAACCTCTCCGGGCGCGGGGACAAAGATCTCGGAATTGTCGCGGAGGCGCGTTCGACCGCTCGAGGGCCGAGGAAGGCCTCCAAGTGACGCTCGCACCGATCGCGATGTTCGCGCACAACGAAGAACGGAACATCCAGGGCGCTATCGAGAGCGTGCTCCACTGCTTTGAGAAACAAGCGGAGTTCGATCCTGTCATCTATGTACTGGTAAACGGCTCGACCGACGGCACCGTCTCGATCGTGCGAGACCTGGCCGCCCGGCACGCGGCCGTCCGTCTGGTCGAGATCGCCCGCGGGGACAAGTCCGACGCGTGGAATCACTATGTGTACGACGTGGCCCCTCGCGCGGGCGCCCACATCTTCATGGACGGGGACGTGTTGATGGGCGCCGACGCCGGTCCCGAACTCTTGCGCGTCCTCGCCCGCGCGCCCGAGGCCCTGGCCTGCGTTGCCATGCCGACGGGCGGGAGAAACTCGCGCGGGTACCAGAAGGAGCTCATCGCGCATCCCCAGATATGGGGAAATCTATACGCCCTCAAGGAGGCTTCCCTGCAAATGTTCCGGGACAAGGGCACCCGGCTCCCGGTGGGCCACATTGGTGAAGACGGACTGATCGGATTTCTCGTCGCGAAGGACCTCGATCCGCGCGGCCCCCTATGTCCGGAGCGGACCGTGGCGGCGGAGCGCGCGACGGTTTCCTACGAGCCGATGCGGTGGCTTTCGCTCCACGACATTCGGAAGTACTAAGGCCGGCGCGTCAATTACAGCGTCCGCTTCTATCAGTTCCAGTTTCTCGGGCCCCGTTTGAAGTCGGGCGGCATCGCCGCGATGCCGCGCCACATCATCGACCTCTACGACGATATGAACACCTACAAGCGGCCGATCCGGGGCGGGTTGAATCTGTTCTTCGATCAGGTCGCGTGGAGAAAGATGAAGCGCGCGCGGGAGGCGTTCCGGGGGTCCAACCGCCAGATGCCGTCACAAGGAGCCGGCGCATGATCATCACGTTTGAGCCCGACGCCCCCGAGAGCGCCATCGCGTCCGTCATGCGGCTCTCCGAGCGTTATGAGGGGGTCACCGCACGCAAGTACGAGTTCCGCGGCGCCTCGACCTCGATCACCGAGATACACCTCATCGGCTCGACGCGCACCGTGCCGACCGACGTGTTCGAAAACGTGCCCGGCGTCCTCAAGGCGGTGCGTGTCTCGGTCAAATACCGCCTCATCGGACGACACTCGGGCGACGCGACACCGGGGTTCGAGTACAACGGCGTCCGCTTCGACGAGCGAAGCGTGAAACTCTTCGCCGGCCTCTGCGCGGTCGACACGCGCGAGCACGCGAAGGAAATGATGGCCGCTCTCAAGGCTGCCGAGATCCAGACGACGCGCATGGGGGCCTACAAACCGCGCACCAGCCCCTACGACTTCCAGGGCCTCGGCAAGGTCTGCCTCCCGTGGGTATTCGAGCTCGCCGGCAAGTACGGCATCAAGGTGATCGCCATGGAAGTGACCGACGCGCGGCACGTCGACGAGATCCGCGCGGCCCTCGAGGAGGCAGGGAACCCGACGGGCGTCATGCTCCAGATCGGCACGCGCAACACCCAGAACTTCGAGTTGCTCAAGTACGTGGGGCAGCAGCAGCGTTTCCCGGTCCTGTTCAAGCGGGGGATGGGAATTACGCTCGAGGAGTCGCTCAATGCGTGCGAGTACGTCGCCAGCGAAGGCAACCCGAACATCGTGTTCTGCCTACGAGGCGTGAAGTCCCACTTGGGGGAGCCCCATCGGAACTTGGTCGATTTCGCCCATGTGCCGGTCGTGCGCCGGCAGACGCGGTTGCCCGTTTGCATCGATCCGTCGCACAGCGTCGGGCGCCTGGACACGGCGCCCGACGGACTGCCGGACATCTTCCATGTGATCGGACAGGGAATCATCACAGGCGCCAGCATGGTTCTGGTCGACTTTCACCCCCGCCCGGAGCTAGCGCTGTGCGACGGACCCCAGGCGCTCACCCTGTCGAAGCTCGAGGAGCTTAAGGGCTACATGGCCACCGTCCGAAAGGCGTACGAGGCGGTCACCAAGCCTGCCGCGTAGGGGGT
>JBGPMG010000138.1:0-7224 GCA_041486815.1 Candidatus Eiseniibacteriota bacterium | reverse complement strand
CCTCCCGTGATCCACTGGAATGTGAAGGGGAAGAACCTGAGCGGTACGGTTCCGGGGCTTGCGCGTCCGGTGAGCCGGCTGGGATTCGAAGTCGATGGGGACGACAAGGTCGCGTCGATCCGGTCCATGAACGCGGTCGTGGGATCAACCACGGCGTCGATCACGGGCGCAATCCGAACGGGAAAGCCGCTCGGCACGGCGACGCTCCAGGCCACGCTCGACCGCTTCGTCGCGGAAGAATGGGCCCCTCCGCCTCCCGCCAAGGGCTCGTCGGCCGCCAAGGCGGCATCGACGCCGAAGGCGCCACCGCCCATCCCGTTCCAGACGCTCGACGCGACGGTCTCGATCGGTGAGCTGCGGTCGGGGACGATGACGGTGCGCGACCTGGTGGTGCCGCTAAAATTCGCCGAAGGGAAGCTCGCCGCGCCGATTCGCGGCAAGATCGGAACCGGCTCGCTCGCCGGCTCGCTCCAGATGGCGGAGTTCGCCTCGACCCCAACCTACGTGCTCGATCTCGACGTCCAGAAAGCCCCGGCGCAGGATCTCATCGCAGGGCTCATTCCGATCAAGCTCGGATTTACCGGCCTTGCGAGTGGGACGGTCCATTTGACCGGCCGTGGGATTCCGGGGCCGGCCGTCAGCGATTCGCTCCGCGGCGCGTTGCAGGGGACCGTCGAGGGGGGGAGGCTTATTGAGACGCCGCTCATCGCGGGGATCCGGAAGGCGCTCGGCCTTGTTTCGGGGGGAGGCACTTCGGGCGCCGAGCTCGCGTTCAAGACGCTGACCTCCTCGCTTCGGATCGACCGGGGAAGGCTTCTGCTCGAAAAGGTGAAGGGCGATCTCGGCAAGGACCTGTTCGAGATGACGGGCTCGATGGGGCTCGATCACTCGCTCGATCTGGACCTCTTGCTCCGCCTCGCGCCCGAGCGCATCAAGGCGGGGACCGCGCTCGCGGAAATTGCGCGCTATGCCCGCGACAAGGACGGCCGACTGCCGGTGACCGTCAAGCTCACCGGGACCGCGCTCAACCCCAAGGTCTCCTTCAGGCCGGCCAGTACGATCGAGATCGCCGGATCGAAGCTTGCGGAGGAAATCGCGAAGGGCTTCAAGGAGCGCGCCCGTCGAGACACCACGCGAACAGACAGCACGCGAGCAGACTCCACGCGGGCAGACTCCACGAAGGCCGAGGATCCCCTCCAGAAGGGCCGCGACGCGCTGAAGCGGATCTTCGGCAAGTGAGCCGCGGCCGATCGCCCGCGGCGGTCGAGACCAGCGCGCTCACGCGAACATTCCGCGCCCGCCGCAAGGAGCGGGAGGTCCTCGCGCTCCAAGGAATCGACCTCCGGGTGGAGCGCGGCGAATGCTTTGGGCTTCTGGGTCCGAACGGCGCCGGAAAGACGACCCTCATCAAGATTCTGACGACGCTCCTTCTTCCCACGGCCGGCGGCGCTACCGTCGCCGGTTTCGACGTCGTCCGCGACCCGCTGAACGTCCGGCGCAGGATTAACATGGTCTCGGGCGGAGACTCCTCCGGATACGGAATCCTCACCGTGCGGGAGACCCTCGACCTCTTCGCGCGCCTCTACGGGGTCCCGGGGCCCGAAGCCCGGCGGCGGGCCGACCTGCTCCTGGCGATGACGGGCCTCGGGGAGAAGGCCGACACGCGGCTCTCGAGCCTCTCCACCGGGATGAAGCAGAAGCTGAACTTCGCGCGCGGCTTCATGAGCGACCCGGAGATCATCTTCCTCGACGAGCCGACTCTGGGACTGGACGTCGAGGCATCCCGGGACGTGCGCGCCTTCATCGCGGGCTGGGTGCGGGAGCGCCCGGAGCGCTCGGTCCTGCTCACGACCCACTACATGGTCGAAGCGGATGAACTCTGCGGCCGCGTCGCGATCATCGACAAGGGGCGAATTCTGGCGCTCGACACGCCGCACGCGCTGAAGCGCTCGGTCCCGATGGAACCGGTCTTCGAGCTTCAGGTAGGCAGCGGCGGCGCGGAGCTGGACGGGCTGCGCGATGTCCTCGGGATCCGATCGATCTCCCACCACGCCCACCCGGCCACCGGCGCGGTCGAGCTCAAGATCGTCGTCGACGAAGATCAGGTCATCGGCGAGGTGTTGGGAAAGCTCAAGGCGATGGGCGCCCCGGTGCTCCATCTGGCGAAGTCCGAGCCGACGCTCGAGACCGTGTTCGTGCACATGGTGGGTCGTGGATTTGCCGACGAGCCGACGTCGGACCCAAAGAACCCGTAGGGAGCCGCGATGAGCACCGCCGAGACGATTCGGATCAACCTCGGTGCGGTTTGGGCCCGCGCCCGGGTGCGCGTGGTTGCCTCGTGGCGCGAGAAGTCGTGGGTGATCGGCGAGACCATCTTCCCGTTCCTGGCGATGTCCACGTTCGTCCTCGTCTACCGCGGACTCAAAGCGCCGCCGATCTACGAAGCGTTCGTCGTCTTGGGCGGCGCGATGATCGCCTATTGGAACAACGTACTCTGGAGCATGGCGAGCCAGTTCTTCTGGGAGAAGGAGCAGGGACAGCTCCAGCTCTACCTGATCACCCCCGTGTCGCGGATGTCGATTCTCCTGGGAATGGCGCTTGGGGGCATCGCGATGACGACGAGCCGCGCCGTCGTGATCTTGGTGGGCGGCGTGCTTCTCTTCCACGTGCCGCTTCCGCTCGATCGCGCCCTGCCCGCCTTCGGGCTCTTTCTCCTCACCCTGGCCGCGGTCTACAGCTTGGGAATGATCCTGAGCAGCCTCTTTCTCCTCTGGGGGAGGGAAGCCTGGTACACCGCGACGCTCTTCCAGGAGCCGATCCACCTGCTCTCCGGATTCTACTTTCCGGTTCGCGCGCTGGGCGGGGTGGCCGCGGGATTCGCGGCGCTCCTCCCGATCACCCTCGGGCTCGACGGAATCCGCCAGATTTTCTACGGCGAGGCGGCTCACGGGCTCCTGCCCTTGGTCTGGATCCCGCCGATCCAAGTCGCGCTCCTCGCGCTCTTCGTGTTCCTGGCTCAGCGATCGCTGGCGACGATGGAGAACCTGGGCAAGCGTGAGGGCCGCCTCACGCTGAGGGGCGGATGAAGCGGGTCTGGGAGGTCATGCGGGCCGCCGCGTGGCTGGGGTGGCAGGTTGAGGCGAACTGGGCCGATCCGTTTCTCTTCGTCGTCTATGCGATCGCGAAGCCGCTTTCGACTACGCTCATCCTCTTCTTCATGGTGCGCATCGTGTCGCAGGGGCATGCGACGACGGACGCGTTCCTTTTCCTTTTCATAGGGAACACGTTCTTCCTCTACGTCACGGAAGTGCTGATCGGGATCTCGTGGGCGGTCTTCCGGGACCGCGAGGACTACGAGACGCTGAAGTACATCTACGTGGCGCCGCTCCATCTGCTCCCGTATCTCCTCGGGCGGGGCGCCACGAAGATGGCGACCGCCACGCTCGGGGTGGTGGTCGCACTCGCCTTCGGACGGTTCGTTCTCGGGCTGCCGATCGGAACGCCCGGCACCCAGTGGGGGGAGCTGGTCCTCGCGACGATGGTCGGGCTGGTCTCGGTGGCATGGCTCGGGATCATCCTGGCGGGCGCCTCACTGATCGTGGCGAGGCACAGCATCAACTTGAACGAGGGATTAAGCGGGCTCTTCTATCTGTTGAGCGGCGCGGTGTTCTCGATCGACGTGCTGCCCCGGTGGGCTCAATCGATCTCGCTCGCCCTTCCATTCACCTACTGGCTCGAGCTGATCCGCCGCATCTTGACCGGGAGGCCATTCGCCGGACCGCTCCGAGGCGTGAGCGACGGCGGGCTCTGGGTAATTCTCATGGCGTCCACCGTGGCCCTCGCGGGGATCGCCATCTTGTGGTTCCTCCGATGCGAGCGAATTGCCCGCACCCGCGGCCTGATCGATTGGAAGACGAACTACTAGAGCGGACGACCTACGCGGGCAGGGGTCGTTTCACCTTGCGCCGGAAGGCCTTCCCGAGCAGCACGTTCACCGGGTGGTTGCGTGGGAGGATCGGGACGACCGGCGGCTTCCGGATTCCAAGCTTGCGAAGCGCGTCCTGGGCCGGTTCGTATGTGGGATTCCAGGAGAGGGCCTGGTTGTAACCCTTGACGGCCTCCCCCCGGCGGCCGGCCAGGAGGTGGATTTCGGCTAAGTTGAAGTAGTGCTCCGGCCGGTGGTATTCCGATTCGATCGAACGGCGGCAGAGCGTGATGGCGTCGGAGTATTTCCGATCGGCGTGGGCGATGGCCAGCCCCAGATAGCTCAGATAGCCATGCGCGTGAGGCTCGAGGACAACCGCCTCCTGGAAATGTTGGAGCGCGTCGCCGTAACGGCAGGCGTAGAGCATGCGGACGCCGGTCTGGAAATGTTCCCGACCGATCGCCCCGACCACGGCAAGCTGCTTCTGTCGACGATCTTTGAGATTGCTCATGCGGTAGGTGCCTCCTCCTTTAAGCGACCGCGCAATGATTCCGCAAGGGACGTGCCCGCGAAAGATGGCGTCTTGCAAATATTATGGATTTACAATCGACTATTTCACAGTGCTTTAACTCCTATACCTAAGCCCAAATCTCATGCCGCAACGCGCCTTCTGCCCGATCCAGCGTGCGGAACAAGAGCCTTGCCTTGGGCGGGATATGTCGTGTAAGGTCCCCAGGGGGGCAAGGATGCCGTGAACGTTCGAAGTGATGGTTTAGTCGCTTGATGACCTCCGCCACAGTGGTTGCGCGAAAGCCGACCGCGATCGAAGGATTGCTCCGCTCCGGCCTGTATCTCCCGAATCTCCAATCGAAACGAAAATCCTCCGTCCTCGAGGAATTGGTGCGTGCACTCGTCCCAGCGGGCGTGACGCGGCACCCGGAGGCGGTACTGGACCTTCTGGGCCAGAGGGAGGCGCTCGGCAGCACTGCGATCGGGAGAGGGGTGGCGGTGCCCCACGCGCGGTCGATGGTCATCGGGGAGCGTGCTGTCCTGGTGGCCCGGTCGGCCCGGGGAATCGACTTCGATGCTCCCGACGGCAAGCCCGTACACCTTTTGTTTCTTATCGTTGCCCCGTCCATGGAACATGATCCCGTCTACCTGCAGCTCCTTGCCGAAATCGTCCGCGCGATTCGACTCGCCAGGACAAGGCAGCGGCTCCTCGATGCACCCGATTTCGCTTCGATCCAGGAGGTTCTGACCCATGCCGCCGATGAGTGAGCAGCTCCAAGCCCTGGTTCGACTGCAAGATATCGACTTCCTCCTACGGGAGGCGCGGGATCCGAAGATCGCGGGCCAGGAGGCGCGCCTCGGGTTCGCCCAGGAGAACCTGGGACCGGTTGTGAAGGCTAGGCAACGCCTTGCGAGCCAGATCGACGGCCGGCTCCTCCAGACCTACGAGCGGATGAGTCGGAAATTCGTCCGGGTCGTGGTGGCGGTGGAGCATAGGGTCTGCCAAGGCTGCCGGATGAGCCTTCCGACTTCCACGGCGTCCCGCGACTCTTCAGACGTAACGCTAGAAAATTGCCAAAATTGCGGGCGAATCCTCTACCGCATTTAGAAGCTTCCGGCAGTTCTCAAGCTCACCCCAATCGGCTATAATTGAGGCACACGATTCGGCCCCCGGCCCGCTTCGGGGCGGAGCCGGCAGCCGGCCGCTTGGGGGATCCAGACACCATGTTTCGACACCGTGCCCTGCTTCTTTGCGCGCTCACCGCACTTTCGATCGCGGTCATCGGTGCGGCCCCGCCGTACGGAATGACGGCCGCTCCACCGCCTGCGGCGCCCGAAGTAGTCGGCCCCTCCCAAATCCTCTACATGGACGCCGACAGCGTATTTTTCCTGCGATCGCAGGAGTGGTGGTCGGCGAACGTCAAGCATCAGGAGAAGCTTCTCCTCCGCTCTCTACGTTTGAAATATTGGAGCGAACACATTCCGCCCGACATGCGTCTCGTCTATGAAACACTCGGCTATCCGATCAACCGCGTCCTCCTGAAGCCCGTGGGCCACACGGAGGAATGGTGGTACTACAAGATGCTCGATCCTCCGCTGCGCTTCCGCGACGGAATCCTCCTCGATTCGGACCGGTTCGAAGCCTACTCCGCGAAAAGGTAATCTTTGCGTCGCCCTCGGGCCGCGCCTCGATTAAAATCCGGAGGACGCATGAAGGACCCCCGGCTCCTCCAATTCTTCCTCTGTTTCGCGGGCGTTGTCGCGTGCGTCGCGACCGTGTCCGCGATTGCCTATGCGTCGACGAGCGCGAGTACCGATTCATCGGCCGCGCGGCCGGATTCGGTCTCAACCGCACGGGCGGATTCGGTCTCAACCGCACGGCCGGGATCGGTTTCGGCCGCACGGGCGGATTCGGTCACTGCCGTCCCGCCCGATTCAACTTCGGGCGCGCTCCCCGATTCGGTCGCGAGGAACGCGAAATCCCCGCAGTCGGTTCTGCCTGACACGCTGCAATTTCTTCCACCGCCCGGGTCTCAGACCGGCGGAACCAAGCCGGGCGAGGGCACGGGGACGACGGCGGCGGGCGCGCCGAAGGAGCGCACGGGGATTTGGGGGATCGCCCCGATCGCGATCCTACTCAGCATCGCGGTCCTCCACTACTTCATCATCAAGGCGGTGAGCAACTGATGGCGCGGAATCGCGGAGTTCAGAGGTTGGCCGGCGAGGAGCGGCTCCACGTCCGCTGGCTTCCTCCCGACTTCGCCCTCCGCGTGCCGGCGGAGGAGACCCTGCGCGAATGCGTTCGGGAGCTCGGTCTCAAGGGCGTGCTCCGGGACCTCCATGTCTCGGTCGACATGTCGAACCGCGACGATCACGCATACATCGAGTGGAACACGCACGATCACCGCGCCGCGCGGCTCTGGTTCGCGCTCGGGAATTTCGTGACCCGCGAACGTCGCCGCGCGTGGACGCGCACCTGGGCGCGCCGGCCTGGCGCGCCGCCGATCCCTCCGGGGCAGTTCTCGCCGCGAAGCTTCGCCGAGGCGTGCCTTCACGAGCTTTGTCATCTCAAGGACGATCACGAGTCCGGGGTCGATCTCTCCAATCACCCGGAGGCCGACCGCGAGGCCCTGAACGAGCTCTGGAACGTTTGGATCGACGGAAGGCTCCACCGCAGGGGCCTCCCGGCGATGTCGCGGGCCGAACGGCGCCGCGTCTACGAGCGAACGCTGTCGAAGGCGCCCGCCTATTCGTTGATGGGAGAGCGCGTCTTCCGCGCGCTCTGGAGG
>JBGPMG010000137.1:0-7238 GCA_041486815.1 Candidatus Eiseniibacteriota bacterium | reverse complement strand
CACGAGAGGGGGCTCGCGATCTCGTCCGATGCCTTACCGAGGTAGAACGTTCGCGCGGACTCGAATGCGGTGTATGGGAACGCAGGGTTCAGGGCAATGTCCGAGAGAAGATCGGCCACCTTGCTGGCCCGCTCCCGGGTTGTCTGGATGACGATCTGTCCCATATCCGCGCCCGCACCCGACTCGATGGTGGCGCCGGCCGCGATCAGCTCGAGCTGAAGATCGGGGGCGCTCCGGTGAGTCGTGGCGGAGGTGATGGCGCGCATCACGATCTGGCTCAACCCCGACTCGTCCTCGGACTCGTACCGGGTTCCCATCTTGAGGCCCACCACGCCGGCCACGCGCTCGCTCGTCCGCTGCTCCTGGACCAGAAGGTGCACCCCGTTCTTGAGCACCTTCCGTTGCACGGGCTGCCCTGGATCGAAGAGCGGGACGCGGGGTCGCTCCGGGATGGGCGGCGTCTCCCGCCCCTGCGCGGCCGAAATTGTGGGAACGAGGGCGCAGAGGAGCGGAATCAGAACCGCGAGGCTCCTCGAAAGTCGTTTGGCGCGAATGAGATTGGGGATCTCGAGCATCACAAAGATGCTACCAGACCCGCCCCGCCGCGTCAACGGAGGACGGCCCAAGGAGGGCCTGGGCGCGGCCAAGAATGGGGCCCGCCGCACGCGTTTCGGGGTCAAGTTTGCAGCTTGCAGGGCCGATTCATTGGGTGAGGCGGGGGCCTCATCGAAAGAAGGCAATATGGAACGTCGCTTCATACTTTCCGGGTATTGCGCCCGGGCGAAGAAGACACTGGTTCTCGCCGCGATCGTCGCGCTAATCGACGCCGCGCCCGCGCCGGGCTTCGCCCGTTCCTCAGATACCCCGACCGGGCCGGATCTCGCCGTCATGCTCCCCGAGTTCAACCGGATTTGCGCCGATCTTACTCGGGCCCGGGAGGAACTGCGCCTGGGGACGCTCGGCGAGGAAGAATTCTGCGACCGGATCCTCGACCTCTTCGTCGACGCCGATAGCCTGAACAACACCCTCTACTCGGCAGGCGCCTCCGTGCGCCGCGTCGCGGGACCGCTCTTCGCGATGAGCCATGGGCTTCACTACCTGATCGATTCGCTCCGGGACAACTACGTCGGGATCGTCGCGCGGAACGGGACCAACTTCGTCGAGGCTGATCGCGCGTTCCAGGCCGCGGTCGCGTGGCGAAGCGGGGTCGGTACGACCGGCGGGGCCGAAGCGATGGCGGACGCCCTTCGACCATAGTAAAAAGTGGAGCTGGCGGGGATCGAACCCGCTACCTCTTGACTGCCAGTCAAGCGCTCTCCCAATTGAGCTACAGCCCCGTCACACCCGTAATCGCCAGAGCCTACTGAGGATTCCCTCACTTCGTCAACGAGCTTCGGCCGCTTTGCTCCTCAATGATGCGCCCAGCCACGCCGATAGGCCCCAGGGGCCCGGGCGCACGCCCTGCGCGAGTTCTTGACCGTGAACTGCCTCCCACGGAGACTGGCCGAATCATGAAGTCCGACCTCGGAGCGTTCCCGTTTCGGGATCGCCGCTACCACTTCAGCGGCGTCGGTGGGAGCGGTATGACCCCGCTCGCGATCCTGGCCGTCTCCCTCGGCGCGGAGGTGACCGGCTCGGACCGGAATCTCGACCGCGGCCTCTCGCTTCCCTCGTTCACCGCCCTCCGCGATGCCGGCGTACGGCTCGTGCCCCAGGACGGAAGCGCGGTGACGCGGGACCTCACGGCGTTCGTTTATTCCACAGCGGTCGAGAGCGCCAACCCCGATTTCCTCCGCGCGACCGAGTTGGGCGTGGAGCGCATCCGGCGAGGGTCGTTCCTCGCCGGGATCGCCGGCGCCAGACGCGCGATCGCGATCGCAGGGACGAGCGGCAAGTCGACCGTCACGGCGATGACCGCGCACGTTCTTCTCGAGGCGGGTCTCGATCCGACCTTTCTCGGAGGCGGCCCCGCGGTGCGAATGAACGGGGCGGTGCCTCCGGGAAGTCTGCGCCTCGGCCAGAGCCCCTGGTTCGTCGTCGAGACCGACGAGAGCGACGGGAGCGTGGCGGAGTTCGCTCCCGCCATCGCGGTCCTCACGAATCTCAGCCGCGACCACAAGGAGATCGACGAAACCGCCCGAGCGTTCGAGGCGCTGCTCCGACAGACCCGCGAGCAGGCGGTCATCCACTGCGGCGATCCGATTCTGGGAAGGGTCCGCCGCCCGGACGCGCTGTCCTGCCTCTACGTCGCGGTCGAAGGCGTCTCGACCTGGGCCCCGCCCGACCTGGTCGCACGCGCCGTGCACCTGAGCCCCGACTCGGTTCGGTTTCAGGTCGACGGAACCGAAGTCACGGTTCCCTTCCCCGGAGCGTTGACCATTGAGAACGCGCTCCTGGCCATCGCCGCCGCTGTCGCCGCTGGCGTCCCCTTGGAGCAGGCCGGGGCCGCGCTGGCGTCTTTCGGTGGCGTCCGTCGCAGGCTGGAATCGATCGGAGCGGTCAACGGGATCGACGTCTTCGATGATTTCGGGCACAACCCCGTGAAAATCCGCGCGGCCCTGGAGGCGCTGCGGCCGAACGGCTCGCTCTGGGTCTACTATCAGCCGCACGGCTACGCGCCGACGCGCTTCTTCCGGGATCAGCTGATCGAGACGCTCCGGGCGGTTCTTCGACCCACCGATCACCTCCTGCTCGCTCCGATCTACGACGCTGGAGGTACGACCGACCGTTCCATCCGGTCGGAAGAGATCGTGGACGCGCTTCGGGAGGTCCAGGTGGACGCGGCGCTCGCGCCGACCCGGGCCGGCGCCGCTCAAGAAATCGCGAAGCGCGCGCGGCGCGGCGACCGCGCGGTCGTGATGGGGGCGCGGGACGATACCCTCCCCGCGTTCGCCCGGGAAATCCTGGCGGCGCTCGAGGAGCGCGCGCGATCCGCCGCGGAGATGCCCTCTACCCGACCAGCTCGGTGATCGCCTTTCCCTGCAGGAAGAGACCCAGGTAGTCGCGTCCGCCCGCCTTCGAATCGGTGCCGCTCATGTTGAATCCGCCGAAGGGGTGGATGCCGACCAGCGCTCCGGTGCACTTGCGGTTGATATAGAGGTTCCCCACGTGGAGCCGGCGCTTCGCCTCGATGATCTTCGCGCGGTCGCGTGAGTAGTAGGCACCCGTGAGCCCGTAGATGGTCCCGTTCGCGATCTGGATTTCCTCTTCGAACGAGCCTGCGGGGATTACGGCCAGGACCGGCCCGAAGATTTCCTCCTGGGAGATCCGCGCCTCGGGCTTCACGTCGGCGAAGACGGTGGGCTCGATGAAATAGCCCTGGCCGGGGCGCTTGCCGCCGCCGGCGACGAGACGGCCCTCCTTCTTCCCCACCTCGATGTAGCTCAGGATCGTCTTCTCCGCCCGCGCGCTCACCACCGGGCCGAGGAAATTCTCCTTCTTCTCGGTCGGTCCGACGGTCGTGGTCTTCGTCTTCGCCGCGAGCCGCTCCACGAATTCGTTGTAGAGGCTCCGGTGGACGATCGCCCTCGAACAGGCCGAGCACTTCTGCCCCTGGAACCCGAAGGCACCCTGATAGACGCCTGTCACCGCCGAGTCGAGATCGGCCCCTTCATCCACGATCGTGAAATCCTTCCCTCCCATCTCGAGGATCGCGCGCTTGAGCCAGATCTGCCCCTTCTGGACCTTGGCCGCCTTCTCGCTGATCCCGATTCCGACTTCCATCGAGCCCGTGAAGGCGATGAAGCGGACCCGGGGATGCTCGACCAGCGCGTCGCCGATCGCTCCGCCCGGCCCGGTCAGGAAGTTCAGAACGCCCGGTGGAACGCCGGCTTCCTCGAAGATCTCGAAGAGTTTCCACGCGATGAGCGGCGAGTCGCTGCTCGGTTTCAAGATCGCGGTATTTCCGGTCACGATCGTCGCCGCCGTCATCCCCATCGCGATCGCGCAGGGGAAATTCCATGGCGGAATCACGACCCCCACTCCGAGCGGGATGTACTTGTACTCGTTGTTCTCGCTGGGATACGGCGTGATCGGCTGGCGGCCCCCGTACCGGAGCATCTCCCGGGCGTAGAATTCGCAGAAATCGATCGCCTCGGCCGTATCGCCGTCCGCCTCGGGCCAGCTCTTCCCGACCTCGTGCACCATCGTCGCGCTCATCTCATGGCGGCGCTTCCGCAGCAGCCCGGCCGCACGCAGCAGCACATTGGCCCGCTCGTCATGCGGGGTCCATCGCCACGACTCGAACGCCTTGAGCGCCGCCTCAACGGCCTGCCCGACGTGCTCGACGGTGCCCTTCGCGAAATTCCCGACGCACTCCGAGGGGTTCGCCGGATTGGCGCTCTGGAACGTCTCGGACGTCTGGATCCGCTTTCCGTCGATGACTAGCGGGTAGGTCGCGCCGAAACCGGATCGCACTTTTTGAAGCGCCGCGCTCATCCCGGCCTCGTTTTCCGAGCGCGAATAATCGAGCATCGAGGTGCTCGCGTATTCCGGAAGCATCGACATCTCCTTGTGGGAATGGAACGGGAACTGACTATACTGCGCGCGACCATGATATCCGCTTACGTGATCGCTGTCATCCCGGCCCTCCTCCTGCCCTGGGTTCTGCTTCCACTCCGAAATCCGATCCTCTTCGCGGTCGCCCCCGTGCTGCCGCTGGCCATCGTCTACGCGCGGTTCATCCGGGAGCGGCGGACGGAGGCCGCGATCCTCGCCGCGATGCTCTGGGCGTTGGCTCTCACGATTTCAACCGTCGCCGCCAGCAGCGTCTTTTCCGAGGCGGCCACCAAGGCGATCTGGCATGCGGGCGCCTATCGCGATGAAATGCTTTCGTGGATCGCGACGGGCATCGGTGCGGAAGGAAACCCCGCCCTGTTTCTCCCGCGCGTCTTGATCGAGTACGCCCTGGTGCTGCTCCTCTCGGCGGTTTCCGTGGGCACGGCCGCGCTCCTTCTCGGGGGACTTCTCCTCGGCTACATGAACGGCTACGTCGGCTGGGTCGTCTCGCACGCCGATCCATCCGTCTTCCCGATCGTCGCGGCCATGACCGCGTGGCCCCCGTGGTCCGTCTGCCGCGTCCTCTCCTTCATCTTCGCCGGGACCGCCGGCGCGCTTTGGGGCTACCCGCGCCTGTTCGACCGGAGCGCGGAGCGGTCTCCCGTCGCGCGGCTCCTCATCTCGTCGGCCGCGCTCCTCCTCGCCGACATCGGACTCAAGTGGTGGCTCGCGCCGATCTGGCGGGACTTCCTCCGGGCCCTGCTTGGCGCAAGCGCAGGGATCGAGGCCGGCGGAAGCGGCTAGTCCGCGCGTCGCCGGCTCGGGGAGCCTGGTCGCCAGGGCCCGGCCCGAACGAGGGCACGGATCGTGCAAGCCTTGATCACGGGGCGGCTTACCTCAATACATTCCACCGAATTCGATGGAGGCGTTGTGTCCCGCGATGCAGAGTGCATTGCGGGCCACGTGTCGACGCATGGCCATGGATCGTCACGAAAAGGGATTGGAGAAGGACCCGGGCAGGCCGGATCAGCCGCTTCCCGAGTGGGGAGGCAGCTACACCGGGGACGCCCAGCGCCTCCCCAAGGTCGTCCAGAAGCTGCTCCATGGCAGGATCTTGTCGGCCGAGGAGAAGGCCGAGCTCCTGTGGCGATATTTCGAGCTCGATCAGCGGAATCGCTCCCGGCGGGCCCGCGCGGAGCGGATTCTCCTCGCGCTTACCCTCGTCGCCGCCGGCGCTTGGGTGGCGATCTACCAGTGGCGGTGGGTCGCCGATCGCGTCATGGCCTGGCTCAGCCCGCCGGCCTCACCCCCGGTTTAGGACTCCCCCTTACGCTGAAACCTTCCGGCTCCGAGTGCGGTATACTCCTGTAGCGACAGTCGATCCCCACCGCACTTAGGAGATCCAATCATGGCGAAGCCCAAGAGCGATTCCACGCTCAAGGAATGGGTCAAGGCAATCGTTTTCAGCGTCCTCTTCGTGGTCACCTTCCGCGGGGTCGTCGCGCAGGCCTATCAGATTCCGACCGGCTCGATGGAAAATACCCTTCTCGTCGGCGACTACCTCTTCATCAACAAGATGCTCTACGGCTCGGAGATCGACCTCGGGTTCAGCGGCCATCGCCTTCTCCACTACCGATTCCCCGCCTTCCGGCAACCGCACCCAGGCGACATCATCGTCTTCCGCTATCCGGAGAATCCGCGCCAGGACTTCATCAAGCGTTGCGTCGCCGTGGGCGGCCAGACGGTGATGATCCGGGACAAGGCGCTCTACGTCGATGGCGTGCGCCAGGTGGAGCCGTACGTGATTCACATCGACCCGAGGACTCTGCCCCGCGAGGTGAGCCAGAGGGACAACTACGGGCCGTTTACCGTGCCCAAGGGTTATCTCTTCATGATGGGCGACAACCGCGACAACAGCCACGACAGCCGCTTCTGGGGACCGCTTGCCGTTGGCCTCATCAAGGGCAAGGCCATGATCCGCTACTTCTCCTGGGATGGAGAGCACAGCAGCGTCCGGTTCAGCCGGATGTTCCAGGGGATCAGCTAGCCGCAAGCTGGGTTCCGGTGCTGGCTCTCTGGGACGCTCTCACCGGAACGCGGCCGCCTCGTTACACACGCGAACTGCTCGCCTACGGGAGCTTGATCCCGGTTTGGGCGGCCATCGAACCCTTGGTCATGGAGGGCTGAATGTTCAAACTTGGGCCGCATGAGTTGCTCTGGATGTTCCTGATCTTCTCGTCCTTCATCCCCCTTTCCAAGATCGTGCACAAGGCGGGGTTTTCCGGCTGGTGGGGCCTTCTCTGCTTCGTCCCGGTGGTGGGCGTCGTGGCCATTTGGTATCTGGCGTTCGCGAAGTGGCCCGCGCTTGCGGGCGACCCGGTCGTGAAGGCGGGTCAATAAGCGGAGGGAATCGGAGGGCCGTTGGCGCTCCGCACTGAGACGAAATAGACACCTGCCGGCACGTTCCTCCCTGATCGATCACGACCGTCCCATCGGATTGGATGCACGCCGGCGGCCCGTTGGCCGTCCACAAGCACAACGGCATCCAGAGGAGGCCTTTGACCCGCAGCCTTCCCTTAGGCATCATTGCGCGGGACTGAGGAGGGGATCGAGCTTCCCTCCTGACGTCAGGGGAGGATTCCTGGCGGCGCGCAAGGCAAACGCAGGCAGCCCATGCTTAAGGATGAAGCCAACGGTGGGAGCCACGATGTCAAACGAGTTGTGCTTCGTACTGATGCCCT
>JBGPMG010000136.1:0-7314 GCA_041486815.1 Candidatus Eiseniibacteriota bacterium | reverse complement strand
GAGGTAGTCGGTCACGGCCGGCGGTCGCGTGAACGGGCGGCCGTATCGTAGAGCGGCGGCTACATCTTTAGAGCGGCTACTTCGCGCGCCGGCCCGCCTTGCGGTCCACGAACACCCTCTCCAGCTGCTGAAGCGCCCAAGTGTTGCCGCGATCCGCGAAGGTCCGCGCCGCGTAGCCCATGGGACCGCCCGGAAAGCCCCGGCCCACGCACCGGACGCGCGTCTGGGCGCGGGTGAGGGGCTTCAGCTGAATTTCGTACCATGTCCCGATGAGCGACGCGACCATCGGGATCCCTTCCGGGACTTCGGCGATCTGAAAGGAGAGTTTCTGCTTCGGCTGAACCGCGAGAATCCGGTTCGTGACCGTCTGTGCATCGCCGATCTTGCCGTCCGGAGCGTGGTTCGTCCGCACGAATCCGCCCACCCGAAGATCCACGGCGGCGTGGGGAACGATCCACGATTCAATTCCGCCCTTCGTCGTGATGAGGCGCCAAATCTCGTCGGCCGATCCGTCGATCACCGCCTCGTTGACGATGGGGTCGCCACCGGAAGCCAAGGCCGGTCGGGGGGAGGTGGAAACAGCGCAAAGGACCGCGAGGATCCACGCGAGCATCCCGACTATCCTGCCGACCAGAGCGGCTTCAAGACGAGGACCCCGAACAGCACGACGATAACCGCGAGCCCGACCATCGTCGCCCAATGGCGGGGACGGAAGCGGCGGAGCGAAGGCGCCACGATCAGAAGCCCGAGGAGCCCCGCGATCACGACGACCGCGTCGAAGCTGGCGCGTTGCCAATAGAAGTCCTCGAGATGGAACCACATGCCGAATTCGTCGAAGGTGAGTCCCAGGGCGATGCCGTAGAGGAGCGCCGCGGCGCCCAGGGCCCGCCCCGTCGGACGGACGAACAGCAAGTACCCGCCCGTCACCGTGAGGAGCGCGATACCGAAATTCAGGTGATGAACGTGCGTGCTCCCGAGCTGCACGTGCAGCTTCGGGAACCAATCCAGCGACGTCACCAACACCGTCGCCCGTGAGACAATGAACGTCAGGATGAACGCCGTCCACACCCGGCGCATGAGGTGCTGGGTGACGGATAAGAGGCGCAGCTCCTTCGTAGTCTTGTCCGGAGTCACTCAAGTAAAATCGGCGCGAATCCTCTCGAACTTTAAGGAGCGCCGCCTCCTTTGCCTCCTCGACCGCATGAGCGCCGCATCCCTCGAACCGCATCCCCACGCCCCAGAGCGCCCGAATACCCCTTGGATTCGTGCCGTTGAACCCCGGATACGCGAAATCGGACGGAATCGGAGCCTGGAAACGCGAAATCGGCGCGGCCGACCCTAGGAAACGATGTTGAGCGCCAGAGCAGGATCCCCCGGAGCGCGCTCCTGGGACTTGAGGTAGGCGTTCGGGTCGTGGTAGAGCGCCCCTTCGGGCAGTTGATCCCAGAGCCCCGCGAGGTCGCGCTTTACCCGATCCACGTAGAATTGTGGCAGCGCTTCGCTTTCGCCGTCAAAGTAGCGCTGGAACGAAGGGTCGTTGCTCAAGTGTTGCCGTACGGCCGTGTGGTAGCGGATTCGTCCGAAGCCTTCCGTCGAAATCGCGCGGACCACGTTCATCCACCGGGGGATTGCCTCCTTGCTCGCCCGGTACCGATTAATGATGGCACGCCAGGAGAAGGTGTACTCGGTGAGGTCGATGACGCGGTCGTAGAATTCGGGCCAGGCGTAGTTCTTCGGCTTCACGTTCATCGCGTGGTTGTTGTTCAGGAAGTGGAATGGGAACCCCGACACGCGGCGATCCTTTTGCAGCTGCAAATTGAGGGGAGCCGCCTGCCCAAACGCCGTGAGGAGCGAGTAGCCGGGGAACGCGCCGGGCGTCATGTCGACAAACCGTTTCGTCAGCTCGAACGGCTCGTCTCCCTGGTCCATGTCGAGTCCGAGAACGAAATTGGTCTGCACGTACGGGATGTACCGGAGCACCTGGTTCACGTGCTCGGAGACCTGCCGCACCTTCTCCGCACCGTGGATCGAGCTTCCGGTCCCCGCCTTGTTCCCAAGGGAATACCACGACTCAATCCCAGGCAGGATTCCCTTGAAGCCGTTCTTCTTCATTCGGACGAGGTGGGGCTCCGCGAGGAGCGATAGGCTGCTCTCGGCCACGAAATCGATGCTCCCGGGGGGCACCGCGTCCTCGATCGTGTTCATGTAGTCATTGAAGCGAACCCCGAAATTCGGATCGTGCCAGCCGACGCGCGGCCGCTTCATCTTGGTTCGCAGGAAGCGGAGATCCTCGCGGATCTGCTCGAAGCCAAGCGGCTGGTAGTCGACGGTGGAGTCGATGCAGAAGGGGCACGTATAGGGGCAGCCGAGGCTCCCGATCATCGGAACGAGTTTGAACGTCGGGGCCTTGGCGATGATCGGCTCGATGAATTTCCATCGCTCCCGAACGCCGGGCAGCGTCGGCGGGTGCTTTTTCGCGCTCAAGTAGCGGCCGAGCGGCCGGTGCTGCGCGCATTCGTCCAGAACCGTTTTCAGCGTCTCCTTGTCGGTGAATCCCAATACGTAGTCGAAATACTTCTGCGAGTCTTGTGGATAGCACCGCGCGTGAGGTCCGCCCAGCGCTGTGACAACGCCCTTCTTTCGGTACATGTTGCTGATCGCATAGGAAAGCTGGGCCGCCTGGCTGAAGGCGCTGATGAAGAGGATATCGATGTCGTCGGGGATGAGCCGGGTCAGGTCTTCGAATCCGGTGTAGCAGACGAGCTGAACTTCGTGGCCTTCCTCTTCACACCAGACGCCGACTACTTGAGGCATGATGCTCGCGAGATTCGCGTGCATCACCCACGCGTACAACGATCGCGTGGGTGTTCGGGCTACAAGGTCAACGATCCCAACTCGAAGTCTTCGCAGGTTCACCTCCCATTTCGGTTAACTCAAGTTAAGTTACATTAGTTCCTCTCTGCTAGCCACATAATGGTTCGAAGAGCTCGTGGGTTGGAGGGAACTCGATGCCAGTACTGGACGTAACCGTCGTAGGCGATTCCCCGGCCCAGGACCGGAAAAGGTTGGTGAGCCGGCTCGCGGAGGCAGCCGGGGCAGTGTTTCGTTCGGGCCCGGGGAATACGTGGGTGGTGCTCCATGAGCATCCTGCGGACGGTTACGCTGAGAATGCCGCGGGCCCGCGCGATCGAAATTCCCCGGTGTTCGTCCGCGTATTGAAGAGAGTCGTGCCTTCCGGGCCCGAGCTGGTAGTCGAGGTGGAGGCCCTGACCCACGCCGTGGCTCAGGTCTGCGAAAGAGACCCGGCGCAGGTGCACGTCATCTACGAGCCCGCGGCGGCCGGACGCGTGGCGTTCGGCGGCAGGCTCGTGGACTGACGCCACGCACTTTCAGGGAACGCCGCCGGCGAGGATCTTCGCCAGCTTCTCCGAATCGAGATTGCCGCCCGAGACGACGCAGGCCACCTTTCCGGGTCCGGCGCGTCCCGTAAGCGCCGCCGCCACGGACACCGCTCCAGCCCCCTCAGCCACCACGCGGTTTCGCTCCGCCAGGAGACGGACCGCGGCAGCAGCCTGAGCTACCTGCACCACGATCGATCCCGCTAGAAGCTCCTTTACCATCGGCCACATCTCGGCGAGCAGGCTCTTGGCTCCGATCCCGTCCACGAAACTTGGCATGTACTCGATCGCTCGGGGCGATCCGGCGGCGAGGGCGGCGGCCAGCGGAGCCGCCGTTTCCACCTCGCAGGCGAAGACCCGGACCCCGGGAGCGAGCGCTCTAGCCGCGGCGGCGATGCCCGAGCTCAACCCGCCGCCGCCATATGGGACGAGGATGGCGTCGACGTCCGGAAGATCCTCCAGGATCTCAAGACCGATCGTGCCGTTCCCGGCGATCACCGCCGGGTCGCTGACGGGATGAATGAAGAGCCCGTCCAGCCCGGGATAGCGGTGCTCGACCAGGACGTTCCACCACTCGTCGAACGGGACCTTCACGACGCGCGCGCCCAGCCTTTCGATCGCGTCGAGCTTCGCCCTCGGCGCGTGCTCCGGGACGACCACCGTGCACGGCAGCCCCATGAGCCGCGCGTTCCACGCCACCCCTTGAGCCATGTTACCCGCGCTGGCGGTATAGACGCCGCGGGCGAGCGTCTCTGGGGATGCGAGGCGCATCGCGTTCGCCGAGCCGCGGATCTTGAACGAGCCGATCGGTTGAAGGTTCTCGAGCTTTAGGTAGATCTCCAGGCCGGCATCGTCGGTCTGTAGGCGTATGAGAGGTGTCCGCACGACGGAGGCCGCGATCCGATCTCGGGCGGCGCGGATCTCTTCGAGACGCGGAACCTCAAGCGCCAGCATGGCGGTGCCCTCCGAAATCCACCGTGGTCCCCACACCCTTCGCCGCGGCGTTGGCGTGGATGCGGTGCGCGGCGGCGAGATCCTCGACCGCGAGGCCGAGCGACTTGAAGAGGGTGACCTCATCGTCGTCGCGGCGCCCCAAAATCCGTCCGAGCAGCACCTCACCGATTTCACCCACGATGTGATCCGCCCCAATGGCGCCCTCCCGCATCGGGATCAAGATGTCGCCGGCCTCGTGCAGCGCGGACTCGCGCCGGTCCACGAAAAGCCGGGACCTCCGCACCGCCGCGGTGTCCAGCTCGCGGTGCGTCGGAATACATGCTCCGACGGCGTTCACGTGCGCGCCCGGCGCGATCCACTCCCCGAAGAGGACGGGCTCTCGCGCCGCGGTCGCCACGCAGACGACCTCGGCGCCCTCGACCGCCTCTTGGGCGGAGCGCGCCGCCCCGATTCGGATCCCATGGAGCGCGGTCTCGCGCGCGGCGAACGCTTTCGCGTGCTCGAAGCTCCGGCTCCAGACGCGCGCCCGCTCGATGGGGCGGACGGCGCGCAGCGCTTCGAGATGCGCCGCGGCCTGGACTCCGGATCCGAGGATCGCCGCGGTCGCGGCATCACGTCGGGCCAGCGCGTCCGTCGCGACGGCGCTCACCGCGGCCGTTCGTATCGAGGTGATCGACGTCGCGTCGATGATGGCGATGAGGCTTCCGTGCTCTGCCTCGAAGAGAAGGACCGCGCCCTGGTGAGAGTCGAACGGCGTGCCTTGATTCGCCGGCGTCACCGTGATGACCTTGACGCCGAGGGCGCGGGGAGCGCCCACGTACGCGGGCATCGACGCGAGGAAACCGCCGCCATCCGGGACGGAAATCACCGTTCGAAGCGGCTGGACCGCGCCGCCCCGGGCCAGGCTCCGCAACACCTCGGCCATGAGCCCCACGCATTCCCGCATGGGGAGGAGCTGGGGGACCTCGGTCTGGGTGACGATCCGAACGCTCATCCGATGGGTCACTCGTCAAACAGAACCGTGCTCTCCTCGTAAAACCGCACGGCGTTCTGGGCGACCCGATCCGCGAGCCAATCTTTGAGCCAGCGCTGCTTCTCCTCCAGCTTCCGGTTCCGGTCGGCCATGATGTCGAGGGGCAAGTTGATCCGCAGGGCGCGCCACGCGACCACGTGGCGTGTGATGCCGGCGGGGAGTCGGGCGCCGCCCAGGGCGACCTCGAGGATCTCCTCCGGCTGAAACTGCGGGAAGACGACCAGCGCGGCTACGTCCGGAAGGCGAGACCGGGCCTCCTCGATCGAATCGCGCGAGACGCGATAGTAGGGATGCTTGCCACGGTAGAGATCGACCACGGCGTTGAGTAGAGCGTTTCGACCGTGGAGATCGTGCCCTCCGTGCAGGCAGATCACGCCGCCGTCCGCGCGCTCCACGAAGGCGATCGCCTCTCGGCGGGCCAAGACCGCGCGGCCGTGGCTCAGATCCTCGCGATGGGGTTCCAGTCCAGGGATCGATGCGAGCGCGCGCTCCAGCTCCTCCGCGGCGACGGTGCCCAGCGCGTGATGCCACGTGGAAAGCCGCACGTCCGGCGCTTCGTAGCGAACTGCCTGGACCACCAGGTGGGGATATTCCGCCGCGCGGAGCGTGGAGACGCGATTCGCTCCGTCCAGAACCACGAAGCGCTGGTCCGGGCCGGCCGGGGCCACGATGGGAGGATTCCGCAGAATCCCCGACTCCCGCAGACGAGCGGCGAGGGATTCAGTCCTCCGCTGATCCTCCTGTTCGTGGGGGACGAGATGGTCCACCGCGACGAACCGAAGATCGGGAAGGCGGAATTGGGACGGATCCGCGTGGGGCATGGCGATCCGTGAAGGGTAACACAGGGGCTGATATAGTCATACGGTGCCTGGAGAAGCTCCGAACATGAAGGAACGCCTTGTCAGCGAGCCCCTCCAGCCGGTCTTCTCGACGGCGGGGGACGGCGCCCCGTCGGCGCCCGATGAATTCCAAGCGGTCGGCGAGCCGCTGCTCCCGGGGCGATTCGTCTGGCGCGGAGAGGAGCAGGTCGTCGCGGAGGTGATGGAGCGGTGGAAGGAGTACTCGCACCCCGGCGCCGTCATGTCCGAGCGGTACCTGCGAAAGCACTGGTACCGGATCCGGACGGCGGCGGGCCGGGAACTGAAGATCTACTTCGAGAGACAGGCGCGGTCGAAGGCGGGCGCGAAGCAGCGGTGGTGGCTCTACAGCGTCGCCGAGCCCGTCTGACTCTGTTCGCCCTCCCGATTACGAGTGCGGCGGTGCGTCGGCGCCCCAGACCTCGCGCAGACGCGCATCCCGGCCGCAACCTGTCCGGTATGCGTGGTAGTTCACCGGGTTCTTCTTGTAGTAGTCCTGGTGGTACTCCTCGGCGGGGTAGAACGCCGTGAAGGGCAGGATCGGCGTGACGATCGGACCTTTCAGTCGCTTCGAAGCCTCGATCGCCCGCTTCGACTCCTCGGCCTCACGGCGCTGCGCCGCGCCGCGGCAGAAGATCGCGGATCGGTACTGCTGCCCGTGGTCGCAGAATTGCCCGTCATTCTGGGTCGGGTCGATGTTGTGCCAGTAGACGACGAGGAGCTTGGCGTAGGGGATCCTCTTCGAATCGTAGACCACCTGAATCGACTCCCGATGACCGGTCAGTCCCGCGGAGACCTGCTTGTAGGTCGGGTTCTTCTCGGGGCCGCCGGAAAATCCGGAAGTGACCGAGATGACGCCCGGGAGCGCTTCGAACGCCGGCTCCATGCACCAGAAGCATCCGCCGGCAAAGGTCGCCGTGTCGGCGGGTGCCGCCACTTGTGCGGGACGGGCGCCGGCCTCGGTTTTCGCGTTGGTGCATGCCGCGCCCCACGCGATCGCCGCGGCCGCCAAAAGGATTCGAGAAGCGCGTTTCAGGACGACGCCCATCGGGTGACCTCCCGGTGTTAGGTT
>JBGPMG010000135.1:0-7354 GCA_041486815.1 Candidatus Eiseniibacteriota bacterium | reverse complement strand
CGCCGATCAGGTGCAGATGGTCGTAGATCAGCTCGCAGCTCGAGTTCATGAGGAGGGTGAGCGTGTACGAGGAGGCGTGCGACCCCGTGTCGATATAGAGGATCTGGTAGGTCACGTCGGGATAGCCGACCCGCACGGCCCAAGCCGGATCGTACTTGCCGCACCACAGGCTGCGCGAGCCATCCAAGATCGTCGGGCGCTGGGACGACGGAGTGGATGTGTCGACGACGTGCCAGAGGATCTCGGGGAGCGACCGGTCGGTTCGAGTGTAGGCGATCGTGTTGTTCGAGCCGCCGATGTCAGGCTGGTTGTCCGTGTAGCCGAAGGAATTCGGAAAGCCAGTGGTCGGCTGGAGGCTGTCGGAAACGGGAGATGTCTTCGCCGACCACGTCCCCAGCGCGCGCTGGACGCAGGCTCCCGGGTACAGGAACCAGCTCGTCGTGACGGCCGTCTGGCGGATCAGCGTTCCCGTCAGCCCGCGCGAGGCCCACCATCCCGAGGAGCGCTGGTACACCGGTTGAATGGCGTAACCGCCGCCCGTGGTCTTGGGCGATGCCGCAAGCGCGGGCGCAGGAATTTCCAGGAGGAGAGAAAGAAACAGGAGGGATGAGGAACGCCCGAGTCTAACCATGGCCTCCACGCGAGAGCGCGCCCCTCGGAACTCGTTCCTACACTGCCATGCGGCGACAGTGTAGCACGCCGGGAGGCCGATGTCAAAGGTGCCGGCAGGGCCGCTCGCGAGATCGCGTGCGCGGGCGCTGGAAATCCAGCGGCCGCTATCGCTCCGCGGTCGCGAAGCGGACCGATTCCTGAAGCGACATGGCGGACCCCCGCGACCACGCGCGGGAGAGCCGCTCGGGACCGAGCCGCCGCTTGGGGTCCTCTAGAATCGCCTCGAGGCGCGATTGATCGGGTGCCGTCGCGGGCGAGCCCAACGAATCGCGCAGCGCGGATGCGGCCCCCGCCAGAATGAGCGCCAGTTCGTCGTTCCGCCGTTCGGCCTCGAGGGCCGAGTAATGCTCCAGGGTTTCCGCAACCTCCTCGCGGGCACCCATGTCGTGAAACGCGACGATGCTCTGACGGAGCATCTTGGCGGCGGTACCCTCATCATGCGTCACGATCGCGATCTTCCCGAGCTCTCGAAGAGTGAAGGCGGTGCCCCACGGATCACGCAGCTCCTCGTGGATCGCGAGGCTCTGCTCTTGATACCGCTGCGCGGAGACCTGATCGCCCTGATCGAACGCCACGCTCCCTAACGCATTGAGAGCCGTGGCCTCCCAAGCCGGGTTTCCGAGCTCCCGATTGATCGCGAGCGATTCGGAGATCAAGGATCGCGCCCGCTCGTACTCCTGCAGCGTCTGCGCGAGGATTCCGAGATTGTGCAAGAGGCCGGAAACCCCGCGACGGTCTCCCAGCTCTCTTCGGATCGCGAGCCCCTCCTCGAAATGGCTGCGCGCCGACTCGCGATCTCCCTGATCGTCGTCCAGATTTCCCAGCTCGTGGAGCGCGGCGGCGATCCCTTCCGGATTGCCGTCGGCGCGCTCGATCGCGAGGCTCTCTTCGACATGAGCCCGGGCGCTGCTGAAGTCGGTTTGGGCGCGCGCGAGCGCCGCGGCCCCGAGGAGCGCCTTGGCCCGGTCGCGGCGATCTGCGCCGTCGCTGCGGTTGAGCGCGGAGGCCAGCCGCCTGCGTCCCTCGGAGAAGTGGCCGTGGACCCACCAGAATCGCCACAGTGAAGCGGTAAGCCGAAGCGCGACGGGCTCGCGCCCGGAGTCGCGCAACCGGTCCATCGCCAGACGCAGGTTGTCGTGCTCCTCTTCCAGCCGCTCCAGCCAACGCGACTGCTCCGGACCGCGCAGCTCTGGCTCCGCGCGCTCGGCCAGGGCCGCGAAGTGCTCCGCGTGGGCGCCGGAGTAGCGTGGTTCCGCGCCCGAGGCTTGGAGCTTCTCTCTTCCATAGTCGCGCAGCGTTTCCAGCAGACGGTACCTCGCCGCGCCTCCGGCGCCCTCCTCGGGCATGAGGAGTGACTTGTCCGCCAGATGGGTCACAAGATCGAGGATCTCGAACTCGGTGACTCCATCCCCGACGCAGACCGCTTCGACCGACTCGAGGGTCGCCCCCCAGGCGAACACGCTCAGCCGATCGAAGAGCGTCCGCTCCTTCGCGCCGAGGAGCTCGTAGCTCCAGTCCACAGTGGCCCGGAGCGTCTGCTGGTGCGGGAGCGCGGCCGGGCTCCCCGCGGTGAGAAGGCGGAACCGATCCTCGATCCTCGCGAGGATCTGGCCCACCGGGAGCACTTTGATCCGCGCGGCCGCGAGCTCGATCGCGAGCGGGATGCCGTCGAGCCGCGCGCAGATCTGGGCCACCGTCTGGGCGTTCTGTTCCGTGAGGGAGAAGGTCGGCGCGACGACCGTGGCCCGCTCCACAAAGAGGCGGACCGATTCATACCGACCGATCTCCCGTCGCGTGAGCTTCACGGGGCCCCTGAGGTCGGGCACATGGAGCGGCGGGACGTGCCAGAGCGCTTCTCCCGGGACACCGAGCGCCTCGCGGCTCGTGGCGAGAATGTGCGCCGCGGGACAGGCTGTGATCAGTTCGGCCGCGAGCCCGCGGGAGGCGGCGGTCAAGTGCTCGCAGTTGTCGAGCAGGATCAGCAGCGCGCGGGCTCCGACCCAATCTCGAAGGGTCTCGACCAGCGGACGGCCCGGCTCCTCTCGGACACCGAGCACCGCCGCCACCCGCTGTGGGACCAGCGATGGATCCGAGAGGGACGCGAGCTCCACCAGCCACGCGCCGTCGGGAAACGATTCGAGCAGGTTGCGGGCGACCTGGAACGAGAGCCGCGACTTCCCGCACCCGCCCGCGCCGGTGAGCGTAACCAGACGCGCGGTGCCTAGGAGACGCCCCACCTCCTCCATCTCGTCCCGCCGGCCCACAAAGCTGGTGAGCGTCGCCGGCAGATTGTTCGGGACACGCGTCGAAGCGCCCGCGGGCCCGGCGCCGTCCGCCTCTTCGACCGAGACCTCGCCGATCTCCCGGCCCAGCGCGCGGAGCGCCGAGGCGAGGTCCGCCGCGCTCGCGTAGCGGCGCTCCCTGTCCTTGGACATCGCGCGCAGAAGCACCTGGTCCAGCTCGCGCGGGAGGCCGGGGCGCGCGCGCGAAGGCGCTGGCGGCTCCACGAGCGCGATTTCATGCAGAACGGAGAGCATCGAAGGGCCTTCGAACGGGAGACGGCCGGTCGCGGCTTCGTAGAGCACGACGCCGAGCGAGAAGAGGTCCGTCCGCGCATCGAGAGGCTCCCCGCGCGTCTGCTCCGGCGACATGTAGGCCGCGGTGCCGACCACGGCGCCGGTTGCCGTCAAGCTCACGCCCGCCGTGGCGTCCGCGGCCGCGGCGCTCCCGGGCAGGCGCTTCGCGAGCCCGAAATCGACGACCTTTGCGCGGCCGTCCGCCGTGAGCAGGATGTTCGACGACCTGATGGCCCGCCGGATCACGCCGACCCGGTGGGCGGCATCGAGCGCGTCGGCGACCTGGGCGCCGACGGCAATCAATTCCGGCATCTCGAGCGGGTTCCGGTGAAGCCGGGCGCGAAGGGTTTCACCCTCGACGTACTCCATGACGAGATACGGGGCGGAGTCCGAATCCTCGATCGCGTACATGGTGACGATGTGGGGATGATTCAGGGTGGAGGCAAGCTTGGCCTCCCGGACCAGCCGCTCCACGGCAACCCGGTCGCCGGCCGCCCAGGCGGGCAGGAGCTTGATGGCGACCGGGCGCTCGAGCCGCAGGTCCTCGGCGAGGTAGACCTCGCCCATCCCGCCGGCCCCGATCTTCTCGACAATCTTGTAGTGGCCGAGGCGGGCCCCCGCTTCCAGCTGCTCCACGATGTCGTTCCCCCTGATGATGAGGCGGGGGGCTACCGGTTGGAGGCCCCCCTCCCTTTCCATACATGATAAATCGGAAAGCCGAGGGCCGCGACCAGCACGCCCGCCATGGCGCGCCACTGGCTCGTCGCGAGGTCGCTGACGATGATCGCGATGGTGACGAGAATGAAGACGATGGGAGTGGCCGGGAACAGGGGCGCTCGGTACGCGCGGGAGCTAGGGTCGGCCGCCGCGCCCGCGTCCGCGGCGTCATCGAGGGCCGCGGGAGCGTCGGGCCCGGTCCCGCGGCGCCGCAGGACGAAGATCGCTGCGATCGTGAGGCCGTAGAAGAGCCAGGAGGTCGTGACGAACCATCCCGACACGTCCTCGAACCCCCGGACCGCAAGGGCAAGCCAGACGCACGCGAGCGCGCACTGGAGCCAGAGGGCGAAGTCGGGGGTTCCGCGGCGCGGATGGACGTGCGCGGCCCTGGACCAGAAGAGCCCGTCGGCCGCCATCGCCAGCGTTACGCGCGGACCGGTGAGGATCGATGCGCTGATCGTCCCGAACGTGGAGACCGCGACGAGGACCGCTAGAGCCCGGCCTCCCCACTCTCCGAGAACACGGCGCACGGTCTCGCTCGCGACCGCTTCGTACGCCGCGACGTCGCTCGGCGAGAGCACCGCGAAGTAGGCAAGGTTGGTCACGACGTAGACGGCGATCACGATGGCGGTCCCACCGAGGATCCCGATCGGAAGATTTCGCCTCGGATTCACGATCTCCCCCGCCACATACGTCGAGTCGGTCCATCCATCGTACGCGAATAGAATCGGGATCATCGCCGCGACGAACGCGATCAGCAGAGGATGCGTCGACAGTGGGGCGGCCGCCGCGGCGGCGCCGGAAGGGCCTGAGTGCGGCAGGCCGAATGCGGCGCCGCAAAGCGCCAAGATCCCCAATACCTTGAGTGTGGTGAGGAGCGTCTGGGTGTTCGCGCCCTCGCGCACTCCGAGCCAGTTCACGAACGTGAGGAGGCCGATCGCGGCGAGTCCCAGCGGGAGCTGAGCGGCGGCGGGCCACCCGACCGCCTGGCACGCGTAGATCGCGAAGACGCTCGTGATCGACGCGATGACCGTCGGCTTGATCACCGCGAGGGAAGCCCAGCCGAAGACGAACGCGAGTCGCCGGCCGAAGCCCTCTCGGATGAAGACGTAGAGGCCTCCGGTGCGAGGATGCTGAACCGCGAGCTCGGCCAGGACCAGCGATCCCGCCATCGAGAGGAGGCCGCCGACCACCCACGCCGCAAGCATCAGGGCCTCGGTGTGGAGTTCCTTCGCGACCGAGTGCGGCGAGCGGAAAATTCCCGAGCCGATGATGCTCCCAACCGTGACGGCGGTCGCGGCGTAGAGCCCGATCTGGCGTTTGAGCCGAGGGGGAGCGTGCCCGCCGATGGGTTCGGGTCTCACCTGACTCGCAGAATCCGCGTCCAGACCGATCGATTCTCCGATTGGATTCGCGCGAAGTAGAGTCCGGCCGAGGTCGCGCGGCCACTTCGGTCCCTCCCGTCCCAATGCGCCGCATGTGGGCCGGGACCGAGTGGACCCGAGCGGTCGAGGACGCGCACCACCCGCCCGGCGACGTCGAATATCGACACCCGCACGATCGACACGCGGTCCAGCGTGTAGCCAATCTCGGCGAGGCCGTCGGAGGGATTGGGACGCGGGTGCAGCGCGGCGAAGCGATAGGGGCCACCCCGGCTTCCCGCGACCAGCCCGACCCGCTCCTCGCGTCCCTGCGCGTCGATGGCCCCGAGGGTGTAATAGAATCGGCGTCCTGGCTCGGCGGTGCTGTCGTTATAGGTGTACTCCGGGCCGCCGCTCAACGGCGCCGTGGTGAGTCGATTCGAAAGGTCCGTCAGGGAGGGACCGCGGTATACGTGGAAGCTGAGAGCGTCCGATTCAGCGGAGACGCGCCACTGAAGCCGCACTCCTTCCGGACTGGAGTCCGCGGAAAACTCCACAAGCTCGACCGCGGTCGGAGTGTCCTTGGTCAAAGTCATGGAATCGATCAAGGAGCCGTCGCGCGCGATCGCCTGGAGGCCTAGGGTGTTCGTCGCCACATCCACGACCGTGACGTGGAACGCGCTTAGCGAGAGCGCCTCATAGACGGGGGAGCCGGCGAGCGCGTAGAGCGCCCGCCCGCCGCCGCCGGTCACGATGTAGATCGTGCCTCGGGGATTGAGGTAGGCCGGCTCCTGCACTTGGTCCACCGGCGCGTTCGCAGCAATCGGAAAGGTGCGTGTGTAGTAGTGATTGTGTCCTTGCAAGACCAGGTCGACCTTATGAGTATCGAAGATCGGGCCGAGCGCCGCAGCGATCGTGGGATCGTCTCCGTGCGCGCCGAGGTTGGAGTACATCGGAACGTGGAAGAATACAATCTTCCATTGCTTGCTCGTCGCGGCGAGATCCGAGGCCAGCCAGGTGAGCATCGCGGAATTGGGGGCGATGTTCTCGAGGGTCACCTCGAGCGAAACGAAGTGCGCGTTCGAGTAGTCGAATGAGTAGTAGCGCTCGGTCCCGGAGTTCGCGGTGGGAAAGTAATACGCGTCGAGGTAGGGCTGCCCGTTCGCGGTCACGACGTCATGGTTGCCGAGGCACGAATAGAACGGGATTTTGGCGATCGTGGGTCGGTAGATGTTGAAGTACTGAGGCGTGAAGTTCGCTGCCTCCCCGCCCTCGTAGATAATGTCGCCGGTGAGGATGCCCAGGTCCGCACCCAGCGAGTCAATCCGGGCGGCGATCTCTATTTGCTCCGAGGTCGCGCGCCCGATGTCGCCGAACGCCACGAAGCGGAACGGCTCGAATCCGGAGGGCGCCGTGCGGAAGGTGTCATTGCCGAGCGTAAGCGTGTCTGCGTCGGAGACGATGCGGTAGTAGTACGTCGAGAATGGCGTCAGCCCGATCAGCGCCACGGCGTGGTTCGCCGTGGTTCCCGCGTGCGTCGCCTCATAGCCCAAGGCTGCCGTGACTCCGTAGAGCACCTTGCCCGTGGAAGCGGCGTCGGTCTGCCACGCGACGGTGATCGACGTCGGAGTCTGCAGCCAGAGCGAGGGGTAGCGGGTCAGGATGAGCGCCGTCGCGGGGCGTGCGCCCGCGATCGAAAGGGCGATCCCTGCGATCGCCGCGATGTGGCGCACCTTCATCCGAACGGTACCCCCGTCAGGAATGTATTTTGGTGGAGGCGGAGGGAATTGAACCCTCGTCCGAAAGTAGATCCGGAAGAAGCACTACGCGCGTAGTCCGTTATCCACCTTCGCGATCCCGGACGCCAACGGACTAGGTCACGGAACCGCTAGCTCGATGTTATCTCGTCCTCCCGACTCGTGCGGATCGTGAGAACCAGCCTACCTTGATGACGCCCGATCCAGCCTCGGCAGGCTCAGACCGGTCGAGCGTGGCAGCTAAGCCGCCAGAGCCAATTCAGTATTGGCT
>JBGPMG010000134.1:0-7391 GCA_041486815.1 Candidatus Eiseniibacteriota bacterium | reverse complement strand
CCGACATGGACGACGTCGAGGCCCTGTTCGAAGTCAATCGCGAGCAGATGGGGTTCGTTCCCGAGGAGAAGGGGGGCGACGTCGCGGGCACGCTTATCGTCGTTGATAAGGACCCGGATACCGGGAAGGCGATCCGAATCGACTGCACCAAGTTTGGGAGCGGCGCCTACTCCATCCCGATCTCGGTGGAAGATCTCAAATTCGAGACCACCGCCAAGTTCATCCTGGTCATCGAGACCGCCGGGATGTTCCAGCGCCTGGTGAAGCACGGCTACTGGAAGAAGGCCAATTGCATCCTGGTCTCGATGGGCGGCGTGCCGACTCGGGCCTGCCGCCGCTTCATCCGCCGCCTCGCCGACACGAAGAAGATCCCGGTCTACGTCTTCGTGGACGGCGATCCGTACGGCATCAGCAATATCTATCGGACATTCAAGGTAGGGTCCGGAAACGCGGCCCATATCAACGAGTTCTTCTGCGTTCCTCAGGCCCGCTTCCTCGGCATCACGCCGCAGGACATCATCGACTACAAGCTGCCGACCCATCCGCTCAAGGAGGTCGACGTCAAGCGCGCGAAGGACGCGATCAAGAACGATCCGTTCTTCAAGCACCACAAGCCGTGGGCGAAGGCGATGGAGCAGCTGGTCACGATGGGGGTTCGCGCCGAGCAGCAGGCCCTGGCCGCGCACGGTCTCAACTATGTGATGGACACCTACCTGCCCGAGAAGATCGCGCACCCCGACAAATTCCTGCCGTGATTCGGGGTGCCCACACGATGTAGCGCGCCTTCAACCTCTCGGGGCCCGCTCCTCATTCGGCTCCTCGATCCACATGGTGACGGTCGCGCCTTCTTGTTCCAGCGTGAGTTTCTCCCCTCGGGGAAGCCGCTGCAGCCGCTTCCAGATTCCCTTCAGCTCGATTCCCCGGCCGTGATTGATATTGATATTGCCCTTCAACCCGAGGACGTACATGGCGTCGAGCGGGCCCTTGGGCATCGTCATAGCAAACGTGGCCATGTCTTTGCCGGGCTCCCAGACCTCAAGCCGGACGACTACCTTCTTCCCGTACCACCACGGTTGGGGATTGGGAACGTCGAGGCGGATCGTCCAGATGACGCCGATCGCGAGGCAGACGAGCGCGCCCAGGACGATTGCCAACCAAAATTTTCGGCCCATGGGGGTTGCCTCCGGCGTTGGGGATGGGCGCTCCTTCGGCTCCGCGCGAGCTTATACCCAAGATACGCACGGGGCCGCTGCGATGTTTCACGATGCCCGCGCTTCGGGATGGCCTGGCGGGGGGGGCTTACCGGACCCGGACAAGGCGGCGCATGTCGCGCACCGAGCCGGAGCGGAACTCGCAGAGGTAGATCCCGGATGCCGTGCTCACGCCCTTCTCGTCGGAGCCGTCCCAGTCGATGGTGTATCGGCCGGGCGGGAAGACCTTGTCGGCCAACGTTCGGACGAGAGCCCCCCTCACGGAAAAGATCCGCACCGACGCACGCTGTGGCTGGAGGAGCTCGAAGTAGATGGTCGCCTTTCCGCGAAACGGATTGGGAGTGCTCACCCGTAGCGAGGTCCGAATCTGCGGCTGGATCAAAAAGAAGCTGTCCGAGAAGGCGGCGGCATCCCCCATCGTCGCGTTGTACGCGACGCAGCGGATCCGGGCGCGATAGGTCTGCCAGGAGGGGTCGGGAGCGAACGCGAGCGTCTGTGTCACGCCGGGGCTGACGGCGGAGATCGCGCCGAGGCGGATCCCGTAGCTGATTCCGCCATCTTTGGAGAGGCTGAGGACAACCGAGTCCGCGCCACCGCCCGTCACGCGGACGTCGACCGAGTCGTTGCTCCCGAATTCGACAGCGTGTCCGGCGACCGGGCGCGGGACCGAGACCGCAAGCGCGGGACCCAACGCGGCCGCGATGTCGAGTTTTCCGGCTCCCCATGTCTCGTTCGGCACCGTGCCGGTGTCGGAATCGATCCGCGCCGATCCCTTCAATTCCGCCTTGATCTCGGAGGGTGACGCGGAGGCGTTTGCTCGGTGAGCGAGAAGGAGGGCCACGGCGCCGGTCACGTGCGGCGTGGCCATGCTGGTGCCGGACAAGATCGCGTGCGTTCCATCGGGCGCAACTTCAGCGTTCGTGAAGAACGCCGCCCGCGCCCGCGACGACATGATGCCCACGCCGGGGGCCGATAGGTCGGGCTTGAGCACGCCGTCTCGCCGCGGTCCCTGACTGGAGAACCTACCGATCGATCCGAGGGGCGGAGCTGGAGTGAAGCAGTGAAAGAGTCCATCGAGCCCGTCCCAGCACTGCCGGGTGACGTGCGCGCCCACGGCGATGACGGAGTCCGCGTCGCCGGGCGCGCTCACGACCCCGCCGAAGACCAATCCCTGACTCCATCGCGCGAATGCGCTGCCGTCTCCGAGGCCGCTTGCCTCGATGTAGGCGTCGAGGCGACCGCTCGCGGCGACCACGATCGGCGAGAAGTGGAACCTCCAAGCGCCGGCAACAGGTGGAGGGGAGCCGCCGTAATCGTAGACCTGCAGGTAGATCTCCCGGTCTCCGTTCGAAGTCGCGAAGCTCCCATTGTAGAGATCGACGTACCCATCGGGAGTCGCTTGCCCGGTGAGGCTGTCGCCGGGGGCGACGGGGCCCAGAACGGTTCCACGGGGTGTCGTCAGCGTCACCGACATCTGCTCGAGCCCGGAATACCAGCCCGAAAGGATGATGTAGTCGTCGCCGGTGCTTGGCGCCGGCGTGTATGGGGGGACGATCATGGTCGCGTCCTGGCCGGTTGTCGGCGTCAGGGTGACCTGCGCGTGCAGGTTGTCCGCGCCCTCATTACCCGCCGCCGCCACCACAATGCGTCCCGGGCCGGTCAGTTGATTGATCATCTGATCCAGGATGTGCGTTCCGTCATGGGGCCCCTCCTGGGTGCCCAGGCTCAAATTGACGACGGCGGGCTCGCCCCGGAGCGCCGCCTTCTGAAAGATGTAGTTGATACCGTCGACGATTCCCGAAACGCTCAAGTCCGTCTTGACCGCGCAAAGGTCCGCTCCCGGAGCCATCCCGACGTAGGTGAAGGGGGGCTGGCCATGGCTGGCCGCGCTTCCATCTCCGGCCGCGATACCGAGCACGTGGGTCCCGTGGCCAAACCCATCCGTTTCCTTCGCGCTCCCCTTGTCGATCTGTGCCGGCGACCATTCCACGCCGTAGGTAAATCCGGCGGGCGGGATTCCGGATCCCGTCTGGTCCCAGACCGAGATCAATCGCGTCGACCCATCGGCCTTTCGAAAATCGCCGTGGAACAAATCAACGCCCGAATCGACAAGGCCCACGAGCACCCCCGCGCCGCTCTGCCCGGCGAATGCCGGCGGGATCGGCACGCGGACCGTGGCGACGTCCGCGTCAACGCTGCTCCGATCCAGGTAGAGGCGGCACCGTCCCGCGGGTTGGATCGCCGAGATCCCCGGCATCGACTCCAAGAGTTGCAGCCTCGAAAGGGGGCAGCGGACGGTCATCCCCGCGTGGGTCCAGGTATTGACCTCTATGCCGTACGCTTCCAGATCGCCGCGCAAAACGGTGCCCTGGAGGAGCAGGTTCACGATCGGCTCCGCGCCCGCCCGATACGTCAGGAATCGATCGGAGAGCGCGGTGTGGGGCGCGAGACGCGCGAGAGCCGGGTGGATGTTCTTCGCCAGCGCGGGTCGCGGGGTCGCGAGGATGCTCCCGAACGCGAACAGGAGCACGCTAAGGAGGGCCGTCCCCGCGGGGCCAGGCAGGGCGCACGGGCGAGCGACGGGCCTAGCTCCTCGCATTGGCTCCGTTCCGACCCATCCGCGTGAGACCGAGGACCGCGCCCATCACCACGAGGAGGCCGGTAAGGGTGACGAGGATGCTCGGAGCCGCGGGCATATCGAACCGCACTGATCCCAGAAGACCCAGAACGCTCGCCACGACTCCGAAGACCCAGCCCACCGCGAGCGCCGGGCCGGGTTTCGACGTCGCCATCAAGCCCGCAACGGCGGGGATTACGAGAAATCCGAAGACGAGCAGAACGCCCGCCATCTGGACGGATGATGTGACCACGAAGCCGAACGTCGCGTAAAAGAGTAGATCCCATAGGAAGAGCCGGCGTCCCCGAGCCTCGGCTGCCTGCGGGTCGTTGGTGATTTCAAAGAACGGCTTCCGGAGCGCTACGTGTACCAGTCCGATGACGGCGTACAAGATGGCAACCCGCAGCACATGTTTCGGATCGACGGTGAAGAGCGACCCAACAAGGGTCTCCTTGAGGTGCTCCGGCCCCGCGGGGCTCTTCTCGAGCACAAGAAAGACACCTGCCTGCGCCGTCGCGAACACGATGCCGATGAATGCCTCGAGAGGAACGTTGCGGGAGCGGCCCCGCAGCCACGCGAACGTCGCCGCCCCCACGAACGTCATTCCGAGCGCGAGGATGTATGACGCGAAGGCGTTGTGCTCCAGATTGAGCAGGACGGCCAGCGCCACGCCGAGCGCCGCCATCTGTGCGAGCGCGAGATCCACGAAGAGGACCCCGCGCCGCACGATGTGAAATCCCAAGTAGGCGTGGATGCCCGCCAACACCAATGCGACGATTACCGCCGTTCGGAAGAAGGGCAGCGCCAGAGCTTCGCTCAATTACCGGCCCTCATGATTTGCCACCGCCGATCTTGCCGATGAGGTCGCTGATATGCGACAGATAGCTGCCGGCGGCAGTCGTGTCGCAAGATGGGGAAGCGACCACCACACGTAGCCCGCCCTCGCGAGCCAGGAACAGGCCCGCGTCGCTGGAAAACCAGGGCTCCTGCAGGAAAATCGGGACGTGCCGTTCTTTCACGATTTTCACCACATCGCCGAGGTGTTTTCCCGTGGGCGGGATTCCCGGAACAGGCTCCGCTTCGGCGGCGACCTCGAAGCCGAATGCATTGGCAAAATACGTCCAGGACCGATGGTAGGTGACCATCACCCTCGCCGGCATCCCTTCCGCCACCGATTTTCCACGCTTCCACGTTTCTTCCGCTTCCTTTCCGAACTTCTCTGCACGGTCCCGGTACTCCTCGGCGTGCTTCGGATCGACCGAGGCAAATGCCTCGGCGATCGTCTTGGCCACGATGGCCCCGTTCCTTGGATCCGGCCAGTAGTGGGGATTACCATACGGGTGCACGTCTCCCATCGACGCGTTGACTTGCTGCGTCGGTTTTTCGAGAACTGGGACGTCCTTGGAGCAATCCACGGCCACGATATGCGCGTTGCGTGATCCATCGATGATCCCGTCGGCCCATTGATCGAGGCCCAGGCCCACCTTGAGGTAAACGTTGGCGCGCGACACCTTCACCATGTATGAGGGAAGAACCTCGATGTGGTGCGTGTCCGCGGTGGAGCGTGCAATGGAAAAAACTTCGACTTCGTCGCCGCCCACGCTGCTCGCGATCGAAGCCAGATCGTTGATCGATGCGGCCACGCGTATCTTGGCCAAGGCGTTTCCGGGTAGAGCTAGCACGCCTAAGAGCGCGAACGTTGTCAGCCATTTGCGGAACATGATCTCCTCCGATCAGAACTGATGGGCCTTGTGCGGTCCCATCGAGAAAATGACTCGCATCGTGACGGTGTTCACGTCGGGTGGCGCCTCCGTGGCTCCCGTGGGCGTTCCCGGTGAAAAGTGGTCCCAATCGAAACGGAACGCGGTGGTCTCTTCCAACAGGGAATAGCCCGCGAAGACCTTGAAGGCGGTGTTCGAAGTCTTGTCCGGCGTCGGATCCTGAAAGCGCTCGAATCCAGCGCCGAGGTTGTAGCGGATCTTGAAATTATAGTCCGCGTAGAAATATCCGCCGGTCCCCGTCGCTTTCGCCGTCGTGTACGCGCCAGCGGTCGAGTCCCAGCCGGCGTCGTCGCGATTCAGGTGGAGAACTTCCCCTTGCAGGATCAGGTAAGAAAATGCGCCCGTCCAAAGCTTGAATTTCGCGTCCCCGCCGATCACACGGGTACGGGCCTGGGCGGCGACGTTGTTCGTGCCTTCAGTTGCGGAGAATCCAAGCTCATACCCCGAGCGATCGCTGATCTGGCCGAAACCGGCGAGCCGTCCTAGAACCGCGGGACGGGGCTCGCTAGCGCGGTCGGCCTCAGGGTTTAGTTCGAGCGGATCATTGGAGCCGCCGCTCGGCTCGCGATCGATCCGGTACGAATCGCCTTGAAGCCAATCGCCCGTGGCCGTGAGCGAGAAATCTCCCGGCATCGGAATCCGCTCCGAGAGCGAGACCCCGGTCTCGTTGAGCGACTCGCTTCCTGGCAGATATGCCGCGAGGACGCGAAAGCGGTCGGCGAATGGCACCGCGTGGGGGTGTTGAGGGTTCAGTTTTCCGAATCCGGCGCGATACTTTCCGCCTTTGACGGTGAGCCCGCCCGGCAGCCCGCGCAGGAGCTGAAAGAAGCCCTCCTCGACCTCCACGCCGCCATCGGCGATCGAAAGGATGAACGTTCCGTGCGCGTATGGGTTGAGATACGCGTCGAACACACCTTCGACCTCTCCGATGTTGAGGGTCGGGCGCTTGTGGGCCGGGTCGGACGGGTCGTCCGTCAAACGTATGAACGGTTGGCCCACCATCGATATGTCGGGGTTGACCACCCCCGCGAACGCCGGCGTCGCCGCGGCCGCGAGCACTATGCACGTAAGTACAATTTGTCGAATCATGAGGCCACTGCCTCCTTGAGTGCGTGGGGAGCCTCTTCCCTGGGCATCGCGCGCCGGCGGCGTCCCTCGAGATCCGGGATCGAGCGGCTGGGGAGTTCCCCCGTAGCGCCGGCTCCTGCGCGGAGCGGTGCTACGAACGGCGCCGCCACGAAGGCGGCATGGGTCGGGGTTCTCGGTTCGCGCGGATGCCGCGCGTCAAAACTAGGGGAGAGCTAGACCTGGGGAGGTGCGCGAGAGCGGGAAGCTTGGCAGACCTCGGCATCCCAGCCCTGATCCTCGGGGACGGGAACGAGGGCGCTCGCCGGCGTCCGCTCGGCCACTTGGTTCGCGGCCGGCGCCAGCACGGCGGGCGTGTGCGCCATGGTGCAGAGCGCACAATCCGTGCTGTGGAGCGCACCGTGGTGCTGATGCACCGTGACGAGGAAGATGGTGCCCAGTAGATAGAGGACGATGGCCGCTTGGAACCACGGCCTGAGGCGGAGAGTCTGGGAAGTGAGTCGTCGCATAGTTTTGGGTCGAAACCGGAGTCCCTACCTAACTTAAGACACTCAAAGATTGCTTCTACGATGTCAACCCCAAAGTCCTGCCTTCAGTTCCGGGCGGCGGCGCTCGAGCAGTCCCAAGCTTCCAGGAAACGCCCCCTCGTGCCTACCCCCGGCGCGCGGCCCAGATCATCCCTATGCCCCAAACGAT
>JBGPMG010000133.1:0-7424 GCA_041486815.1 Candidatus Eiseniibacteriota bacterium | reverse complement strand
GTGGCCGCCGACCTGCTTCAGATCGTGGTCTTCCCCGCCTTCTTCCCCGGAATTCTATCTCCGCTCAATGGCGCGCTCGACGTGCTGGTCGGATTCGCGATGGTCCTGACGCTCGGGTGGCACGTCGCATTTCTGCCAACCTTCGTGGCGGAGCTGATTCCGTTCGTGGATCTTTTCCCGACGTGGACGCTCGCGGTGCTCTTCGTGACGAGGAAACGAGGTCAGTAGCGCGGTTCTTCGCCGCGTTGAAGGCGTTCGATGACGTCCTCGCGTCCCAGGATGCGATCGGTCCCGCTCTAGGGCGGGGGTGCCGTTACCTTCCCGATCTCTCTTACCTCGACCGGGTACCCCTCGATCTCGTCCGGGATGCGCTTCCTGAGCTCCGGCGTTGCGTGGTCCACGTAGACGACAAGGATTACTTGAGCGCCCCGCTTCCCTTCCCCAGTGCCGGTGACCCCCGGGATCGCCATGAGCGAAGAGGTGTGCCGGCTGAGAACCTCAGCGAGGTTTGGGGCGGCCATCGTTGAGTCTCGAGAAGGGGGAACGGTCTGCTCGTGCCTGGCGGATTGAGGTTGGGCGCAGCCAGCACCCATCGTCAGAACCATCGCAACCGCTGCGAAACGGAAGACGCATGAGCCCCTCGCGAAAGTGCGCCAAAGAATCAGGGCAGGACGCTTTCGCGCCCTGCCCCTCGGTAATTCCTTCACACCACTACTTGACGGTCGCGGAGAATCTCGAGAGCACCGGACCGATCGGGTTCGCGAAGCTGGCCTGCGAGCTGCCCGCGAAGCAGAGGCCGACCGGATTGGCGCCCGTCTCGGTCACCATGAGCGAGCCCGAGTCTCCGGCCCGGATGAACGATCCAGGGGTTTGGATCTGGCTCGTGAACACCGCGGTCCCGGCCGTGTATCCAACCGTGATCGTAACGTTGATGGCCTGAATCGTTGCGTGCGTGAGGCCAGAGGTGCGGCCCTGCTTCTTGACCGCTAGCCCCACCGAGGGTGATACGACGGTAGAGGACGGGTCGTAACCACCGGCCGACACCGACGTATATGCGCGGCCAGCATCCGGCCGGGCAATGGCAGCGTCGATCGTGTTGTTGCCACCGAAGTTGATCGGCTGATAATCGGAGAGCGTAGCAGCGATCGGAGTCTGCGCGCACCTCGGATGGCCGTCGTACCGACCCGGCGCGTCGATGCGCTCCCCGATCGACGCCGCGTTCTCCCGAGCGAAAACATGATTATTGGAGAGGAAGTATTCGGTACCACCCTTGATCACCACGCACGACAGTGTGCCAGACGCGCACTCATTGTCGTTGCCGGTCGATGTTCCCATCTGTAGCGTGCCGCCGCCGCCCGGCTTTGCATACGCAACGACCTTACCGGTGACGAATTCTTGAGTCGAAATGCCGTCAATATTCTTGGGAACGCCCGCCATGCCGGCGCGCTCCGTGTAGACAAGGATCACCGGCTTGCCCGCGGCGTCCGTCGAAATCCCCGTGCCAAGAATTCCACTCTGCTTCAGGAGCGCCGGGGTCGCGCGGTCTTGAGCAACCATCGCGGCCATGACCGCGGGGTTATCGAGTCGGAGTCCTGTCGCCATCTGCGTGGAGGAATCATTCGGTCCTGTAATCGATGCCTGATCACGGCTACATCCGGCTGCCCAGAGGATAGAGATCGTGAGGACGAGGGTGACGAAGAGTACGGGGTGAACTCGAAGCGGGCGCCTCATTCAAGCCTCCTGCGTGGACTGGGGAGTTTCCACGTGCACGCCAAATACCGAGCGAGGGAACCGTCTCACTGGAGTATTGCGCGCGGCGAAAGATGATCGGCGGCGCGTACTGTATCACAAAGACGCATGGCGGAGGGGGTAGGATTCGAACCACCGGGCCTAACGTCTTCGGTGATCCTACCCGCTCATTTCAGAACCGTGAACCTACCGTTCGTGGAGCCGAGAGATGTCTCTACCGAATAGAAGTAAATACCTGTAGCGAGCTTTCGCCCCCACCCATCCAGGCCATCGATTCGCAGATCGTGATAGCCTGCCGGCACAAGGGCCTCGTCCAGGAGCGTGCGTGTCAACCTCCCCGCGGCATCATACACGCGAACCCGCGCATACCCCGTCTGGGGTGTCACGAACGTGAGCGTTGCACCCGGATTCAGCGGATTCGGAGAGACAAATGCGGCGACAGCGTTTCCGGACGCGATCACGCGCAGGTCCAGAGCGGCGCGGAAGAGACCGCCTCCGAAAAGCGTCCCTTCGATAGAGACCGGGACGCTTGTGGTCCCGTTTAGATTGCCAAAGAGGAGACGCAGATCGTCCTTCACAAAGCACACGGTCAAATCCACGACGCCGTTGTGGTCGAGATCGCCGATAGCGAGTGATTTATCGGTCAACGCGGGAATGTGGTCAACCGAGCCGGTGCCCGGCGACTTCATGACCAGCGTCGAGGGATCGACCAGAGTCAGGCTGAAGGCATGTCCGACGGGCTCGACCTGAGCACACCAGGCCTGCTTCCCGGATTTGAGCCGAATTGTGGGATTGCCGCCCGACGTGAAGGCGCGCGCCTGGAATAGCCCGACAACCGACACGGTGGTAGAGGCCAGGGCGCTCTTTGCGCCATCCGATACCAACAGAGCCACCCCATACGGGCCGATGGCCGCGTAAGTATGCAGCGGAGCAGGGCCCATCCCGGTCGTCCCGTCCCCGAATGTCCACTGATAGGTGAGGACGTCCCCATCGGGATCCGCTGATCGGCTGCCGTCGAATGTCAGGGGGGCTCCCACGAAAGCCGTGTAAGGACCGCCAGGATTCGAGATGGGCGGCCGGTTCACGTTCCGAACCGTGATGGCGGTCGTGGTCAAGTTGGTGGCTCCCTTGCCATCGTCGGCCAGAAACGTCACCGAGCGCACTCCCGCATCCGAGAAACCGGGCGTCCACTGGAGCGTGCCCGTGTTGTCGCCGTTATCCCTAAAGGTCGCGCCGGCGGGGAGTCCGGTCGCGGCCAACGCGACCGGCAAGCCGTTTCGATGGGCTGCCGAGACTGTGAAGCTTACGCTCTGACCTTCGTCCACGCTGATGGCAGCAGGCGCATCAATGACTATCAACGGCCGAAGGACCAGCACGATGGAGCTGGCCACGCCGAAGATCCCCGATCCGATCGCGTAAATCCCTCGGCTGTCGTAGGTGACCCCCTGAGCCATCTCGCTTACAGCAAAAGGCATCTCCGGACCGGTGACCCAAGAATTGGACATCGGATCGTAGAGCTCGGTCACACGCAGATTCACCCCACTGTAGCCGCCAAACACCGCGATCTTGTCGCCGATCACGCCTGCCATGGCGGCTCCGCGGGGCGTCGGCATGGGTGCGCCCAGGGTCCATGTATTCGTCGCGATGTTGTAGATCTGAACGTCCGATCGGTCGTTCACGCCATCGGTTCCGCCGAAGACATAGACCTTCCCCGAGTAGGCGACCGTTGCGTAATTATCGGAAACGGCAATGGGCATCGACGCGAGTGTCGTCCAGCGATTGGTCGCCGGGTCGTATACTTCGTTCCGACTGTAGATCGTGCCGAATCCATAGCTGCCGCCATTGCGGCCGCCGACGGCATAGATCTTATTTCCCCAGCTTGCGGCGCCAAGGCCACCCCGAGCCAACGACATGGGCGCGCGGGTAGTCCATGTCTGTGCGACGGGATCGTATTCCTCAACATCGGCATTCGGCCCCGACCGTCCCCCGATTGCGTAATGCTTCCCAAATGCTTGACCCCCAGCCATCTCGGATCGAGGGACTTGCGCGTTGGGCGCCGTCACGCCGCCGTGGGTCCATGTTCCCGTCGTGATGTCATAGGCTGAAAGATATTGGGTGTCGAAAAAGCGGTATCCATGGCTCACGTAAATCTTGTTCCCGATCAGGCTCGCCGCCGCTCCTTCCACGCCCGAAAACGTCCTTGGATCTTGGAAATCGGCCACGCGTTCCCAGACCGGCTGTCCGGGGACCGGCGGTTGCGGTACATCCTGCACGAAGAGCGAAAAGAATCGCGTGTCCGAGACTATTCCGTCGCTGACAGCGATTTCGACAAAGTAGCTTCCCGCGTCGCTGAATGCGGGCGCCACACGGACGTTGCCTGTGGCCGTCCCCGAATCGGGATCGACGGTCGTCACGCTCACGAACGATGGTCCGAACACTTTCGTGAAGTCGAGCGGGTCCCCATCGGAGTCGGTCGCCCGAAGCGATTGGTCCGCAATCGTGCCCTCGGGCACACTCATGTCGTTTGGTTGATCCATGAATGGAGCCTGGTTCGCCGATGTGACGAAGAGCCGAGTGGTCGCGGAATCGGTCGCGCCGAACTGGTCGCTCGCACGCCACTCGACGAACCAGGTTCCGACCGTCCCGGCCAGAAGGAAGCCATTCAGATTTCCGGACGGGTTGATCGAGGTCGGCGTGTTCGTCGAGAACGAAAGCCCGGGAGGGGAGCCGGTCACGCTAATCGTGATGATCGAATGCGGATCGCCGCTCCCGGCGGTCGCCGTAATCGATATGAAGGATCCCTCGATCCCACTTATCGAGTCCGGCGCGTTGATGCTGATCGCGCTGACTGCCATGGCCCTCAACGCGTGCCGATCCGAGAGTTGGACCGAAATCGGGCTCTGCCCGGCATCGCTCTTCACCGCGTACGGTTCCGACGCGTTTCCGCACGCAGCAGACGGGGGCTGGGCAGCGAAGAAGAGTGCAGAGAGAGCGACAGCGAGAACGGTAGACGGGCGACGAAGTCTCATGGCCCCTCCTCGTGAAAAATTCCGTCGATGGCGACGGAATGAACCACTGCCAAGTGGACGAGTGCCTGAGGGACTCTTGGGGGGAAATTCTAGCTGATGTTGCGTCGTGGGGCAGGGCTTCGTCAAGGAGTAAGTCTTCTTTGTCGCTCCAATCACCGTAACTGTATCCCTGGAAGCCCACAGAACGACGGGCGGCACCGGCCTCTCCTGGCACCACCAACCACCATCCGCTACAACCAGCGTCTGTATGGCAGATTAGGCTATGGCCCCCGAATGCGGAAGGGGCTGATGCGGGGCGATGGAGGCCGATAGAACCGCCACACTTCCGCCACAGCCGCGCTGGCGGGTATAGTCGCCGCCATGATACGACTCACGTCGCTGGCGGTGGCTCTCCTCGCTGCCGCGTCGCTCTCCGGCGCGAAATCCCCGCAGGAGCCGGCCGCTACGGATTCCGTCCGAGTGACTGTGCCAAGTGTTCCAGCTCCTGTTAATCCCGCCGCCGTCAGTCCGCCGCCGGTCGTTATCATCGAACGCACGGAATCCTGGAACCTTCTGGGTAGCGCTGGGTGCCGCGATTGTTTCAGCGGTCGCGCTTCTAGTCCAAGTCCAGAAGCATTTGCGAGAAAGGGGTCGCCTCAGCGTGCGCCTTCGCGTCGCGCGTGAAATGCGAGGCCGACAAGTTGGCAGAACGCGCCTGTCGTGCCCGGGAGAGCGTTCCCGCGGCCTGGGATCGCGAGTATTTGAGATTGATGGGATCACCGTAGCGTCTGTCCCCTTCACTCGAGGGTGAGTATGAAATTACATCTGCTTGGTATCGGATGCCTTCTGTTGCTTGGTTCGGCTCTCAGCTCTTGCCGCGACATACGCGGGCTCACCTACTCCGCCCGAAAAGGACCACCCGCAAGGCCCGGGACAAGGCAACTCCCCAGCCTAGGCCTCGGTCTTCATGACCATATCGAAAGCGTGGATTTCGCCGTAGAAGGTGACAGTGTGCTGCATCTGGTCTGGCGTGTACGGTTCGGGGATGAAGTGGGGTTCCTCGCGAATCGACAGACCTGGTACCGACGTGGCGACCTCAAGAACGGGCTTTGGGGCAATCCTCATCTCTTCTTGTCCGGAAGAGCAGGGGAACCTCGCATCGTATCGCTCGGTAGGAGCCTCCACGTCATTGTATCGGATGGTTTGAGGCATTTTTTCTCGAGCGATGGGGGTGCGACGTGGGAAGAGGGGGTGCCTTTGTTGCCCCAGCATCTTGGGATCGCCCAAAGCATCGACGTTGCGTCTGACTCGACATCCTTGTATGCCGCCTACTTTGCATCGGACTCGCCCCGGGATAGTCTCGTCTCACAGCCACCGCGAAGCGTCTGGGTAACCCGATGGACGGAGGGCGAGAAAACCAGCAACGTTTGGCTCCAATCCATCGGAGAAAAGACACCTTGGGCTACACCGAAGCTCAGGCTTGGCGAAGATGGAATGGACCTGTTCTATACAGCCAACGAACTGGTGCGACTCTCGAAGACTAACGCCAACGTGACCGGATGGTTGTTCCATTCGAGCAGCAGAGATAGGGCAAAAACCTGGATGAACCCGGATTCGAGTGGATTCCCCGGCGGCATATTTGAGTTTGAGGCCGCCATTGCAGGGAATGAGAGATCCGTTTTTCTCGAGAGACAGGGATTGCGTCGCGCGCGGTGGCAAGGAGGCGCGTGGTCATCGAGCTATTGGGTGGCGAGAGTCAAGGATCATCCTCTCTCCGGCTATCAACGGGTGTCTTCCATCAACGCGGCGACTCGCGGGGGCAAGGGCCAGCTGGTCTGGATCGACGCGCGATACCAGCGTACGGATCAGACGCTCCTGAATCCGTTCGCCTCGATCCCCTGGGTGAGTCATCCGGACTGGGAGAACAATGACGTGTTGGCCGCGTCCTTCTCTGAAGTGATTCGAGATAGCACCATAGTGACTCGAGATAACACCATTGCGGTCACCCTTCAGCCTACGCGCCTGACCAACGACCTATCGTATGCTGAATTCGTGCGTGCGCGCGCGGAAAAGGATCGGGTGTACGTCGTGTGGTCGGGGCGGAGTAGGGTCGGGAAGTCCATCGAGAGCGCGAACCAATCACCCGAGATCTTCTACACAACCCTGCCTCTGGAGTAGATCTCTCGAGGCCCCGCGGCAGATCCTCGGGCACTCTGTAAGCTTCCCCTCATCGTAGACAGTTGAATGTAGACTCTCCCGGTGCTTTTTCGGGAGGGATTATGCGGAAGTCGAGATTCAGCGAGTCCCAAATCGTCGCGATCCTGAAGGAGGGCGAGGCTGGCGTACCCATCGCCGAGATCGTTCGCAAGCACGGGATCAGCAAGAACAGCTACTTCGCCTGGAAGCGGAAGTACGCTGGGGCGACGGTGCCAGATCTGAAGCGCCTACGCGAGCTCGAGGCCGAGAATGCAAAGCTGAAGCGGATGTACACGGATCTCGCGCTCGAGAACGCGGCGATCAAGGACCTATTAAGCCGAAAACTGTGACGCCGTCCGCGCGGCGGGAAGCCGCGGCGGTTCTGGTGAGGGAGCACCGGTTGTCTGTGCAGCGCTCCTGCCGGATCGCTCGACTCTCGCGGGCGGCGTACTACCGACCTCCCCAGCCGGC
>JBGPMG010000132.1:0-7495 GCA_041486815.1 Candidatus Eiseniibacteriota bacterium | reverse complement strand
GCGGAGATGGACGCCGCGATGACTGAGCGCATCCTTCTGCTCGGCCGGTCCCACGGCTGCGTCACGCGCCTCCTGGCGCGCGTTCCCGCGCCGAAGGGGGCGCCACCCCAAGAGAGGCAGTGGGTGCGGCTCCATTGGCGGATCCGCTACGGCAGCGACGATCTCGCGGACGAGCTTCTTGTCCAGCGCCTCCCGGTCGGTCCCGCTGGCGGCATGAGAGCCCCGGCCGATCGCGGCTTCCGCGCGCCGACGCCGGAGGAAGCCGGAGCGCTCTCGGCCCCGGACCCGGAGCTTCTGGCGGCGGCCTGGATCCGGGGGCTTCGGCAGCTCGAGTCGCGGATTCGATTGAAGCTCCGCCCGCACGAGGACCGGATGCGGCGGGAGCTTCATCGCGAAATGAGGACGTTGAGCATCCACTTCCGCTCGTTGATCGCGGAAGAGCGTTCCGGTCGACGCCGCCGGGTGGAAGCGCGGGAGGCGGGTCGCATTCTGCAGTTGAAGGAAGATTGGGAACGGAAGCTTGCCGCCGCGGTCCGTCAGCGCGCGCTCGACACCGAAGCGCGGCTGGTCGCTGCGGCGCTCCTCTCCGTCCTGCCGGAATCGCGGCGGCAGAAGGCGGTTTGACAGCGACGGAACGACGTAGGTAGACTATCGAATTGACCCTGACAGGAGGACTATGTCCACCCATCTCGTGAAACACCAGAAGATGACCAAGCGGCAGATGAAAGAGGATCCGCTCGTCACCGCCGCGTTTCGAGCGACCGACCTGTGGGAGCGTCACGGGAGCCGCATCCTGGTCGTGGCCGGGGCGCTGGCCCTTCTGGGGCTTCTCGCCTTCTTCATGGGACAAGCGCGCGCCAAGGCTGAGGAGAAAGCCTCCGGGGACCTATTCCGCGCGACCCTCGCCGTGAACCAGGGCGAGTATGATTCGGCCGTGTCGATGCTCAAGGAGATCATCGACAATCAGCCGGGCACCGATTCGGCCCGCGAGGCGATGCTCTACCTGGGCGACTCGTATCTCGCCCTGCACAAGCCGACGGACGCCGCGACCTGGTACCGGAAGTACCTTGAGAAGGTCGGAGGAAACCGCCAGAAATCGCGGCTCGGACATTACGCCCTCGGGACCGCTCTGGAAGACGGTGGGCAGTTCGGACCCGCTGCCGACGCCTACGCCGAGGCCGCGCGACGCTCCTCGACCGACAACGAGCGCGGGCGCGCGATGCTTGCCCAGGCTCGCAGCCTCCTTCGTGCGGGGCAAACGGCGAAGGCGGCGGAGCTCTACCGGGCCGTCACGGCCCTGCCGAGCGCGGAGCAGCCGATCATGGACGCGGCGAACGTCCGCCTCGGCGAGCTCGCCGCGACACAGCACACGCCGTAGCGGAGCCGGCCCTTGCCGGACCCCATCCGCCTCGCCCTGGTGTGGCACATGCACCAGCCGAGCTACCGCGACGCGGAAACCGGAACCTTCCTCCTTCCTTGGACCCGGCTTCACGCCACGAAGGACTACCGGGACATGCCGGCGCTGCTCCGCCGCTATCCGCGCGTCCACGCGACGTTCAACCTCTCGCCGATCCTTCTCGACCAGCTCGACGCCATCGCGGAAGGTGAGTCGGATCGTTACCTCCTGCTCGCGCGCCGCTCGCCATCGGAGCTCAGCGAGGAGGACCGCCAATTTCTCCGCGAGCGTTTCTTCGGTCTGAATCACGAGCGGATGCTCGAGCCTCACGAGGCGTACCGCGAGCTCCATCGCCGCGCCGGCGAGCCATGGAGTGAGCAGGATTTCCGAGACTTGCAGGTTTGGTTCCACCTCGCGTGGATCGACCCCAGCTATCGCGGAGAAGAGCCGATAAAATCACTCCTGCGAAAGGGAAGGGGATTCACCGAATCGGAAAAGCTCGAGCTTCTCGATTGGGGGATCGCCTGCGCGGGGGCGGTCGCGAATGACTATCGACGGCACGCGGCCACCGGTCAGATCGAGCTCATCACGTCGGCTTACCATCATCCCATTCTTCCGCTCCTGATCGACAGCGACAGCCCCCGAGAAAACGCGCCGTCGATGGCGTTGCCTTCGCCCGCCTTTCGCGCCCCCGAGGACGCGGCGGAGCAGGTGAGGCGGGCGCGCGCGTCGCACGAGCGGCGCTTCGGCTCGGTGCCGCGCGGAACATGGCCTCCCGAGGGGGCGGTCAACGACGCGGCGCTCACCCTGCTGGCGCGGGCCGGGTTCGGGTGGGCCGCCTCCGACGAGGCCGTGCTCTCCGCCGCGCTCACGAGCCGGGACGGGGAGCTTCGAAACTGGCCCGCGGCGCTCCACAGGCCGTATCGGGTCGAGACCGGCGCCGGCCCGATCGCGTTGGTGTTCCGGGATCGCACGCTCTCTGATCTGATCGGCTTTACCTACGCGCGCTGGGATCCGGCGCACGCGGCCGACGACTTCATCCGCCGCGTCATGGAAGCGCGCCAATCGGCGCCGGAGGGGCCGGCGCCGCTTGTTACCGTGCTCCTCGACGGCGAGAATTGCTGGGAGACCTATCCGGAAGACGGCCATCCATTCCTCTCCGCGCTCTACGAAAGGCTTCAGAGCGACGGAGAGATCGAAGCGGTCACCGTCTCCGAGGCGCTCGCCAACACGCCCCCTACGGAGCGGCTGCAGCACGTGCCGGTCGGATCGTGGATCCGGGCGGACCTGGGCATCTGGGTGGGGAACGCCGAGAAGAACCGGGCGTGGGAGGAGCTCGGCGCTGCTCGCCGGGCGGTCGCGGAGACGCTTCCAACGAATCCGGAGGCGGCGAAGGGCGCGATCGAAGAGCTCTACGCCGCCGAAGCGAGCGATTGGTTTTGGTGGTACGGCGACGATCATCCGAGCGCTCATCGGGCCGAGTTCGACCGTCTCTTTCGCGGGCGACTGATCCGGGCATACAAGGTTCTGGACTTGGATGCGCCGGCCACGCTCCAGAGGAGTCTTCGTGGCTCGACGCCGGAGGAGGCAGGGAATGAATACCGGCCGGCGGGGGCCGTGGGGACGGCACACCGCGCGTCCGGAGCGATGCGGTCGGTTCGCTACGAAGCCGACGTGGAGGCGATCCATGTCCGCGTCGAATTGGTCCGGGCCGCGGAGGCGGAGCGCGGCGCGTCCGTGGCGATCGTCTTCGCCGGCACGCCCGAACGGCGCGCCAAGATTCCATTGGGTTCTCCGGGAACGGGAGCGGTCGAGTGGGCCGGGCCGGTGGGGGACGCGGCGAGTCAAGGCACGTACGCCGCGGGTCGGGTCGTCGAGATCTGGATTCCGTGGGCCGCCGCGGGCGAGCGGAGAGGCGAGGGGAGCCGGTTCCGAGTCATCTTGGAGCGCGGCGGCAAAGACGAGGAGTTCGCGCCGCTCAGCGGCTGGTTCCAGATCGGCCGTCCGCATTCTGGTCCGCCTCTGCCCGCCTCATCCGCCCCGTGACTCCCGGCGAGGCCCCGGTCCTTGACGCATCCGATGCGGCGTGCTATTCGTGCGCCGTGTCGATCGACCCCTCCCCTGACCCCATCCCTCGTGAAGAGATCGAAGGCGGGCGCCTCCTCGCCGCCGTGGCGTACCTTCCCGGGCTCTGCTTCGTGGGGCTCCTCGGCGCGCCCGAGAATCGGTACGTCGGCTTTCACGCCCGGCAGGGCTTCCTGCTCTTCCTCCTCGAGGTCGTCGCGTGCATCGCGCTCGCGGTCTACGACGCCTCGCTCGGAAGGATCCCGCTGCTTGGGTTTCTGATCGGGGCCGTGGTTCGGTTCGTCCTGGGCTTCGGGTTTCTCGGAGCCACAATCTATGGGGCCGTAAAGGGCGCGACCGGAGAGATGGCGCGGATCCCGTATCTGGGAGATGCCGTCGGGAAGGTTCCGTTCTAATGTCCACGCCCGGCGAGAAGAAGTTCTGGCTCCTCCGCCGCCTCTCCAAGGTGTTCATGGTGGCCGCGTGGATCGTCCTGATCCTCGTTTTCTTCGTCACCCCGGTCGCGGTCGCGCGGGCCCTGATTCAAGGCAACCACGACGAGCTGATCTTCTGGCTCAGCTACGCGGGCTCCGGGCTCCTGATCTTCGTGAACTTGATCTGGGTGGCGCAGTCGATCCAAGCGATTCTGGCGATCGAGGAGAACACGAGGCATAGCGGCTACGTTCTGGAAAAGCTGACGACCTTGGCGCAGCAGATCCGGGATCGGCTGCCGGCCGAATCGGAGGTTGGTTCGGAGGGAGGACCCGGCATCGACGCTGGATCGAATCGACCGGGTGCCGCGGGCGGCTGATGCAGTCTGGTTTGTCGTATAATAACTATTATGTCAACTTGCCCGGAACTGCTGGCTTGGGGTTCGGCGCATGCGAGGGCAAGTTGACATGAATAGTATGATGGTGGACTTCCCTTGCACCGTGGAGACGCTAGGGCGCGCCTGGACAGGCCCGGCGGCCTTACTTGACGACGATGTTCACCAGCCGGCCCGGGACGTGGATCACCTGGGCGACGGTTTTCCCGTCCGTGAACTTTTGGACTCTCGGGTCCGCCATGGCGGCCTTCTGGATTGCCTCGGCAGTGGCCCCTACGGGCACCTCGACCTGCGACCGGACCTTTCCGTTGACCTGCACCACCAGACGCTCCAGATCGCGCGCCAGGGCCTCCTGAGAGGCTGTTGGCCATCCGGACCGGAATATGGACTCGGCGTGGCCCAGCCGCTCCCAGGCGCCTTCGGCGGTGTGCGGGGCGAGGGGGCCCAAAAGGCGTGTCGCCAGATCCACGGCCTCGGCGACCTCCGGGGCGAGCATGTCTCCTTCCGCGGCCTGGTAGTCCTGGACCGCGTTGACGAGCTGCATGAGTCCGCTCACGGCGGTGTTGAGGTGAAGCCGGTCCATGTCTTCGAGGATCTGCGCCGTGACCTCGTTGACGCGGCGACGAAGGTCGCGCGCCGGCCCTGAATCGGCCCAGGGTCGGGGGTCCGCGGGGCGCCTCCGTGAAGGCTGATTCCCAGCGATCTCAATGAACTGGTCGATCATCTTCCAGTACCGCATTAGGAATCGGTAGGCGCCTTCCACTCCCCGGTCGTTCCACTCGGCGTCCTTCTCTGGCGGGCCGATGAAGAGCGTATAGAGGCGCACCGTATCGGCTCCATATCGCTCGATCAGGGTGTCCGGCGCGACCACGTTTCCCTTCGACTTGGACATCTTGTGCCCGTCCTTGGTGATCATCCCCTGCGTAAAGAGCCGCTCGAAGGGCTCCGCGAAGGCGACCATGCCGAGATCTTTCAGTACCTTGACGATAAATCTGGAGTAGAGCAGGTGAAGAATGGCGTGCTCGACTCCCCCTATGTACTGATTTACAGGGAGCCATCGGTTCACCGCATCTGATGCAAATGGAGCCGTTTCCATCTTTGGGTTGAGAAATCGCAGGAAGTACCAGCTCGAGTCGACAAAGGTGTCCATGGTGTCGGTCTCACGGCGCGCGGGACCGCCGCAGGTCGGACACTTCGCTGCCAGAAACTTCTCGTTCGAGAGGAGGGGAGACTCCCCTGTCGGTTTGAATTCCACTTGGTCTGGCAGGAGCACGGGCAGCTCGGATTCGGGTACCGGCTGGACGCCGCACTTCGCGCAGTACACGACAGGGATCGGCGCTCCCCAGTAGCGCTGTCGGGAGATGAGCCAGTCGCGGAGGCGGTAGTTCACGCGCGACTCCCCTGCCTTCTTCTCGACCAAGGCCTGGATCACCGCGCGCTTCCCTTCCTCGCTGGAGAGCCCGTCGTGGGGGGCCGAGTTCACCATGCGCCCCTCGCCCTCGTACGCCCCCTTCCCGTCGAATCCGGACCCGTCGGGCGGACGGATCACCTCCACGACCGGGTGCCGGTACTTCTGCGCGAACTCGAAGTCACGCTGATCGTGCGCGGGGACCGCCATGATCGCGCCGGTCCCATATCCCATCAGAACGTAGTTCGCGACCCAGACCGGGAGCGGCTTGCCGGTGAGCGGATGGACCGCCGTGAGCCCGGTCGCGAACCCCTCTTTCTCGGTCTCGACCGCGAACCGGTTCTCCACCCGCTGATGGCGCAGGCGCTCCACGAACGCGGCGGCCTCCCGCGAAAGTTTCCCTCCCTCGAGCAGCTTCTTCACGAGCGGATGTTCGGCCGCGAGCACCAAGAACGTCGCGCCGTAGAGCGTGTCGGGCCGCGTCGTGAAGACCGAAACCGGCTCCTCGGCTCCGCGCAGCTCGAAGCGGATCGACGCCCCCTCGCTCCGGCCGATCCAGTTGGTCTGCATGACCCGGACCTTCTCCGGCCAGTGGGCCAGGAGCGACAGGTCGTGGAGCAGCGGCTCGGCGTAGGCCGTGATCTTGAAGAACCACTGCTCCAGCTCGCGCGTCTCGACCGGTGACCCGCACCGCTCGCACCGTCCTTCGACCACCTGCTCGTTGGCGAGCACGGTCCGATCGGTGGGACACCAATTGACGGCGCTCTTCGCGCGATACGCGAGCCCGCGCTTGTAGAGCTGGAGGAAGATCCACTGAGTCCAGCGATAGTAGTCGGGCAGGCAGGAGGCGATCTCGCGGTTCCAGTCATAGGCCAGCCCCCACGAGAGGAGTTGCTCCTTCATCCGCGCGATGTTCCTCTTGGTCCAGACGGCGGGATGGATCTTGTTGGCGATGGCCGCGTTTTCGGCGGGGAGGCCGAACGCGTCCCAGCCCATCGGCGAGAGGACGTCGTAGCCCTGCATCGTCTTGAGGCGCGTGACGACGTCGCCGAGGATGTAGTTCCTCCCGTGGCCCACGTGGAGATCGCCGGAGGGGTACGGGAACATATTGAGGCTGTAGAAGGGGCGCTTCGCCGCCATCGGATCGCGGATCTCAAACAGGCCCTCGTCGCGCCATCGCGCGCGCGCGCGCCGTTCCATCTCACGGAACGGGTAGGCCGCCGCCCTGTCGCGCTCCTCGACGGGGCTCGACGACGAGGCCGGGGTCTTCTCGAGGCCGTCAGACATCGTTGGCATCCGCGTATCCGTGCTCCACGTAATCCCGAAGCTCCGAGTCCCGAATCTCCCCGCGCTTGAGCGCGCGGTCGGCCTGGTACACAACGTGGAGCGCCCTCCGCGCGTCGGTGGGCTTGAGCGGGGTCCCCGCCGCGGCCGGTTTCCGATACGATCCATACGGGTTGGGGTCGAGGACGGCGAGGGCGCGTTCCGCGACCGCCCAGAGACAACTTGTACCCCCGACGCCCTCCGCGTCCAAGGATGCGGCCTCGGCGCGTGCGCGCGCCGCGTCCCCCGCGAGGACTGCGGTGGCCCATCGCTCCGCGGATGCGGCTCCCCGAGCGCCCGCGAGGACCTCGAGGGCCGCCGCGGGAACGCTACCGTCCCCGCTCGCGTGGAGCCGAAGCTTTTCGATCTCGCGGCTGAGTGCAAGAAGGTTCGGCGCGTGAGCCGCGATCGCCTCCGCCGCGCCCGCGGGCAGACGAAGCGAGGCTTCCCGAGCCAACTCCCCCGCCCAGCGACGCGC
>JBGPMG010000131.1:0-7517 GCA_041486815.1 Candidatus Eiseniibacteriota bacterium | reverse complement strand
CGACGTTGTCGCGTGGGAGCCAGCGCAGGTCTCCCCAGACCTCGCGCCGCTCCTCGACCACGCCCGAGAGCCCCGAAGAAACCGCTCCCAACGCCGGGCTCCACGCTTCTCCTAGCCGTCCTTCGCCCTTGTTGACGAAATCGCCGCTCCATCGCAACTGCCAGTCCTTCGAAAGGTCGTAGCCGACCTCGACCCAGACGTCCTGCACGTCCGGACCGAGGGCGTAGCCGAGCGGACGGTCGCGATAGACGAAGTTTTGGCCGTAGTAGACGCTGTAGGTATAGTTCCGGACGCGCGCGTACTCGGCGAGGAAGTGGATCATGCCGCCGCCCATGGGACGATCGCTCCGAAAGCCCGCCTGCCAGCCGAACCGGTCCGGCATCGCCTTGTTTTCCGTCGTGAAATCGTCGATCAAGAGCTCACCGTAGAGAGTCAGATTGGGCGAGACGCGCACGACCGCGTCCGCCGACGCCATGACGTTCGAGCGTTGGAGCAGGCGCACCGAGTCAGGCGTCGATGCTTCCCGGAAGTGGATCCGCTCGATGAGGGTATAGGGGATCGCGCCGAGTCCGTAGAGCAGGTCGATTCCGGTGCTCGAATAGCGGACCGCTTCGGCGAGCCCCAGATTGAGCCACGGCGTGGCCGCGATCTCGAGACGGTGCGCCGCGAGCATCCGATTCTCGGCGCTCGAGAGGATTCCCGAGACCGTCGTTCCGGTGACGCGGCCGACCACGTTGCCTTGGAGCCAGACGAAGCCCATCGGCCCCGCGGCGTCGGCGAGTAGCAGCGTGCCGCGCCGCCCCGGGCCCCAGCGGAACGAGTCGTAGCCCAGGGCCGCCGTGACGGAGCCGACCCGGGCCGTCAGGTCCGCGTGCAGGGCGGCGATCTCGAGGTCGGTGCGCACCGCGAGGGGGTCGATGAGGTTCCGCTGGCCGCGGATTCGCGTGACGCCCAACTCAACGAATTCGCCGAACGCGGGCTGGACTTGGAGATCCATCCGGGTGCTGACCGCCGTCTCGTCCCTGAATCGGTAATGAGCGGCCTCGCGCCGCTCGTCGTAATCGCCTCGGACGTGCCCCGCGCTCTGGATCCGGAATCGAGCGTCGCCTCCGCGCCAGTCGGCGAGGGGGCCGGTCTCCCGCTGCTCGGGCGGATGGCCCAAGTCGGTCAGCTCCCGCGCGAACTCCCGCTCCAGGCGGAGATAGTTGAGATTTCGTTCCAACTCCGGGTGGAGCCGCCGGGCGCGCACCAGGGCGTGCGCCACGTCGACGCGGACGAGGGGTCGCGTGTAGATCCGCAGGGAATCCAACAGGCCCCGGGAGGCCAGCACCTCGATTTCGTCGTAGGCTGCGCTTCGGACCGGCAGGAACTCGGCTGGCTCGGCCCTTGCCGGGCGAGGCCCCCACGCGGCAACGCACGCGCAAAGCAGAAGTGCACGGAGCGGCTTGCCGGGGCGCATCGCGCGAGGGTATCCGGGGAGAGGGGATGCGGCAAGCTCGGTAGGGACCCTGCGGGGAGCTGGTCCGGGGGCCCGGGGGTGTGCCCGGCAGGACACAGGGTGCCCTCGGCGCAGCAACCGAGAGGCCCTCTCGATGGCCGCGCTCCGCTCTAACTCATTTATTTTCAATAAACTCATCCATGGCACGTCGGCTGCAAAGGCCGGTTGCGGGAATCACTCACTCACTACCCCGGAGGTCGTCATGGAGAGCCGAGCGCTTGTTTCAAAGGCAGTCGCAATCGACCCCTATCGCATCCTCCTGGTCGGTGCGGGGCTAGCCGCTGTTGGGCTTCTCGCGTTGCTCGCGGTCCCGCCCGCTTTCGCGTCGTCGGAGGGGGAGACCACCCTCCTCCGCGGCGATTTGTTTGCGAAGGAATCGTTCGCATCGATATCGGGGCGGCCGATTCGTCGCCGCGATCCCTACCGGACCTATCGGTCCGACTACCGGCGCCAATCGTCCTACGGCTTCCTCAACCTGGGTGGAGGCGTCTACGATCCATCGAATCAGCCCGGAACGGGATTCTATGGAATCGTGTCGGGGGGAACCGAGGTCGGTGATGCCATGGATCTCGGGCTTCAGCTCTCCTGGTATCACCGCGGCTCGCGCGGTGAGCGTGTCTTCGCGTCGTACGTGGATCCGGCCGGCAACACCGTGCGGCAGGAAATCGAAACGCAGTCGGTCAATACCGACCTCGTGCCGCTCATGGGCATCGTCCGCGTAAAATTCCCGCTCACGCCGCAATTCCAGCCGTACGTCGGAGGCGGAGCCGGGTACGAGTGGCTTGTCGTCGACGGGGTGGACCAGCAGGGAAATTCGTTCAGCAATGACTACGCGGGCTTCGGAGCCCAGATCATGGGGGGGATCAATCTGGCGGCATCTCCCTCGACGGCGCTCTACGCCGAGACGGTCTACAACTTCAGCACGGTGCACGCGGACTTCTTCGACCCCGTTGTAAACGCGATCGTGAGGGAGTCGCTCGATTTCGACGGGCTCGCCCTCCACGGGGGAGTGCGCCTCCGGTTCTAGTTGTCTCGCAAACTCTTGTGGGTTACCTTGGGCGCGAACACGGTCGGCCCGCATGGGGCCGGGGGGGTCTCGACCCAACGTAGTCCAAGGAGGAAATTCGCGATGACACGAGCTTCGTTCCAATTCGTTGCGCTCTTCACCGCGATTGGGCTTTGCTGCGCCCTCTCGCCCGCTTTGGCGCAGCAGCATTCCCAGACCGCGGCCCAGAGTGAGGCCGGCCTCGGATTCAGGGGAATCGGCGCGACCATCGGCTTTGTCGACCCCGAGAACGTGAGCAGCGCGGTGGACCTGGGATTCCACGTCGACGCGGGCCAGATCGTTCACAACGTGCATCTGATCCCGTCGGTGTCTTACTGGAATGTCGGTACGGACGTCGGCGCGTATCACGCCGATGTAAAAGACTTCGCGATCGCGACAGACGTGAACGTCGACTTCCCGCTCCAGGGCGGCCGGCTCACGCCGTACTTGGGCGGCGGGCTCGGGCTGAATTTTCTCTCCTTCGATTCCAACGCCCCGGGCGGCTTCAGCAGCAACGAGACCAAGCTCGGCTTGAACGTCCTCGGTGGAATGCGGAACGACGTGATGCCGAACCTGGCGATCTTCGGGGAGCTTCGGTACTCGTTCGTGACGGACGCGAACCAGCTCAAGGTATTGGGCGGGTTCACCTACAAATTCATCTATTAGGCGCGCAGGGCGCCTGAGGAGGACCCATGAAACCGATCCGTATTGTCGGAGTGCTGCTGTTTGCGTTGATCTTGGGGGTGGGCCTGTCGGCTTGCGGCAAGAAGGCCGACACCGAAGTCTCGACGGGGACGACCGGAGAGAATCCCGCGACGACGCAGGAAACTCCCGCGCCCGAGCCGAGCACGTCCCAGCCGCCGGCGACGACCACGACGACCACGACGACTACGAGCACGACGAAGTCCACGACGAAGTCCACGCCCGCCAAGACGACCAAGGCGGTCCCGGCCGCGGAGACGCGCACCGTCTCCTTGCCGGCGGGCACGGCGTTCGATGTTCTGATTACCACGCCGGTCGCCACGAAGACCTCGAACGTGGGCGACAAGATCGAAGCGACCCTCGTCCAGGCGCTCGTCGCGCCGGATGGACAGGTGATCGCGAACCAGGGGGCGTTGGTCCGGGGAGAGATCTCCGAGCTGACCCGCGCGAGCAAGTCGCGTAAGGAGGAGGACCGGGCCTCGCTGAAGTTCGCCTTCACGTCGATCGAGACGGTGGACGGCGAGAAGAGCCTGAATACGACCGTGACCAACTCCGAAGGCAAAATGGTCGCGGGGAGCACCACCAAGCGTGACGCGCTCGTGATCGGCGGCAGCGCCGTGGCCGGCGCGATCCTGGGCAAGATTATCGGCAAGGACACGAAGGGCGCGGTGATCGGGGCGTTCGGCGGCGCCGTGCTCGGCACGGGCGCGATGATGGCCACGAAGGGCCACGAGCTCGAGGTGCCGGCCGGGAGCAAGGTCTCGCTCCGCGCCGAGGAGCCGATCACCGTCGTCTCGAAGTAACGGGGTGAACGGCGCGGTGTTCGTTCTTTCGAACCCGCTCCTCGACATTGTCGCGCGCACCGCGGTCATCTACCTGGTGCTCCTCGTGGGGCTCCGCCTCACGGGGAAGCGCCAGGTAGGGCAGCTCACTCCCTTCGATCTCCTTCTCCTACTCCTCCTCTCCAACGCCGTTCAGAACGCGATGGTCGGTCCCGACACGTCTGTGGCGGGCGGCCTGATCGCGGCGGGAACTCTATTCGTCGCGAACGCGGGAGTCGCCGCGATCGTGCGGCGGAGCCACGGGGCGGCGGAGCTGGTGGAGGGCACCCCGACCCTGCTCATCCGCCACGGCATGATCCTCAAGCAGAACCTCGACCACGAAGGGATCTCGGAGGAGGACTTGCTGCGGGCGCTTCGGGAGCACGGCGTCGACGACGTGAAGGACGTCCGCGCCGCGATCCTAGAGATCGACGGCACCATCAGCGTGACGAGAGAGGAAGACTTTCCCAAGATCACGAAGCCGTATCATCAGATCCGCGGCTTGAAGCGGAGCTCCTAGAGGATTCGCTTCCCCAAGAGGCTTTGCGCCAGCTCCACTGCAAGAATTCCCGTCATGTTCCGCGTGTCGAGCACCGGGTTGACCTCGACCAGATCGAGCGAGGTCACGTTCGCGTGCTCGCTCAGGATCTCCATCGCGAGGTGCGCTTCGCGGTAGGTGACGCCGCCCCATAGCGCCGTCCCGACGCCGGGCGCGTCCTCGGGGTCGACGACGTCGAGATCGAAGGAGACGTGGATCCCCGCGGTGCCTTCGCCCGCGATGCGGATGGCGTCGTTCACGACGTCCCGCATCCCCCGCTCGTCCAGCTCCCGGATCGTGTAGACCGTGGCGCCGCTCTTCTTCAAGATTTCCCGCTCGCCGGGATCGAGATCGCGCACTCCGATCAGGACGACGCGCTTCGGCTCGACCTTGCGCCCGCGGCCTCCGAGGCCGACGAGATCGGGATCGCCCATCCCCATCGAAATCGCGAGCGACATTCCGTGGATGTTTCCGGAGGGCGTCGTTTCCGGCGTGTTCGAGTCGCCATGGGCGTCGAACCAGATCACCCCGATCGACCCGCCCTGGCGATCGACGTGGTTGCTCACCCCCGCCAAGGAGCCGATCGCGATGGAGTGATCGCCGCCCAGAACGACGGGTGTCCGGCCCTCCCCGAGGCTTCGCTCCACCTCCCGCCGCAGCGCGTCGCACGCGGTGAGGATGGCCCGCTTGTACCGGAGCACGGGGGCCCCTACCTCGAGCGTCTCGGGGATCATCACGTCGATGTCGCCGAAGTCGACGACGGTATGGCCGAGGGCCTCGAGGTGTTTCTCGAGGTCGGCGATCCGGATCGCCGAGGGTCCCATGTCGACCCCCCGGCGGCCCTGGCCGAGGTCGACCGGGGCGCCGATGATTTCGACCTGTCGCGCGCGTGGATTCATAGGGTCGGCGAGTCTACCAGAGGTGGGCGAGTTCTTGACACCTCCGCGTCCGGGACGGATACTGGCGCGCGTTCCTGTCGCATCACGCGCACCAATCGAGGAGCTTCTTGGATGGACGCCACCCACGCATTGCTGAAGGAATTGACGGAGGGCTTCGGCCCGCCGGGCCACGAGGACGAGATCGCCGCCCAGATGCGGAAGCACATGAAGGGGCTCGGCGAGATTTCCCAGGACGGCCTCGGGAGCATCATCTGCAAACAGAAGGGGACCTCGGACGAGCCCCGCGTCCTCGTCGCCGGACACATGGACGAGGTGGGCTTCATGGTGAAGGGGATCACCCCCGAGGGCTTCATCAAGTTCCTCCCGATGGGAGGTTGGTGGGGCCACGTCCTCCTCGCCCAGAAGGTCAAGATCCGCACGAAGCGCGGCGACGTGCTCGGCGTCGTCGGATCCAAGCCGCCGCACGAGCTTCAGGACGAGGAGCGGAAGAAGGTCCTCGATCTCAAGGACATGTTCATCGACGTCGGGGCGACCACTTACTTCGACGTGAAGAAGAAGCTCGGCATCCGGGCGGGCGATCCGATCGTGCCCGACGCGCCGTTCACGGTCATGAACAACGACCGGCTCTACCTCGCCAAGGCGCTCGACAACCGCGTCGGCTGCGCGCTGGTCGTGGATACGCTGCGTCGCCTGAAGATCGCGCGCCATCCGAATACGTTCTTCGGCGTCGCCACGACGATGGAGGAGGTCGGTCTGCGCGGCGCGCAGACGAGCGTCGCCGCGGTCAAGCCGCACGTCGCGATCGCCGTCGACGTGGGCATCGCGCACGACACGCCCGGCTCGATCGGAGACGGCGACGAGAAGCTCGGCGCCGGCGTCGGGATCCTGGTCTATGACGCCTCCATGGTGCCGAACCGCAGGCTCCGCGATCTCGCGGTCGACGTCTGCGAGCGGAACAAGATCACCTACCACCTGGGCACGGTCGAGCGGGGCGGAACCGACGCGGGACGATTCCACGTGTACGATACGGGAGTCCCTTCGCTCGTGATTTTCATACCGACCCGGTACATCCACAGCCACTCGACGATCATGGATCGGAAGGACTACGATCAAGCTGTGCGCCTTCTGACCGAGCTGACGAAGCGGCTGGATCGCAAGACGGTGGCCGCGCTCTAGCGGGGCCTCCCTCGGGCATTTCCTCGGAAACAGGGAGGGCGATGAGCCAGGAGCCGAAGAAATTTCTTGCCGAGCTGATCGGGACCTTCGCGCTGGTCTTCATGGGCGCCGGGGCAATCCTGCAGCACAACGCGACCCAGGCCGTGGGCATCACCGGCATCGCGGTCGCGCATGGGATGGCGATCCTCGTCAGCGTCTACGCGTTCGGTCACATTTCGGGTGGCCACTTCAACCCGGCGGTCACCTTCGGCATGCTGGTGACGCGCCGGATTCGCTTCGGCGGCGCCATCTCCTACTGGATCGCCCAGCTCCTGGGCGCGACCCTCGGGGCGTACTTCCTCTGCTGGCTCTATTCCGGGCCCACCGAGGCGCATTTGGGCGCGCCGGCCGTCGCGGCCGGAGTCACTCCCATGATGGCGATGAGCCTCGAGGGCCTCATGGCCTTCTTCCTGGTCATCGTGATCTTCGGGACCACCGTCGATCCGCGCGCTCCGAAGGGATTCGCCGGGCTCGCGATCGGGCTCACCCTGGTGGGAAACATTCTCGCGGGCGCCACGCTCACGGGCGCGGCCTTCAACCCGGCCCGCGCATTCGGCCCCGCGCTGGTCGCGGGCCACTGGCAGGATCAATGGCTCTACTGGGTCGGGCCGATGCTCGGTGGAGCGATCGCGGCCTTGCTTTACGACCGGATGTTCCTCGAGCGCGCCTGAAGCCGCACCTCGGGCGGGGGATCTGATGGACCCGCGTCCGGCCTCCATCGAGCGTGACCTCGGGCCCCTCCTCCAAGGAGAGGTCCGAACCGATCCGATCACGCTCGCCCTCTTTTCCACCGCCGCGT
>JBGPMG010000130.1:0-7525 GCA_041486815.1 Candidatus Eiseniibacteriota bacterium | reverse complement strand
TGCGCCTCCGCGCTCATCCTCGTCGTATCGCCGACTCCGGAGACGCGGCACGCGCTCGTCGCCTTCGCGCTCTTCGTGACCGCGATTGTCTTCGCGTGCGCGACGATCTCGAACGACAACCTTCAAGACTTGAAAACCGGCCAGCTCGTCGGCGCCTCACCGATGCGTCAGCAGATCGCGCTCATCGTGGGGGTTGGCGCCGGCGCGTCCGTGATCCCTTTCGTGCTGAACCTGCTCGCCAAGGCGTACGGGTTCGCCGGAGCCGCGAACATCGGTGTGGTCGCGCCAAATCCGCTTCCCGCGCCACAGGCGACGCTCATCTCCGCCCTCGCACAGGGCGTGATCGGCGGCAACCTCGACTGGAAGATGCTCGGCATCGGCGCGCTCGTTGGTATCGGACTCATCGTGCTCGATGAGACTCTAGGCACGATGAAGAGACTGCGCATTCCGCCGCTGGCTGTCGGCATCGGGATTTATCTCCCGATGTCGGCGACTTTCGCTGTCGTCGTCGGCGCCGTGATCTCTCACTGGTATGACCGACGCGCCCGCTCGATGCTAAACCCTGACCGCGCGGAGCGACTGGGCACCCTCGTGGCGTCGGGATTGATTGTTGGCGAGAGCTTGTGGGGTGTGATCAATGCCGGTCTCATTGTCAGCTTCTCGAAGGACGCGCCGATCGGGCTCGTACCCGAGGACTTTGCGCCTGCCCCGTGGCTCGGAATGCTCGGCTTCGTAGGGGTGATCATCTGGCTATACGGATGGATGCTCCGGCGGTCGGCCAAGGCGCGATGAGATTCGGCGATGCCCGGCCGCGAAGGTCGGGCACAAGTGGAGCCCTATTTGAGATATGCCTGAAAAAACGGCTCGATTTCACGTTCGCGCGTCTCATAGGGAATCGCGTGGCCGAATGCCTTCCCTCCGGGGGTCTCACTCCCGCGTTGGTACCCGTGGATAAACACGATCGCGGACCATGGCCCCTTCCCCGGAGGGGCCATCCAGAAATACTCGATCTTCTTGGACGGCTCACGCCCTATCGCGATAGTTTCGTGATGTAGCGCGTGAAGCGCCGATTGACCGCATGCACTGCCGACGGGGACCGTGATGGTAGCCGAACAGATCAGAGCCAGAGCTGCGTGCGCGAGTATTCGCATTGACCGGGCTTGAGACATCGTCATCATCCCCTCTCTGGGAAGAGCAGGTCCTACTTTCGCGGGCGATCGGCCGCAGCCTAGGTGCCTCCCGCTTGATGTCCTCCCCCCGCTGGGATCATACGCTTACGGCGCATATGAGTCGGTCATAGGGCCGAGACGTTCGAGGGCCGGTGCCAGGCCGCCTTGAAGGGGCACGATCCAGAGGAGCCCAGCCAACGCGTCCACCGCGTAATGGTTCCGTGTATAGACGGTCGCCAGCGCTACCGCCAGGGCAGCCAGCGTGAGCACCGCAGACCACCTCCTCGAGAGCCACCGCCAGCCGACCCACGCGATCGTGGCGGCTCCCGCGACATGGGAGCTGGGAAACGCGGTACCCAGAGAGTCCCCACCCGCCCGAACTCGCTCGACGAGGGTGTGGAAGAGGCCGTTGGGGGCGGCCGCGAGTGACGCAGCGCCAATGGCCCGAGGCCCGTAGACCGGAAACACCAGGTAGAACAAGAAGCAACTGAGGTACGTGATCATCAGAGCCAGCACGACCGATCGAAACGCCCGGAGCCCCCGGCGGAATCCGATGGCCAGGGGTGGGATCACGAGCAGCAGGTAGTAGAGAAGATAGGCGAAGTGCATCGCCTCGCTCATCCAGCGGTCCGGCATCACGCTCATCCAGATCTCCTGCCAATGAACTCCGAAAAGAGCGAGATCGAGCTGCTCTACGAACAGGTCGTGCGGCTCCGCGCCGCGGAGGGCTTGAAGGGGCCCCAGCTCGGCCCAGAAGATGGCCAGGCAGATGAGCGGGTAGCTGTCGCGGAGCGCGCGCGCCCAGGGAGGCAGACGGGGAAGGCCGCGGAGAAGCCACGGCAGGCCCGCTGCCGCTGCGTGAGCCAGCGCGAGCCAGGGTGCTCCCGCGACGCGAGACGCGAGCCCCAACCAAACCATGGCGAGGATCGCGTTGTACGACGCGACGATCCAGTCCACGGGGTAGACGACGCCCTTCCCTCCGCCCATGGCGCGGAGCCTACCTGTAGCGTTCCCGCACCGGGGCCCCTATCTCACTCGCGAACCGGGAGGCGGACGCCGCCTTCGATTGGCTGGGGCGGGAGACGTGACTTCTGCCCTACGTGCCAACACTATTCCTCTTTACTCCTTCGTATCCGGATCCCAGTGCTCGGCGATCTTGCCGCCTTCGACACGGAACATGTCGAACCAGGTAGTGGTGTAGATCTTGGTCGCGTCCTTTGGATCCTTATGCTTGCTCACGAAACTTAGAACGACCAAGTTGCCCTCGGCGATAATCGCAACCAAAGGGGCCTTCACCCTCGGCTCGATCGGCTTGGGCTTGGAGAGCTTCGTGAAGAACTCGACAAACGCCGCGCGCCCCGTGGGCACGTTGGGGTTGTGTTGAATGTAGGACTCGGCCATGTACTTCTCGGCGAGCTCCATGTGCCCAGCTTCGAACACCTCCCGCCAAAAGTCGTAGACCAAGCGCTTGTTTGCGGCCAAGTGTGCATCCGGGCTGGCAAGGAGTTGCTGATGGCTTGAGTCCGCCTGAACCGCGACTTGGGCCTGAGACACTGCTGATGTAAAGAGAGCGAATGCGAAGCTGATGATGCTCAGTAACCTTTTCGTGGAGTTCATCGTCGCGTCCCTTCGTTATGTGGGTTCCGCCACCCGCCGGACGCTGCTATTTCACGCTGCCCTGCGGCATCCCGGACTCGATCCGCACTTCCTTGAACAACACATGGCGGGCGGCGTCGATCATCGGCGCCTCGAGGGGCCAGACAAGGGCCACGGAAGCACGGCGCGGCGCGAAGGGCTCGCGGTCGAGAAGCGGGTGCAACCCCGGATCGAGGCGCGCGATCCACGACACGAAACCGCGGATGAACTTTCGATCGAGAAGGCGCACGGCGAGATCGAGTTTCCCGAGTCGAACGGCGGCGGCGGCGGCCATCGTAAGAGCGACCGGCCCCAGCTGAGGCTCCTTCTCGATCTCGCCAAGCAGTTGGCCTGCTTCCTTCTCGCGGCCGACGCGCGCCAAGACCGCCGCCTCGGCCGCCCGCATGTCGCCCGGACGGGCGCCATCGGCGATTCCCTCGCGGAGCGCCTGCTCGGCTGCCGCGAGGTTGCTACGGCCCAAGTGGACCCAGGCCTGGACGGCATGCGCCGCCGTGACGTAGAGAGGGTCGTTCGAAAGCAGCCTCAGACGATGCGCGCCCTCGATCGCCTCGTCCTCGCGGCTAGTTAACTTCAGCACTTGCAACAGCCAGTTGGTCGCGAATGGATCCTGCGGATCGATCTCGAGCGACCGGCGGATGAAACGCTCCGCCCCCGCGAGATCCGCGACGGTCATGGCCTCGACCGCCAAATTGATGAGGGCCGGACCGAATCGCGGGTTCGCGTCGAGCGCCCTCATCAGAGCCGACTTCGAGCCAGCGATATCCCCGGTAAATCTCAGGACCAACGCCTCCGCCTTGTGGGCTTCGGCGAGCCGCGGGTTGATCGCGATCGCGCGCCGCGCCGCCTGGAATCCCAATCGGGCGGCCCCCTCGGGGTCCTTCGCCATTTCATGCTGCAACATCTGCCCGTAACAGTCCGCGACGCCTGCCCAGGCGAGGGCGTAGTCGGGGTCGATCGCGATCGCCTGCTGAAACAGCTCGAGCGCCTCACGGATCGCATCCGTAGTGTAGCTGCCGTAGTGCTGCCGGCCTCGAAGGTAAAGATCGTACGCGCGAACATTGTCGGGACGGTTCTGCACGAGACTTTCGGACTCTGCCGGTGTCAGGGCGACGCGCAGCGCATCGGCAATGGACTTCGCGATCTCCTCCTGCACCGCGAATACATCGGCGAGCGTGCGGTCATAACGCTCGGCCCAGAGATGAAATCCGTTCGTGGCATTGATGAGCTGCGCCGTGATCCGTACCCGATCGCCGGCACGCCGGACGCTGCCCTCGAGCACCGACTTCACTCCGAGATCGGAGGCCACCTTGGGAAGGTCGGCCGGACCGCCTCGGTAGCGGGCGACCGCGTTTCGCGAAGCAACGCGGAGGCCCTTGATCTTCGAGAGGTCGGTCAGAATATCCTCAGTGATACCCGCGCAGAAATAGTCGCTCTCGGAGTCGCTCGACAGGTTCTCGAAATAGAGCACCGCGAGCGACGGCACCTCGGTGGCCTCCCCGGAACGCGCCCCCGAAGATGACATCTGCTGCGCGATGGCACCGAGCTCGCGGCGCAGATCTCCAATGTCGCGGGGTCGCTCGGAGACGTCCTTGGTGAGGCAACGCTGCATCAGATCGCGCAGGCGCGTTGGAACCGATGCGGGTATGACACTCCAATCGGGTTCTCGCTCGAGAATGCGCGCAATCACGTCGGAGACGGTCTCCCCCTGGAAAGCCGGACGACCGCTCAGGCATTCGAAGAGCAGGCAGCCGAACGCCCAGATATCGGTGCGCCGATCTACTTCCTTCCCCCGCGCTTGTTCGGGACTCATGTAGGGCGCGGTCCCGAGGATGGTTCCTTGGCCTGTGGCGGCCAGGGCCACGGTGGGCGAGGCGGATAGTTCCGAAGTTGAACCAGCCTCCGCGGCACCACCCTTCGCGAGCCCGAAGTCGAGGACCTTCACATCCCCCGATGAGTTGAGCATGACGTTGCCGGGCTTGAGATCGCGATGCACGATGTCGCGCGCGTGGGCGGCCTCGATAGCCGAAGCGATCTGCCCGCCGACCTCCAGCGTCTCGCGAGCCGAGAGCGGCCCGCGGGATAGGCGCTGCGCGAGCGTCTCCCCCTCGACGAACTCGAGCACGAGGTACGGCGAGCCTGCCACATCCTCGAGCCCGTAGATGCCGGCGATGTTCGGATGGTTAAGGGAGGCGAGCAGCTTCGCCTCGCGCTCGAATCGCGCGAGGCGCTCGGGGTCGGTCGCGAAGACCGGCGGCAGGGACTTGATGGCGACGGTGCGGTCGAGGCGGGTGTCGCGGGCGCGATACACCTCGCCCATGCCCCCGGCACCCTGCGGGGTGAGAACCTCGTAATTGCCGATGCGGGAGCCGGACACGAGCCTCATGCGTCGCAGTTTACCGCAAACCGGTGCGGCGCGGGCCCCCCCAACCTCGGCCCGCCTTCCCAGCTGAAACCCTCCTGGGTCGAGGCACGTATGTAGATCACCGGAGCTACTTCCCTCCCGGCTACACCCTCAGAATGGAGAGCCATGCGCCGACTAGTTTTGAGGCCGACACCGCTCGTGCCCCAACCACCGTACTTCCTAGGAACACACATCGCTTTGTGCCTGTTCGGTGTTCTCTTCGCCCTCTCTATCAGCACCACCGCAGTCGCAGGGCAGGATCTGTTGAGTGGCACGTGGCAGGGCTATTGGTCACGCGCGGGCGACACCATGCCCGTGACCATGATCGTCAGCCATGATTCCACCGGATACGCTGCCACGTTCTCCGCCGATCGATTGCGGGTGAGCGGCATCCCATTCGCCGAGGTTCACGTCCGAGGCTGCTGCGAAGTGACTCTTGTTCTTCGGGGTGACCAGACCACCAGTCAATTCGTCGGTAGCGTGCGAGGCGACTCGCTGACTGGCGTGCTGCGGGAGGGGACGAGCGAAGGTCGCTTTGCTTACTCCCGAGCCTTGGCGGCACGCCCCCTTTTCCAGGAGCGGGAGATCACTTTTTCCAATGGGGATGTGACGCTCGCCGGTTCACTGCTCCTGCCGGCGACCGGGGACTCCCTCCCGGCCGTGGTGTTCCTGCACGGCTCCGGCTCCGAAGGCCGCTGGGCGTCTCGCTACCTCGGGGCGCAGCTCGCTACTCACGGGATCGCCGCGCTGATCTTCGACAAGCGGGGCGTCGGGGCCTCAACGGGGGACTGGCGCGGAGCGACGCTCGACGACCTAGCGGGCGATGACGTCGCGGCTGTCGCCCGCCTTCTCGAAGAGCCCCGCATTGGCCGCGGGCGCATCGGCATTCACGGACACAGCCAGGGAGGCACACTGGCACCCCTCGTCGCGGTCCGTTCTTCCTCCGTCGCCTTCGTAATCGCTTCGGCGGCTGCGGGATTGCCGCCTGACTCGGTGGAGCTGTTCAGCATCCTGAACTCTGTGTACCCCGCGGCCCGCACCGCCGACGACTCCGCCAGCGCCAGGGCATACGTGAGTGAGTTGGTGGCTGTGGCGTATCACGGACGGTCCCGCGGGCGGCTCGATTCGCTCGTCACGTTGCTGCGCGATCGGCCATGGTTCTTCGAGCCACCCTCCCCCACCGACGCATATTGGTCGTTCTCGAAGACCTTCGCGCAGTATCGCCCACTCGACTGGTGGGCTAAGGTACGGGTCCCCGTCCTCCTCGTGTATGGCGCCGAGGACAGACGCGTACCGGCGGAGGAGAGTGCCGGCCGCATCGTAGGAGTGTTGCGCCGTGCGGGAGACACCGACGTGATATTCCGGATTTTTCCCGGCGCTGATCACACCTTCCGCTTGGCCCCGGGCTCGAGTGGATGGCCCGTTACGGCACCAGGCTACATTTCCACCCTACTCGAATGGCTGGCGAAGCGCTGATGATCCGGATGGACCACCTCGACTAAACCTGTTGCTGCTGGCACGAGCTGTCAGGGGCTCCCTATCGTAAGCTCCAGAAGTCGGAATTCAACCCGAGCTCTTGGAAGAGAGCCTCTGTTTCGTCAACGGTCCGTCGTCTCCATTCCGTCGGTCGTCGATCCGGACCGAACCAGGCTCGAGCTAGCCGCCAGGCTTGGTCCAGGGACAGGACCGCGCCACGCCGGAGACCCCATCGTTGGCACCAGCGGTCGATGTGCTCTTCCGACCGGAAGAGGAGCATCGTCTTTCAGGTGAAGACTATGTCGGCCCACCACTCTCTGGCGGGGATCGCGAAGTGGACGAGCCCGTCGTGTGACACCGCTCCCGACCGTACTGCGACCGACATCAGAGCGCCGCAATCTTGGCAGCTGGTGTCGATCCGCACGTCCATCTGCAACATCGCTGCGACGCCGAGCGCGTCCCAGATGCAATTTCCGAAGCAGGAGTACTTGGGTGTTCGAACAAGGAATGGTGTCGGAACTGCGGAGAACGGAGGCGCCATCAGAAGTTCCCGGCTCTCCGGTTGCAGGACAAGTACATGACCCTCTGCGAGGCGCTGCAGCGAAGCATTCGTATCATCGTAGGCAATGCCTAAAGCGTCGGCCAATTCAGAGACCGCTGGTGGAGTTCCGGTTGCGAGCGCTACTTCGTAAACATGCCGACGAACCCTCTGGTCCAGCTCCTGGGGATTCATGTGACGGATCTAGGTTCCGAGGATTTCGTGGATCGCCTTCTTGACGCTTTTCATCTGCACGGTGTGATCGGCCTGCTTCCAGAGCGCCTT
>JBGPMG010000129.1:0-7553 GCA_041486815.1 Candidatus Eiseniibacteriota bacterium | reverse complement strand
CGACGGCGCCTGGCTGTGCGTATCGGGAAGCCACGTGTGGAGCGGCGCCAGTCCCATTTTGGTTCCGTAGCCCACGAGGGCCAGAATGAACGCGGCCTTGAGCCAGGGGCGGGAGAGGAGGGGGGCGGCGTGGAGGAGCGATGGGAGCGATAGCCCGGGCGATGGAGAGATCGCGGACCCCGCAATCCCGAGAAAAAACGTCCCCAATAGGGCCAGCGCGATTCCCACCGAGCAGAGAAGAAGGTATTTCCAGGCGGCCTCCAAGGCCCCGCGGCGGCGGTAGAAGTAGACAAGGGGCGCGGTCGCCAGCGTCGTTGCCTCGACCCCCACCCAGAGCACGGCCAAGTGCTGGGTCGAGGCGACGAGGGTGAGCGCGGACAGAAACCAGAGCAGGCAGGGGACAAAACGGTGGGGCGCCGCCTGCGGATCGTGCGTACCGTAACGCAGGTACGGAACGGTGTAGAGGCTCGTCAGGAAGAAGAGAAAACTCGTGATCGAGAGAAAGATCAGCCCGGTGGAATCGAGCTGGAGCACGGGCGCGAGGCCGCCTTGGCCCACGCCCGCCCAGAGAAGGGCCGTCCCGACCATGTGAAGCGCCGAGACCGAGAGCAGACCGACGAGATGGACGCCCAGACGTCGCCGCGGCCAGAGGACGAGACCGACGACCGACGGGAGGAGCACCAGGAGCAGGAGGGTCACGCGGTCTCCTTGAGTACGGCGAGGCGCTCCGTATCGATGTGATCAAATTCACGGCTGATGTGGTGGATCGCGATCCCCATCACGAAGACACCGACAAGGAGATCGAGCAGGATTCCCAGCTCCACGGCGAAGGGGAGATCGCGCGCCAGCATCTGGCCGAAAAGGAACACGCCGTTCTCGAGCATCAAGTACCCGACGACCTGCGTGACCGCCTTCCGGCGCGTGACAAGGACCAGGAATCCGAGAAGAAGCGTCGAGAACGCCGCCGGCAGGAGGAGGCCCGAGGGCGCTGGGCGCGGCAAGCCGAGGAAGTTCGACAGCCAGAAGGAGATCCCGACGAGGCTCGCGCCCAAGAGCAGCGACCCGTGGAGGCTGATGAACGGATCCACTTCCCGGCGCACGTTTGCCTCCCGGATCGCGCGGCGCAAGAGGAGCGGAATCACGATTACCTTGATGACGAACGTACCTACGCTCATCAGGAGGATGTGGAGAACTCGGGCCCGCGATTCCAATCCCCAGAGCGCGACCGGTAGGAGCGCCAAGGCCGCCCCCTGGAGCGCGGAGGAGCGGACGAGTGAGTGGAGGCGCCCCGTCGCGACGATGTAGAGGTCGAGCGCGATGACCGCGAGGAGGAGGAGGTCCGAGGCCCCGTTCACGGCTGGCCTCGATAGAAGAGGGCGACCAGTCCCATCACGGCCAGGACCGAGGCCCCGATGAGAAATTGCGGCACGCGCGGCATGCGAAGCCGGGCCATCGACGATTCGACCGCGCCTACGATAATCGCGAGCAAGAGCTGACCGGCGAGCAGCACGGCGGCGCCGGCCCACCCTCCGCCCGCCGGAACCGGCAGGATCAGATGGACGAAGAGCGACCCGACGAGGAACAGCTTCACCGCGCTCCCATAGAGGATGAAGCCCAGGTCGACGCCGCCGTGATCCAGCACCGTGACCTCATGGATCATCGTCAGCTCCAGGTGGGTCGCGGGATCGTCGACCGGAATGCGCGCGTTTTCCGCGATCAGATAGAGGAAGAGCGCGCCCGCGGCCGCGAGCATCGCGGGGTGCGCCGCGCCCCATGTCTTCCACGGCAGCGCGGCCCACGCCGCCTCGAACGAAGCCGCGCCCGCTGGGATACAGGCGATGGCGAGCCCCAGAAAGAGCGCCGGCTCCGCGAGGGCGGCGAAGGACGCCTCGCGGCTGGCCCCCATCCCCTCGAAGCTGGAGCCGGTGTCCAGGGAGGCGAGGAGCGTCACGAACCGCGCCAGGGCCAGGAGGGAGGCGAAGGCGATCACGTCGCCGGGAAATCCCAGCGGCGCGAAGCCGGCGTGGAGCGGAGCCAGGAGACCCGCGCAGAGAATTGCGGAAAGCGAAACGATCGGTCCCGCCCGGAAGAGCCACGTGGTCGTGCTGCTGTAGACTGCGCCCTTGCGGAACAGCCTCGCGAGATCGCGGTAGGGCTGGAGGAGCGGCGGGCCCGTGCGACCCGCGACAAGAGCCTTCACGCGCTGGATCACGCCCAGAAAGAGCGGCGGGGCGAACAGAAGGAGCGCGATGTGCAGGAGTTGATTGGTCACGCTTACCTTCCGGGTCCCGCACCCAACTGCCAGAGCAAGAGCGCGATCAACGTCACGAGAATGTAGGCGAGGTAGAGCTGGACTCGGCCTTGCTGGATCACCCGGATGCGGGAGAGCACGCCTAGGAAATGGCGCGTCGCCGGGAGGAGGAGCCGCTCACCGGCTGGGTCGCCCGTGTGCTCCTCGAACGAGGCCTCGGCGGGGAAGAATCCCAAGGGCCCTAGCCGGCTCACTCGCACGTCGAGCACACCACCGAATGGATCGAGCAGCGGCTGGGCAAAAGAGGCGCCGGTGTACTGCATCCGCGGTGTCGGGGCGGCGTATCCACACCCCCACGTGGTCTCCGTGCGGATCTCGCGCCCTCGCAGAAGGAGGAGACGGAGCTGCGACACGATCGCAACGATCGCCAGGAGGACGACCGCGACGCGCGTGATCGCCGACAGGGCGCCGAGCGTTCCGGCCGGCGGGATCGCCCCGGAGATCGAAGTCACGGTCGGTGCGACAAGGCGCATTACCCCCTGAGGCCAGATGCCGATCCCCAGGCACGCCAGGGCGCCCAGCACCATGGGGCAGGTCATCGCGACCCCCACTTCATGGGCTCGGGAGGTCGCCCCGGTGCGGGCCTGTCCCAAGAACACGACGCCATAGGCTTTCGCAAAGCACGCGGCCGCGAGCCCTCCGATCAGGGCGAGCGCGGGCACGGCGATCATTGCCGAGATCGCCCAAGGAGTCGCGAGCGTGGACGCTCCAAGGAACGCGGCGAGGTAGATGAGCAACTCGCTCACAAAGCCGTTGAGGGGCGGGAGGCCGCAGATGGCCGCCGACCCGACCAAGAACGTCTGGCCGGTCACGGGCATGCGCCGATAGAGGCCCCCCAAGGAGTCGAGGTCGCGCGCGCCGGTCGCGTGGATGACCGCGCCCGCGCCTTGGAAGAGGAGACCCTTGAAAAGCCCGTGATTCAGCACGTGGAGCAGCGCGCCGGAGTACCCGAGGAACGAGACGGCAGGCGCACCGCGGCTCTGTCCCAGAATGCCCAATCCGACGCCGATGGCGATGATCCCGATGTTCTCGACGCTGTGGTACGCGAGGAGCCGCTTGAGCTGGTGCTGCGCGAGGGCCTGGAGCACCCCGCCGACGCCGGTAATGGCGCCCAGGAGGACGAGCAGCGTCCCCCACCAGGCCTCGGGAGCGCCGAGAAAGGTCAATGTTCGCAGGAGACCGTAGATCCCCATCTTGATCATCACGCCCGACATGAGCGCGGAGACGTGGCTCGGCGCCGCGGGATGCGCGTCCGGGAGCCAGACGTGAACCGGCCAGAAGCCGGCCTTGGTCCCGAAGCCGACCGTCGCGAGCAGGAAGCAGACGCCCGCCATCCCAACGGGCGCTCCCGCCGCTGCAAAGCGATCGAAGTCGAACGATCCCGTCCCGGCCGAGAAGATGACGAAGAGGACAAAGAGGCACGCCGCGCCGAGGTGCGAGGCGATGAGGTAGGTCATCCCCGCACGCCGCGCCACTTCCTGATCGTCCTCGAACGTGACCAGGAAGAACGAGGAGAGTGACATGATCTCCCATGCAACCAGGAACAGGACGCCGTCGCGCGCGACTACGAGAAGCGTCATGGCCGCCACGAGCAGGTTGAAGAGAGCCACCGCGGACGCGATCGATCGCCGCCCAGCGTAGGTCTTCAAGTAGCCCCATCCGTAGAGCGCGGCAAGGCCCGAGACCACGAAGATGCAGAGCAGGAAGAAGGAAGCGAGGGGATCGACCGCCAGGTGAATCTCGCCGATCGGAAGGGACCACGGAACGCGGACGGACTCCCGGCTCCCATGCAGGAGAGCCGCGACGCTCGCCGCGAGCCCTAGAGCGCATGCGGCGATGGCCGTTCCCGATCCCAGGGCGAGGGCCGCGCGGTCCGACCGGCGCACGAGGAGCGCGGCCACGGATCCGCCGAGCAGGAGCGCCCCGGCCCAGCCACACCATTCGAGCATCACAGCCGGGACGCCCGTTCCGGGGACTCGATCGCCCCGAGCCGAGCCAGGATTGCCTCGGGCGCGGCGGGCTTCTCGAGCAATCTCAAGAGGGCCGCATCATGCAGAGCGTAGGTCAGCCGAGCGAGGATCTGGAGATGGGCGCGGATCGATGGAGAGAGGAGCGTGAAGAGCACGCGGACCGGCACATCGTCGACGGCGTGAAAGTCCACCGGATGCTCGAGGAAGCACGCCAAGACGATCGGCTCCCGGACTTGCACCACCAAAGGATCGCGAGGGTGCGGAATCGCGATGCCCCCGCCGATCCCCGTGGAGGTGAGCGACTCACGTCCGACGAGCAGCTCCCGAAGGAGAGAGCGATCCACGCCGTCTGGGATGCCGGGAAGCTGTGTGACCGCCGCGAGGACTTCGCCAGCGGTCACTCCTGGCACGCGAAAATGGATGCCGCCGCGCTCGATCGCCCCGCGCAAGCTCAAGGGCGCGTCCGGCGCGTCCCCCGGCCCGAGCAGATCCGGTGCCAGCCTGAGACCCCGCGCGGCGGCCCATTCCTGAATCTCTACGCGGTTGAAACGGGACTGGTCGTGAAGGCGATGGGCGGGGATCGCTTTCTCCCGAAGCCACCGATGCACCGTCTTTTCCGTGACACCCAGGAGGTCGGCAACTTCACGGACCGATAGATCCATCTTGCTCCTGGGATTGGCCGCGCCGTTCCAATCGGCCGCGAAAACTGCGAATGCAACTCACGATTGGCGAATTCGCGGTAGTTTCATGTAAGATTGCGCTATTGTCAACGCGGGACGCGGAACACAAGGAGCGAGGCTGGATTTTGTGAATGACGCTCTACTGACAGGAAAGCAGCTCGCGGCCTACCTGAACGTGAACGAGCGAACGGTGCAGAAGCTCGTCGCGGACGGCAGCCTTCCCGGCGTTAAGGTCGGAAACCAGTGGCGCTTTCGGCGCGCCATGATTGACACGTGGCTGGACGACCAGATGCTCGGCGTCGCGCCGCGATTGCTCGTCGAGCCCCAGAAGGCCGGCGAACGCCACCGCCGCATGCTCGCGCTCGAGCAATGCTTCGGGCCCGACTACATCCTCCCGGCGATGTCCGAGCAGACGAAGCCGACCGTGATCGAGGAGCTTGCCTCCTTCGCGGCGCGGCTCGGGCTCGTGCGGGATAGGGCGTGGTTCGCGAGGGCCTTGATGCAGCGCGAGAACGTCATGCCCAGCGCGGCCGGAAACGGCGTCGCGTTCATGCATACGCTCCGCCGGCATCCGGCGCAAGTGCTCGAGCCGTTCATGGTGCTCGGAAGGCACGCGGCGGGCGTCGACTTCGACGCGCTCGACGGAGAGGTCACGCACCTGTTCTTCGTGCTCGGCCTCAAATACGAAGAGCTGGAGCTGCCCTGGCTCTACAAGCTCTCGCAGATGCTCTCGCGTCCGGAGGCGGTCCGATCACTTCTAGCTGCTCCCGATCCTCAGCGAATGTACGACGTGCTCGCCGAGGCGGAGTTGGCACTCGGGGCGCCGCATCCGGACGTCGTCACGTCTTAGGCGTTTCCTTCCCCGGGCCGCCCCCCGCCTTGCGCGCTGCGTCCCACTGCTCTTCGAGCTTCAGTTGTCGCACCCAGTTCTCGATGTACTTCCGGTCTAGGTCCTCAGAGCAGATCCTCAGAATGCCGGCGGCGTCCTCCGACTCGCCTCGCTTTGCCCACTCGAGCTTCGCGATCAACACGTCTTCTGCCGTGGCCACGGATAGGTGCATACCTTCGAATTCGCCGACCATCCGCCGGTCGAATTCCTCGCGGCTGAATGGGCGCGACTTCCGAATGATGAAGTCCATTTTCCAGCCTGTTGCGAGGTCGATGACGTTGAACAGGCCCTCTCGACGTTGCGCCTCCAAAGCCGCATTCAGATCGACGTAGTACTCCGTTGCCGGCAGAAGAGCGGCCAGGGCTCGCAATTGGTCAGGCGTCGGCGCGATGACAAGGTCGATGTCCTGAGTCGCCCGCGGTACGCCGTGGTAGGAGCTGGCGAAGGAACCGGTGAGCATGTAGGCGATGCCTGCCCGCTCTAGGGCGCCGGTTATCCGGCGAAATACATCCTTGGTCGTCACCGCGGCAGCGGGGGCAACGGGTCGGGCAGAAAAGCGTAGCGAAGCAGCTCCCGTTTCAGCTCGAGATCCGACCAATCCGGATGCCGACGACGAAGGCGCGCAAGAGCAAGAGCCCGCACAACCTGGCTCATGTCGCAGGCAACGGCGAAACGCTGCGATTTCGTGAGCTTTCGCTGGACGCTCGCCTGAGCTGGGGCAGCGGATGAGCTGGAATCGCGCACCGATCCCCCTCCCTTCACGTTTTCGGCGTTTCCTTCCCCGGCCGGTACATGATCACCTGCACGCGCTCGAGCGTCACGAGGCCGTCTGCGACCATCTCGTCAAGCGCCGGTAGGAACGATTCGATCCGGTCGCGTCGGTCGGCGATCTCGACAATGATCGGCAGGTCCTCGCTCAGGCGCAAGACCTTCGCGGTGTGGATCCGGCTCTTCGCGCCGAAGCCCATCAACCCGCGCAGAACGGTCGCACCGGCCAGCCCCGACTCCCGCGCCCTGGCCACGATCGCTTCGTAGAGCGGCTTCCCGTGCCACCGGTCGTTCTCCCCTATGAAGATGCGGAGAAGCTGCCCCTCGCCTTCGAGTTTCATCTTCACTTCTCCTTAGAGTTTCATCGCGGCGGCGTATCCGGCCCAGACCGCGGCGAGGCCAAGCACCAGGTGCGCGGCCAGGTTGAGAACGCCGCGCCAAGGGTCGCCGGTGCGGACGAGCTCGAACGTTTCGTAAGCGAGCGCGGAAAAGGTCGTGAATCCGCCGCAGAATCCGATCAAGATCGCGCTCCGCCAGGTAGGGTTCATCGCGACGCGCTCCAACGTCAACGCCGCCACGAATCCGACCACCAGCGATCCGAGCACGTTGACCGCGAGCGTGCCGTATGGGAACGTCCCCTGGGTCAGCCGCTGCGTGAATCCCTGGAGATAGTAGCGAGACAAGGTCCCGATGAACCCGAACCCGCCGATCAGAAGCGCGCGAAACATCGCCGGATCATGCGGCAATAAAGCTCGGCTCCGCAAGGGAGTCGGACGGCGTGCCGCAGCGACGCTGCCTCGGGTGCTCGTTGCCGTCCTTGTCCTGCTCGTCGCCGCGTGGGCGGGATGCGCCCACGTCGCGGACGTCCGAGGGGCCGATCCCGGATTCACTGCCGAGGCGCTCCGAGCCGGCGGGCTCGTCGATCTCGGGGTGGT
>JBGPMG010000128.1:0-7558 GCA_041486815.1 Candidatus Eiseniibacteriota bacterium | reverse complement strand
CGACGCGATCCGCTCGCGGCGAAGCGCCGGGAGCGCGAGGATCGCCTCGCGGTGCCTGCCGATCGCGTCTTCATCGACTCGATGCGCGCCGACCCGCTCGTGCGTCGCCCAAGCGGTCGTTCCCTCGAGCGCGCGGCGGGCGACCGTCTCCGATTGCGCGGGCGCGAGAAAGGTGCCGCCGGGTCCGAAGAGCTTGAGTGCGTTCCACGGGGCCGGGTTGTGGCTGGCGGTGACGGCAAGCCCTCCCGCGGCGCGGTGATGTCGGATCGCGAAGAGGATGGTGGGCGTCGGCGCGATCCCGACGTCGATCACGTCGTGGCCCACCGCGAGCAGCGCAGCCTCGGCGGCGCGGGAGACCCACGCGCCGCTGGGGCGTGAATCGCGGCCCAGGACGACCGGCCCAGGGCCAAGGAGCGAGCCGTGGGCCCCCGCGAAGGCGACGATCACGTCCGGCGTGAGCGCCTCACCCACGATGCCGCGGACGCCCGACGCGCTCACCATGAGACCGCGCCAGGGATCGGAGGATTCGATCGGTAGGGCCGCGGCCGCGGCCCCCGATCGTGGGGGCGCGGCGCGCTGTCTGCTCGTCATAACGCTGGACCGTTTGGCGGGAACGGTCGTCCCTCGAGTGGAGCTGGTGAGCGGAATCGAACCGCTGACCTACGCATTACGAGTGCGTTGCTCTACCAGCTGAGCTACACCAGCTCGTGAAGCGATACCCGCGAATCTCGCGGGAGGTGTGCCGGAATAAAAGATGGTGCGACCCCGCAGAATCGAACTGCGGACACCCACATTTTCAGTGTGGTGCTCTACCAACTGAGCTAGGGTCGCGCCGGACGGAAAGGCTATCACGGCAGCGTGTTCCGGGTCAACGACTAGGCGGAGCGGCTGCGGCGATCGTTCCTGCCTGCCCTGCGGTCGGGCTTGCCGCGACGGTCGTGATTTTCCCGGACGGGAAGGTAGATGCTGACGATGCTGCTCCAGTCGCCCTCGCTGCGGGCCCGAATCTCCCCGCCGTGCTCGCGGACGATCTGGTAGGCGACGGCGAGGCCCACCCCGGCGCCGTAGCGGCGCGAAGCCGAGAACGGCACGAAGAGGCGGTCGAGGCTCTCGCCAGGCGTCTTGGGCCCGTCGTGAGCGATTTCGGCCTGGACATGTCCGGCCCCAATTCGGGTCTCGACCCGCACGCGTCCCCCGCTCGGCACCTGGTGCAGCGCGTACTGAAGGACGTTGACGAGCACCTGGCGCATCTTGTCGTTGTCGAGCAGGAGGCTCGGGACGTCCGGTGAGAGGCGCTTCAGGAGGCGCACCCGCCGTTTGACGAGCTCCTCCGACTGGGTCTCAAGAACCTCCTGGACGAGCGCGTTGAGACTCTGCAGCTTCAGACGAGGCCTCGTCATCTGGGCGAGGGAAACCTGTTCCGTGAGAATCCGCTCGAGCCGCTCCGTCTCGCGGAGAATGATCTCGAGGTACTCGCGGTTCGGGTCGTCGGACCCGACGGAGCGGAGCACGCGCCGGGCGAATCCCGTGATGGCCGCGATCGGATTCCGTATTTCCTGCGCGACCTGAATTCCCCGCTCCCCGACCACGGCGAGCTTCTCCGCGTGCCGGAGCTGGGCTTCGAGCTCGCGGATCTTTCGATCGCCTCGTGTGGCGGACGCTTCCGAGCCGTCCCGCATCGCGGCGAGGCTCGCGATCGAGGCCGCCATTTCGGCGACCAGGACATCTTCCGCGTCGAACGGATCTGCCGGCGCAGTGGCGCCCCCGCCTTTTCGAACAACGAGGACCGCCCCGCGCAGCGTGTCATCGGACTTGAGCGGGACGGCGAGAGCCGAGCCCCACTCCTCCGGAAGCGTGCCGGGAAGCCGCGTGTCCGACCTCACGTCCTCGACCACGATCGGCCGGGCGTCGGCCTCGAACCAGTGGCGAAGCGCGTCCCCGACTTCCAAAATATCCCGCTCGGCGGCGCCCGGATCGCCGAGCGCCGCGGCGATCGAGAACGACTCGGGCTCGGCCTGGGTCCACACCACGCCGATCTGCCCCCCCGCGGCGGGGAGAAGGGCGCGCAGCGTCGCCTCGGGCCACGCCTCCGGCCGAGGCGTCTTGAGGGTCGCCACGGCGAGCTCGAGAAGCGCGCGGATTCCGGCGCCCCGGCGGCGCGAGAGAGCGAGGAGGCCCGAGGAATCGAGCGCGATCCCGGCTTGCGATGCCACGGCGCTCAAGAGCTCCATCTGATCCGACGTCCACCCAGCGATCCCCGGGGCGGCCGACAGTACGAGCAGCCCGCGGACCCGCTCACGTCCGAAGACGGGAAGGATCGCGGCGGGACTCTCGGGTAGGTGCTCCACCAGGAGCGTCGGCAGTCGAAGCTCGCGGTTCGGCCGCGACACCACGGCCGCCCGGCCGTCGAAGACCGCGTCCGACAGGAGGTCCTGGTCCTGGTCGAGCGGGAGGACAGTCGCGCGAAGGCGCTCGAAGACCGGACCGTCAAAGACGCCGGCCGCTTCGAGCATCTCCACGTCCAGGAACGCCTCGGGCGCCGAAATCCCAAGGTCCAGATCGGTCCGGCGGAATCCCGCCACGAGCGCCAGACCGCTCGGATCGGACGTCACCTCGAAGTAGAGGAGTGAGTCGATGACCTCGGGGAATGCCCCGGCCAGAGCCGCGAGCAGGAGGTGCACCGTGCGCCGGGGATTCGCCGAGCCGTGGAGCTGCGGGAGCGCACGGAGCAGGAGCGCCGCCGCGCGGTACCGCCCGTCCTCTTCGAGCTCCACATCGGCGCCCCCTCGGCCCTCCTCTTCCAGGAGCCGAAAGAGGAGCTCCTGGGTGGGGAGCACGCCGGACGCGCCCGCGGGAACGCGCCCGACCCGCTCGACGGCTCCTTGGAGGCGAGCGCAGTGAACGCAATCCTTGGTGAACCGGCCCTCGAAGTCCGGCCTCGGCTCGAAGGGGCAGGGGCGCGACTCGAGATAGCAGGCGCCCTCGGCAGCCCCCTCGGACGAGCCGGTCCGCCGGGCCGCGTATCGCTTCCACGCGAGAATGAGCTGCTCTTCCAGTCGTGCGGTGCCCGGCGATCGTTTCATGCCCATCAATCCCCTCCCCTCGGCGCGTCGCAGAGACGGGAACGCCCCCACCTCGGAATACTCAAGTTGATTTACGGCATCGGCGGGCTTTATCTTGAGCAGGGAGTCTGCGGATAACTGTCTGGAAAAAGGAGGCTTACGGATGGAGGCAAAGCGGCAGGAACAACCCCCGCAGATCAACATGGAGATCGGCGAGCGGGAGGCGGAGGGGATCTACTCGAACTTCGTGGTCATCAGCCACTCGCTCTCGGAGTTCGTGCTCGACTTCGCGCGCGTGCTCCCCGGCACGCCGAAGAGCAAGGTCTTCGCGCGCATCGTCATGACGCCGCCGAATGTCCGCGCCCTGCTCCATGCGCTCGAGACGAACATTAGGAAATACGAAGAGCAGTACGGAAAGATCCGCACGCTGAACGAGGGGCAATCGAAGGAGATCGGCTTCACGTCCTGACGGCGGCGCGGACCGGGGCGGCCCTAGGCGTTTCCGGCGGCGGGGTCTTCCACCGTCTATGGATCCAGTACCAATGGTCGGGGCGACCGCGGATCGCTTCCTCCAGCGCTTCGGTAATTTCCGCCGTCAACCGGCGCACTTCAGCCTCCTCTTCGGCGGATCGATTCGGAACGAGGACCCGAAGAACGCGCGCGCGAAATCGTCCCCGCCCGGACCGCTCGATCACGGCAACTCCGATGGGCGCATTCGCGGCGATGGCGAGTCGCGCCGGCCCGGTGTGCGTCGACGCGAGCCGGCCGAAGAACGGGACGTGGATGCCCGCACGGCGAGCGTCCTGATCCGGGAGCATCCCGAGGAAGGCCCCTTCCTTGAGCGCGCGCAGCCCGGCCCGCATGCCGTGGCCGATCACGATCGGCTCGACCCCCGCGCGCCGGCGAATCTCGTTCAGGTATTCGTCGCTCGCCGGATTCGTCTGGCGGGGGAGCAGATATTTCACCGGCGCCAACTCCATCCCGCCGAACATCCCCAAGAGCTCCCAATTCCCGAAGTGCCCGGTAAGGGCCACGGCCCCGCGGCCGGCGCGCCCCCACTCCTGAAACGGCTCGAATCCCACGAACTCGATCCGCGCGCGGAGGTCCTCGCGGCGGTGCGCCGGGATCGCTAGAAATTCGAGGAAGCTGCGGCCGAGCTGTTCGAACGCGCGCCGAGCCACTGTTTCGGCCGGGAGGCCGCCCGGCGCGGGTCCGAGCGCCAGGGTCAAGTTTTCGATCGCGATCCGGCGGCGGCGCTTGAGCAGATGGAACGCGGCGGCGCCGATTCCCGCTCCGAGGTCGCTGGCGCGCTCGAACGGAAGCGCACGGGCCACCGCGCCAAGGCCCCTGAGGAGGGCCGCTTCGATGCGCTGACGGGTCCTCCGAAACGGCCTGCGCCGGCCCACGTCAGGACCGGTTCAGGCGCCGCACGGCGCCGCCCGGCTCGCGTCGGGCACGACCGAGGATTTCGAGGAGCACGAACGCCGCTCCGGCCTCCGCGATCGTGAGCTTCGCCCTGCGCGCGGCGTTCTCCAGCGGCTCCGGGCGTTCGCGAAGCGCGCTCCAGAGCAACTCCTCGCGATTCCCTGGGGCCGCTCCCGCCCGTCTCGCGGTCCGGGTGGGTTTGGTCGTCGACCCCGCCGCCGCTTTCGCCGCATCAGGCCGCCGTCGGTTCCAATCCCCGTCGAGGAGTTCCAGAACGTCCCCGGCGCCGCGAACGAGCGTGGCGGCGCCCGCGCGAATGAGCGCGTGAGGGGCGGCGCCGAGAGGGTCCCTCGAATCCCACGGAAGCGCGGCCACGGGTCGGCCGAGACGCCGTGCCGCGGTCGCGGTCAAGAGCGCGCCGCTCCGCTCCCTCCCCTGCACGACGACGACCAGATCGGAGATCGCGGCGAGAAGCCGGTTTCGCGACGCGAACGTGTTCCGGGTCGGGGCCGATCCGGGAAGAAGGGCGCTGAGAAGACCGAGCGATTCGGCGAGCGCCTGCTGCAGCGCGCGATGCTCCGAGGGGTAGACGCGCTCGAGCCCGGTCCCAAGGACCGCTCCGCTCAGGCCGCCGGCCTCAAGCGCGCCACGGTGCGCCGCCGCGTCGATCCCGCGCGCCAGACCGCTCACGACCGCCACGCCCGCCTCGGCGAGGAATCGCGCGAGCCCATGGGCCACATCGCAGCCGTCGTCGCTCGCGTCGCGGGCGCCGACGATCGCCACAATGGGTCCGGGGTGGTTCCAGGGACCTGCGAGGAAGACGACTGGGGGTCCGCCGGCGAGGGACCGCAAACCGGCCGGGCAACCGCGGTCGAGGACCGGGATCGCGCGGCCGCCCGACCGCTCGAGATGCCGGGCCGCGCGCTCGATGGCGCGGTCAGTGTCCTGAGGCACTCCAGCGGCGCCGCGCGGGCGCGCGGCAAGTCGCAAGAGCTTTCGAATTTCCTCCTCCACCCCACCCCCGTTCGCCGGGGCGCGTTCAGCCGGATTCCCGCTCGACTTCTTCGTCCCCGACCACGTCCTCCCACCGGAGCCCGTCCTCATTCACGGCGCGCGCCAGATGCCGCCGGTCGGCCATGTCGGGAAGGGTGGGGTCGTGCATGAGCCCCGCGACCCGCTCCGCGATCTCGGGATCGCGCGTCGCGAGTCCGTCGAGAGCGAAGCGGCGGGCGCGCTCGGGCAGACCGTGGAGCGCGACGGCGACCTCGAATCGCCCTAGATCGTTTCCGCAGACCTGGACGAGGGCGTCACGCGCCGCGTCGCGCACGGTGCGGTTCGGGTCTTTCAGGAGCGCGACGAGCGGCGCGGCCGCGATCGGGAGGCCCATGCGGCCCAAGGCGGAGGCGGCGGCCGTGCGCGTGTACCAAAGCCCGGAATTCAAATAGACGATCAGCGGCTCCACGACCTGCTCGCCCAAGGTCGCGAGCGCTCGAGCCGCCTGGTCGCGAAGGAACCAGCTCTCCTGCTTCAAGACATCGAGAAGCACTTCGATCGAATCGGGGGTGGGATTTCGCGCCAGCTCGCGGATCCACTCGAGCTTCTCTTCGGGCTCTCGATGCCTGAGCTCTTCCCAGAGCCGTGCCGCATCCTTGGGTATCATCACGTTACTCCTGTATTCCGGCGACTTGGTCGCCATTCCACCGATCCGTGCCGGGGCCCGCGGCGCCCGACGCGAGAAGCATAATCCAAATCTGATCCAAGAGCTCCCTAGTTCCTTCTCCGGTCACGCCGGAAATCGAGCCGCCCCAGGTTGCTCCCTCGAGCGGGAACGGCGGCTCGGCCGGCCGATCACCCGCGACCAGGTCGCTTCGGCTGAGCGCCACGATCCGAGGCTTCCTCGCCAGGTCCTCGTGATATGCGCGCAGCTCTCCCATCAATACCCCGAGGTCTCGCGCCGGATCGGTCGAGAGGCTATCAATCAAGACAAGCAGGATCCGCGTCCGCCAGACGTGGCGGAGGAACTCGAGACCGAGACCCTTGCCGGCGTGCGCTCCCTCGATCAGGCCCGGAAGGTCGGCCATCACGAAGCTTCGCTCTCCGTCGACGCGCACGATCCCCAGATGCGGCTCGAGCGTCGTGAACGGATAGTCCGCGATCTTGGGCCGCGCCGCGCTCAATCGGGAGAGGAGCGTCGACTTTCCGACGTTCGGCAGCCCGACCAACCCCAAGTCGGCGATCAGCCGGAGCTCGAGCCGGATCCGCCGCTCCTCGCCCTCAGTGCCAGGCTCCGCGATCCGAGGCGCCTGGCGCGTCGCCGTCGCGAATCGCGCGTTTCCCTTTCCACCCCGGCCCCCTCGGGCCGCGACGAAGGTCGCGCCGGGATCCACGAGGTCCGCCACCGTGCTTCCGGTCGATTCGTCGACCACCAGCGTCCCGGGCGGCACCGGGACCAAGAGATCTTCCCCGCCCTTCCCGCTCCGCTGATTTCCGGACCCGTGCGCCCCCGACTGCGCCCGGAAGCGCGTCCGAGACTGAAAATCGAGGAGGGTGCGAAGGTGAGGGTTCACGGTGAAGATCACGCTCCCGCCGTCGCCCCCGTCGCCCCCGTCGGGACCTCCTTTCGGCACGTACTTTTCGCGCCGGAAGCTCACACAGCCGTTCCCGCCGCGACCGGCGACGACCTCGATCGAGGCGCGGTCCGCGAACACCGCCTTCTTCTCCTTAGCCCATCGCCTCGATCACGGCGTTCGCGGCGGCTTGCGTGCCGACGGCCGTCGGATCGTCTCGGCGTGGTTTCATGTCGTACGTGACGCACTTGCCTTCCCGGATCACCTTGGCGATGGCGCGCTCGAGCCGTTCCGCGGCGTCCTTCTCTCCCAGGTAGCGGAGCATCAGCATCCCGCTCAAGATCATCGCGAACGGATTGACACGATCCTTCCCCGCGTACTTCGGGGCGCTTCCGTGGGTCGGCTCGAAGAGCGCGGCGCTGTTCCCGATGTTGGCGCCGGGGGCGACGCCCAGCCCGCCGACCAGCCCCGCGGCAAGGTCGGAGAGGATGTCGCCGTAGAGAT
>JBGPMG010000127.1:0-7573 GCA_041486815.1 Candidatus Eiseniibacteriota bacterium | reverse complement strand
GCAGGTCGCGCGTGGAGCGCCTCGCGGCACTCCACGCACGGTTGATTCGATTACTTCGCGGCTGCCGTAGCGGCCGCTGGCTTGGCGGATATCACTTCCATCGCCTTCATGCCGTTACGCTCGAACATCATTCCGGTCACTTCGGCCTTGTCTCCCACCCACTCCTTCGCCTTGTTGTACGCGTCCTTGTTGTCGTGCGGCGGCATGAGAAGATAGAGATCGCCCTTCGCCGTCAGGAGCCCCATCGGAGTTCCCGACGCGACGCACGTCACGCCGCATGCCTTGTGCTTCTCACCCATCGCGCCGTGACCTAGGTAGCAGTCCGTATCGATGATCTCGCCCGTCATCGTCACAGGCTTGGCGGCCTTCACTTCCGCCTTCTTTTCTTCCGCGGCGATGGCGATCGTGAACACGGCGAGAACGATCGCCGCTGAGAGCGACAGCAGACCTATGAATCGCTTCATTGCGGCCCTCCTTGGAGTTGGTGCCGGTCAGAATCGCGCGAGAGCGCGAATCACCCGTCATTTTCGGACCTACTGAGGGTACTCAGCCCGGCCCGTCAGCGCAACCTCACTCTACTACCCGACTCTCGACCCTCGGTTCCTCTTCCTCGCCCGCAACTAGAGACAGATTCAGCTCTTCGTCCGACAGAACCTGGCGCCGGTTCATGATCTGGGAGGTGTCGTGCTCGAACAGCATGTGCGTCAGATGGTCGACTCCGACCTCGATCTGCTTTCGGAACCCCACCATCTTGATCAGGTACGCCCCCGCCCACATCAGCCACGCGATCTTTCCGGAGAGCGGAATTCCGAACAGCTCGAGCACGGAGCTGTGCTTCCCCAAGGAGATGATGTACCCGGCGTCCTTGAATTGAAACGGGGCGACCGGCTTTCCCTCCGCCTGCCTGATGAGAGCCTCTCCCACGTAGCTCCCCATGGCGATGGCGGTCTGGGAGAGGGCCGGCTGGTACTTCCCGTCCGGCCGCAAGGCCGCGGCACAGTCGCCGAGGACGTAGGCGCACTCCACGGGCCGTTCACCGGTATCGATCGGATGGAGGTATGGGTCGACGCGGATCCGGTCGCCGGATGCGTGCAGTAGCGGGAGCTCCCGCACGAACGCGGGTGGGTGGACCCCCGCCGTCCAGATGATGGTGAAGGCATCCATGTTGCGTCCGCCCACGAGATGGATGCGCTTCGGCTCCACGCGCTCGACGAGGGAGTGCAGGTGGACGCGGACCCCGCGCCGCTCGAGAAAACGATGGACGTATGCGGAATGCTCGGGCCGCGCGCTCGGGACCACCCGGTCGCCACCCTCGAAGATCGTGACCGATAGGTCGTCGGCCCGGAGGCTGGGATAGCGCGGCAGGAGGGTTTCGCGCGCCATCTCGCTCACCTCCGCTGCGACTTCCACCCCGGTGACGCCCCCGCCCACGATTGCGATGGTGAGAAGACGCCGCCGCTGCGCGGGCGATTCGGCCTGCTCCGCCATTTCAAACAGCTCGACCACGCGCGCGCGAAGGGTCATCGCGTCGATGATCGTTTTGAAGGGGCGCGTGTTTTCTTCCGCGCCGGGCACGCCGTAGTAGTTCGTGACGCTCCCGACGGCGATCACGAGCGTGTCGAACGGCTCGACGATATTGTTGTGGAGATAGACCTCGCGCTTCAGGAGGTCGACCCGGGTCGCCTTGTTCTTGTGGAACTGAATGCGCCGATGCCGGGCCATCTCGCGGAGTGGATAGACGATGTGCCGCGTCTCCACAGAGCCGACCGCGACCGCGGGGAGGAGCGGATTGAACTGGAAGAAATTTTCCTTGTCGACGAGGAGGGTATCCCAATATTCGCGGGCCGCGCTGGAGCGTCCAACGGAGCGAGCCACGTCGAGCCCCGCGAACCCACCGCCCAGGATCAAGAGCCGCTTCTTCGCCATCGACTCAGAATATCACCCGACCCGAGCGGTCGAAAGGGAACCGCCTTCGACAGCATTCCTGAGCGCGGCCTCCAGAGTGGGGAAACGGAATTCGAATCCCGATGCCAGGAGACGCGCGGGCTCGACGCGCGCGCTCGAGAGGAGCAGCGCGTCCGCCATCTCTCCCAGGACCAGGCGCGCCGCGAACGCCGGGAGCGGGAGGAGCGTCGGCCGCTTCAAGATTCGTCCGAGCGTCCTCGTGAATTCCGCGTTGGTGGACGGCTCCGGCGAGACGGCGTTCCAGGGGCCGCTCCAGTCGTCTCGCGCGATCGCTTCGGCGATCACGCTGGTGAGATCCTCCAGCGCGATCCAGCTCATGAACTGACGGCCGCTCCCGATCACGCCGCCGAGCCCCAAGCGGAAGGGTATGAGGAGCGCGCCGAGCGCGCCGCCCGCGCTACTCAGGACCATCCCGATCCGCGGCGTCACGACGCGGATGCCCGCGTCCCTTGCCGGGGCCGCGGCCGCCTCCCACGCCACGCATACGTCGGCGAGGAAGCCGGTCCCGGAAGTCGACGTCTCTCGAAGGATCTCGTCGCCGCGGTCTCCATAGAATCCGACCGCGGACGGAGCGACGAAGACACGCGGGCGCGGCCTGAGGCCCGCGATCGTCCGGGCGAGCAGCGCCGTCGAGCGCACGCGGCTCTCGAGGACGCGGCGTTTGTGGGCAGCGGTCCAGGGCCATCGCGCTATCGTCGCGCCCGCGAGGTTGACGACGGCGTCGATCCCCGCGAGCCGCGCCGAGTCGATCGAGCCGGCGTCCGGATCCCACGCGACCGCGTCCTCGCCGCGCGCGGACCGCCCGCGGACGAGGCGGATCGAGCGATGTCCCTGCGAGGCGAGGAGGGGAACCAGGGCGGATCCGATCAACCCGCTCGCGCCACCGACGAGGATCCTCATCGGCGGGATTGTAGCGGAAGCGTTCGATTGGTAGGGTGGCGCCTATGGAATGGAAACCGCCCGTCTCGCCATCGGCCTCGCTGGCCGATTGGGTGCGACCTGTTCAAGACTGGCCCCAGCCCGGGGTCCTCTTTCGTGACCTGACCCCCCTCTGGGCGGACGGGCACGCATGGTCGCGGACCGTCACCTCCCTCGCCCGCCCGTACGACCGAAGGCCGCCGGAGGTGATCCTCGGAATCGAGGCGCGCGGATTTCTCGTCGCGGCGGCACTCGCGGCACGCTGGGACGCCGGCGTCGTCCTCGCAAGGAAACCCGGGAAACTTCCAGCCTCGACGTACCGCGAGGACTACGAATTGGAATACGGACGCGCGTCTCTCGAGTCGCACCGCGACCTCTTGCGAGAGGGGGCGCGCATCTTGATCGCCGACGATGTCATCGCCACGGGCGGCACCGCTCACGCCGCACTCTCGATGGTTCAGGCGCTCGGCTGCATGCCCGTCGGGTTCGCGTTCATCGTCGAGATCGCTTTCCTGGGTGGCCGCGCGAAATTGGGCGACGTGGTCCCCGTCCATAGCGTGATCGTTTACGACGGGGAAGGGAAGACGACCGTCCAGGAGTAGCTACGCGCGGCGGCCGGCACCCGGCGAGGCTACGCCTTCGGCTTTCTTGCCCGCACCTTTACCGACCGCACCGCATCCCACGCGCCAGCCTCCGTCACCGCCGCCGGAAGCAGCTCGGCCCCGACTCCGTACGATTTCTCCTCGAGCACCTCCACGTCCTCGAAGCCCGCCTCTTTGACGTGGCGCAAGTACTCTTCCTTCAATGAAGCGCCGGCCACGCAGCCGACGTAGGCCTCGACCGACTTCCGCACGGAGTCGGGGAGAGGCCGCGTGACCACGATGTCGCTCACCACCATCCGGCCACCAGGCCGCAGCGCGCGCCATGCCTCGCGGAATACACGGGGCTTTTCTGGGGAAAGGTTGATGACGCAGTTCGAGATGATCACGTCGACCGTCGCGTCCGCGACCGGAAGGTGCTCGATCTCGCCGAGCCGGAACTCCACGTTGGTGAAGCCGCCCTTGGCCGCGTTCTCGCGGGCGCGGGCGAGCATCGCGGGGGTCATGTCGACCCCGATCACGCGCCCGCGGGCGCCCACCTCCCGCGCGGCGAGAAAGGCGTCGATGCCGGCGCCAGAGCCGAGATCCAGAACAGTTTCCCCGAACCGGATTCCTGCGTGGGCCAGCGGATTGCCGCACCCCAGTCCGAGGTTCGCGCCCTCCGGGATCGCCTTCGCCTGCTCCTCGCTGTAGCCGAGGGCCGCGAGCGTTCCCTGCGCATCCTGACACCCGCATCCGCAGCCACTTCCTTCCGAGCAACAACCTGCGCCTGTCTTGGCTCCCTCGGCTACCGCGCCATACTTTTCCCGCACCACGTCCCGAATGTCCGTCGCTCCGTCCATCACTCGCTCCTCTCCTCGGTGGATGTCAGCGTCCTCAAAAGCGCCATGAATTTCCGTCCCGCCTCGGGCTGCGCGCAGTAGCAGACGCGGGGCCCGTCGATCTCCCCTTGAATCCAACCGGCTTCCTTGAGCACCTTGAGGTGCTGCGAGACCGTGGCCTGCGCCCACGGCAACCGGTCGACGATGTCGCCGCAAATGCAGTCGCCTCGCGTGAGGAGCAGTCGAAGGATCGCGACGCGGGCCGGGTGCGCCAGTGCCTTGGCCAGCCGCGCCACTTCGACGTCCTCCTTTGTCCCCCGCCGCCGGCGTTCGGGTCGAACACTGAGGCGGATTGCGCGCGCTTCCTGTGGTCCCATCCGAGCCCTCCTCCATTGATCGTTGATCGTCAATATACGATTTTGATGCCCCCATATCAAGGGCGATTCTGCGAAGTGATATCCTCCTACCATGAGCGAACCTACGACGAAGGGCGCCGCGCCGGATTACCGTGCGCTCCGGGAGTCGGCCGGTGCTGTCGATCTCTCCGCCTGGACGGTGCTACGTCTTCGAGGCGCCGACACGCGAGCCTTCCTCCAGGGACTCGCGACCCAGGATCTCGACTCGGTCCGCCCAGGCAGTGCTCGGCCCTCGTTTTTCCTCAACGAGAAGGGGCGCCCCGTCGCGCTCGCGTGGGTCGAGATCCAAGAAGGCGGCTCGAGCGCGTGGGTGATCGCGGACGAGGGGGCGCGGGCGACGCTTCGCGCTCACTTCGAGCGATTCCGGATCATGGAGGATGTGGAGATCGATGGCCCCGACGGGATGCCGCCGCTGATCGGAATTGCGGGGCCGAATCGGGCCGCGCTCCTCCGTGACGCCGCGAGAGCACTGCCGGGGGCGATCCCGATCGATTCCGAATCTCTCTCATTCTTGATTCTGCCGGAGGGCGCCTCTCCGGATCGCCTCCTCGAAGCCGCAACGATGCACTTCGCGGAACCTGCTTCCTTCGAGGCCTGGAGGCTCGCGACAGGAATCCCACGCACGGGCGTCGACATCGACCTCGATCGCATCGCGACGGAGTTGAGCTTTCCCGAGGCGATTTCGCTCACGAAGGGCTGCTATGTCGGGCAGGAGGTCGTGGCCCGAACTTCCAACCGGGGCCAGGTGCGGCGTCATCGCGCCGGTTTCCGTTTCGACTGGGAGGGACGGCCGATTCCGGCGCGCGCCGAGCTTCGGGTTGGAGAGGTCGTCGCCGGCTACGTTACAAGCAGCGCGCCCGAGCCGGGAACGGGTCAGGGAATCGGCATGGGCTACTTGACGGTGGAGGCGCTCCAGGAGCCGCTGGACGTGCGTGCGTTGGAGGGTGCTACGGCGCGGCGGGTGCGCCCGGCGGCGTGGCCGCTCTGAAGATCCGCGGCGGCCGCTGCCCGAGCCTACCGCTACCCGCGCGGCCCAGAACTCGGGAGCTCTACGATGACCGTCAATCCCCGCGGCGCGCGCGCCTCGGCGCGGACAGCGCCGCCATGGCGCTCCACGATCTCGCGCACGATGGCGAGACCCAGCCCTGAGCCGCTGTCGTCCCGCGACCCCGCGTGACCCCGCGCGCCCGGCGCTCGATAGAAGCGTTCGAATACGTGCGGTAGATCCTCCGGCGCGACGCCGGGTCCGTCGTCCGTGACGCTCAAGCGAAAGCGCTCGGCGGCGTCACCGAGGGAAACGAGCGCCAACTCCACGCTCCCGCCCTCGGGAACATACCGGAGCGCGTTCCCCAACAAATTCTCAAGCACCTGCTCCAGCCTGTGTCCGTCGGCGACGACGGGCGCCTGAGTCACCGAATCGCGCCACTTGAGCGCGAGGCCCGCCGCGCGAAATCGCGGCGTAAATCGGTCGCTGGTGTTGCGGCAGAGCGCCGCCCAGTCGAGCGACTCGAGCTGTAGTGGAGACGCTCCGGCCTCCAGGCGCGCCAGGTCGAACAGGTCGCGGGTCAGTCGGTCCAGGCGGCGCGCCTCCTCCAGCACGCCACGCACGTAGCCCGTCCGCTCCGTCTCCGACAGGGGAACCTCGGGATTGAGCATCGTCTCGGCGGTGCCCCGGATCGACGTGAGAGGGGTCGCCAGCTCATGCGTGATGTCGGCGAAGAGACGGCGACGCTGACGCTCGTTCTCCTCGAGCTGAGCGCGCGCCTCCGCGAGTCGTTCGGTCATGCGGTCGAGCCGCGACGCGATCCGTCCGATCTCGTCCCCGCTCGTGTCCCCGATCCTCGCCGAGAGATCGCCTTCGGCCACCAGGCTTGCAAACTTCTCGATCGAGCGCAGACGTCTCGAAAGGAGGCGCACGATGATCAGGCCCGATATGGCGGAGGCGATGACCGAGATGGGCAGGAAGAGGAGCGACGTAGGTGAGCTGAAATTCCACGGGCCGCCTCGCTGGAATGTCGGGCGGATGACGAATAGATCGCCAAGGGGCTGCTTCCCTCGCTGCACGGGGCGCCTCGCGAGGATTTCGAACCGCGTGGGCCCGCGCGTGGGTCCCGAGGGTCCTTGCACCTCGATCACGCCGCTCGCCGAGGCCGGAGTCCGGAGCGCTCTCGCGATGAGGTCCGAGCGACCCGGCGGATCGCTGACCACCGTGCCGTCCGGCCGCCGGAACGCGATCCAGTCGGGGCGCCCGCCCATGGCGCCTCGGCGCTTCGCCAGAAGGGAATCCAAGTCGGCCCCTCGAAGGTCACCGCCGCCGGTCGCGATCTCCGACGCGGTGCTCACCGCAACCAATTCGGCGCGTGATCGGGCCTCGCGAGCCTCCAGCGGCTGGAGCACCGTCATCGCGAGGAGCCATTGGAGCAGCGTGCCCAAAGCGGCCGTCAGGAAAAAGACAGCCGCCACCGTCCAGACGAGACTCCGCTTGCCGGCCCCCGCCGTCACGGCGCGGGCTCGGAGAATCGGTATCCGGCGCCCCAGACCGTCTCCACGTAGCGGGGCTTGGCGGGATCAGGCTCCACCTTCCGCCGCACGCGGCTCACGAGGCTGTCGATCGAGCGATCGTCGACGACACGGTCGCTCCCCCAGACGTGCTCGAGGAGCGCCTCCCTGCTGAACACGCGGCCGGGCCGGGACGCCAGGAAATAGAGCAGGTCGAACTCGAGCGTCGTGAGGGGCACCGGGGAGCCGTCGCGGTCGACCGTGCGACGCGCCGGGTCGATCGTCAATCCGCCCAGGGAAAGGGTCTGCTCGCGAATCGTTCCGGTCGAGCGTCTGAGGAGCGCGCGAACGCGCG